>WQVF01000016.1 GCA_009781725.1 Defluviitaleaceae bacterium
ATTATACATAGCAAAGCCTGGGTTGGTGGCGTGGTGATCTATGCATATTGTAGTCTTTGCTTTACGAAAAAAAGGCCGAGCAAAGCTCAACCTTTCAACGTCGGCACAATCTAATGTGATAAAAAGGTCATTAACTAAAGGGGTCTTATATGTGTATAAAAACTCCCGTCCCGGGATGATATTATATTTAGTCGGATATGGTTCCAACATAACAGTGACTTTTTTGTCAAGCTTAGCCAGGGCCATCGCAAGACCAAAGCTCGACCCGATTGCATCTCCATCCGGGCCGGTATGGCTTGCAATAACAAAATTATCTTGCTCGCGCAACAACTCAACTATTTGTTCCACGATTTACCTCGTCGATAAGCTTACGCATTCTCATTCCATATTCTATTGAATCGTCAAACACAAAGGTAATCTCGGGAGTTACCCGTAGATTTATGACCTCGGCAATGCGCTTCCGCACAAACCCCGTGCCGCTTTTTAGGGCCTCCATGGAGTCCTTTTGCTTGGCTTCATCCCCCAGCACACTTACATAGATTTTACAGAACTTCATATCGCTGGTGGTTTCCGCACGCATAACACTTACCACGGAGCCTAGGCGCGGGTCGGACATTTCTGAGCGGATTGTCTCTGCCGTTACCCGCACGATTTCATCGTTGATGCGTGTGAGCCTTGTGCTGTTACGCTTCACCTTGGGATTCCCTCCCTTTGTTCATATTTGGTAATGGAAGTGGTTGGATTCGCGTTGCAGTACTTACCTGGGGATTTCTTCCATGACATACGCTTCAATTCTGTCGCCTTCTTTTATATCGCTGTAATTTTTAAAAAGCATTCCGCATTCATATCCGGCAGCTACTTCCCTTGCATCGTCTTTGAAACGCTTCAGGGCTTCGAGATGGCCGTCGTAGATTACTCTGCCGTCGCGGACTAGGCGGACTTGGGCATTGCGGGTAATCCGGCCGTCGTTAATATAGCAACCTGCGATATTGCCAACACTGGAGGCTTTGAAAACCTGGCGAATTTCTGCATGGCCCAGGATTTTTTCTTGGAACTCTGGGTCCAGCATACCCTTCATTGCGGCTTCGATATCATCTATTGCGGCGTAGATTACGCTGTAGGTACGGATATCTACCTGCTCGGATTCGGCAGTGGATTTCGCGCTTACGTCTGGGCGAACATTAAAGCCGATGATTATCGCATTAGAGGCGGAGGCTAGCATTACATCTGATTCGTTGATGGCACCTACACCAGTATGGATAATACGTACCCGTACTTCCTCGTTGGTAAGCTTGTCTAAGCTACCACGGAGGGCTTCAACGGAACCCTGTACATCTGCCTTGACTACGATATTCAGGTCTTTGACCTGACCGGCTTGTATTTGGCTGAATAAGTCGTCTAGGGAAACCTTGCCCTGGGTAGATTTAATCATGCTTACTCTGCCCTTGGCTACAACGGTTTCGGATAGCTGACGGGCCTGCTTGTCGCTTTGGGCGGTGTAGATTACGTCACCGGTTACAGGAACATCTGCAAGGCCGATGATTTCTACCGGGGTGGATGGGCCTGCTTCCATGAGGCTGCGGCCTCTACTGTCTGTCATCGCACGGACTTTTCCATAACAAGCACCTGCTACCACAGGGTCGCCAATTCTTAGGGTTCCACTTTGAACGAGAACCGTTGCAACTGGGCCACGGCCTTTGTCCAGCTTGGCTTCTATTATGCTACCTCGGGCGGATTTGTTGGGATTGGCCTTAAGCTCCTTCATTTCCGCTACCAGGAGAATCATCTCAAGAAGCTGTTCAATACCGGTCCTTTCCATGGCGGAAACGGGAACGGTAATGGTTTCGCCGCCCCAGTCTTCAGATTGAAGGCCATGCTCTGTAAGTTCTTGCTTTACGCGGTCTGGGTTGGCACCGGGTTTATCCATTTTATTGATGGCAACTATGATTTCCACACCGGCGGCTTTGGCGTGGTTTATTGCCTCTATGGTCTGAGGCATTACACCGTCATCTGCGGCTACCACTAAGATTGCGATATCCGTAACTTGCGCGCCTCGCATACGCATTGCGGTAAAGGCCTCATGGCCTGGGGTATCCAGAAATGTGATGGCTTTTCCGTTAATAGAGGTACTGTACGCACCAATATGCTGGGTTATGCCGCCAGCTTCTGAAGCCTGGACATTTGCGGAGCGGATAACATCGAGAAGTGATGTCTTACCATGGTCAACATGGCCCATAACGACCACAACCGGCGGCCGGGACACTAAGTTGATTTCGTCTTCCGGTTCCGCTGAGAATGCAGCGTCGAATGCGTCTACCTCTACATATTCTTCCACTAAAACATTAAATGATTCAGCCACATGGGAAGCTGTTTCAAAATCTATAAGCTGATTGGCAGTTACCATCAGGCCCTTTTTCATCAGGACCTTGATAACATCGGAATTGGAGCGATGTAACTTTTCTGCCAAGTCCCTTACGGTAATTTCTGCTGCTACGGTGATTTCCGTAACATCAGGCATTTTAGGCATGATTTTTTTAACATGAACAGGCTTGGGGGCACGACCTTGGCGTGTATTGCGGCCTTGGTTTAGGTAGCTGTCCTTACGCTCGCTTTTTTCTTTTTGAGTGGAACGTGCTTGAGAGCTGCGGCTCCATTGGGACTTTCTATCGTCCTTGGTGGGCTCACCCTTTTTGGTGTCGGGCCTGCCTGTACCAGGGCCGCCGCTTCGGGGTGCGCCTGGTCTTGGCGGACCACCTGCAGGGCCTCTGCCAGGAGACATTGGGCCCCTTGGGGCACCGGGGCCGCCAGGACGTTGACCGTATGAGGGTCTTTGGCCGTCTGGACGAGGAGGTCTGTCGCCGTATTGTGGTCTTTGACCATCTGGGCGAGGAGGTCTGTCGCCGTATTGTGGTCTTTGACCATCTGGACGAGGAGGTCTGTCGCCGTATTGGGATCTTTGACCGTCCGGACGGGGAGGCCTGTCGCCATAGGGGCGTGAGCCATCTTGACGAGGTGGTCTGTCACCGTATTGTGGCCTTTGACCATCCGGGCGGGGTGGTCTTTGACCGTCTGGGCGGGGAGTCCGAGGCCTGTCGCCATAGGCCGGTCTTGAGCCATCTGCTCTAGGGGGACGATCAGGTCTTGGACCATCCGGACGTGGGGGTCTACCATCTTGACGAGGTGGTCTTTCTCCATCCCGCCTTGGACGGTCCCCTTGCGGAGGTCTGGCATCCCTCGGCTTTGGTTCGGCCGGGGTTTCCCCTTGAAGAGGGGCAGGTGTGGGCTGGGCAACAGCCGCTGGGGTTTCAGTATGTTTTTCTGGTGCAATAGTTTCAACGGGAGTGGTAACTGCCGGGGGCACGGAACCCGGTGCCAGGGAAGCTGCTTCCGCGACGGGTTGAGGCTTAGCCTCTTCTCCTGGGGGCTGAGGGCGTTGCAGCGGCCTGCCGTCTTCCCCTACTGGGCGAGGTCTGCGTTGCAGGGGCCGTCCGTCCGGGCCTATGGGTCTGCCTTCGCTGTCTACAGGGCGTGGCCTGCGCTTTAACGGCTGACCGTCGGGGCCTAATGGAGGCAATGGTCTGCCATCCTCACCAAGTGGACGTGGCCTACGCTTAAGAGGCTGACCATCAGGGCCTAATGGGGGCAACGGCCTACCATCCTCACCTAAAGGGCGTGGTCTGCGCTGCAAAGGCCGTCCGTCCGGGCCTACCGGGGGTAGCGGCCTTCCATCCTCGCCTAATGGACGAGGTCTGCGCGGCAAGGGCTTCCCATCAGGGCCCAATGGAGGCAACGGCCTGCCATCTTCCCCTACAGGGCGTGGCCTACGTTGCAGGGGACGCCCGTCTGGGCCTACAGGAGGCAGGGGTCTTCCGTCCTCACCTACAGGTCGTGGCCTGCGCTCTTGAGGTTTGCCTTCAGCAGCCGTTGCCTGTTCCTGAGGCTTGACCTCTTCACTCTCGGGGCGGGGCTTACGCTTAATAAGCTGGCCTTCGGGAACTGCTGGGGCTGCTGCTTCACCGCCGGCTTTTCCTCCCGATGAAAAATCCTTTGTTAATCTCTCAACATCCGCATTGGTAACGGAACTAAAATTGCCCGCACTGGAACCGTACTCTGCAAGTTTAGCTATTACTTCTTTACTGCCGACATTGAGTTGTTTGGCTAATTCGTGTACACGAATTCTTGGCATCAAGCCACCTCCGAGATTATCACAAAACCACTTCAAGTTGCTTTGCTAATTCTTCATATATTTCCAGGGAAACAGAACACTTGAAAGAACGCTCCAGTCCCTTTGATTTTTTGGCTTTTTTTAAGCAGTCAATATCTAAGCACAGATATGCGGCTCGACCATGCTGCTTTCTAGTGGGGTCAATATATATTGCCCCTTCTTTGTTTCGGGCAATTCTTGTCAAGGATTTCTTGTCCTTCATTTGGTTGCAGCCTACGCATCTTCTAAGTGGCTGCTTCCTCGGTAGCTGCTGCTTGGGCTGGGGCTTCTTCGTAGTACTCGTCGTAGTATTCGTCATCGTAGTACTCTCCGTCGTCGTAGTACTCTTCTTCTTCATAATACTCTTCGCTGTCATCGTATTCGTCGTAGTATTCTTCTTCGTAGTATTCTTCATAGACCTCTTCAGCCGGCCTTTCTACAACGGGGAACACAAGGAAATCCGTGCCCTCGATTTGGGACTCGCTTTTTATATCTATACTCCACCCAGTGAGCTTAGCGGCTAAGCGAGCATTTTGCCCCTCCTTGCCTATTGCAAGGGACAACTGGGTATCAGGGACTATTACCTTTGCGGAGTTTTCGTATGGGCTTAAGGCCACCTGGATAACCTTACTTGGGGAAAGGGCCGCGGCAATAAACTTACTCGGGTCTTCGCTCCACTGTACGATATCCAGCCTCTCGCCCCGAAGCTCACCGCTTATTAGGTTAACTCTGTGGCCGCTTTGGCCTACACAGGCTCCAATTGGATCTACATTAGGTTGCTCGGTGTAGACGGCAACCTTGCTACGGCTGCCTGGCTCTCTAGCTATTGCCTTGATTTCCACGGTGCCGTCATAGATTTCTGGTACCTCTTGCTCGAAAAGATGCCTAAGTAGCTCCGGATGGGCCCGGGATATATTTACGATTGGGCCCTTGCTAGACTGGCGCACATCGGATATATAGACTTTGATACGGTCTGAGAAATTATATCTTTCCCGTGGGATTTGCTCACCTGCGGGGAGAGTCGCTTCCAACCGGCCAAGGGATACAATAACATTTCGCTTATCCATACGCTGGACTACGGCGGTTACCATCTCATTTTCTTTGGAAATGAATTCATTATAAAGGATTTCCCGCTCCGCTTCCCGGAATTTTTGGGTTACGACTTGCTTGGCGGTTTGGGCAGAGATACGGCCGAAGTTCTTTGGGGTTACAACCAGCTCAATTTCATCATCAATTTCCGCATTGCTGTGTATTTTACGAGCGTCTTCCAGGCTTATCTGGATTTCGGGGTCCTCTACGGTTTCGACGATGGCTTTTTTTGACATAACGGTATAAACGCCGGTTTCCCGGTTTACCGTTACACGGATTTCGGCATTTTGGCCATATTGGCGTTTGCAGGCTGAAACAAGGGATGCTTCTATTGCTTCGAATATCAATTCCTTATCTATACCACGTTCCTGGGCTACTAAGTTTAAAGCTTCAATGAGTTCCCTACCGGTGTCCATTTTTACGGGTTCCTCCCTTTAGTCAAATACCATTAATTTACAGCTCCCAATCTGGGATACTGGAATGTGACGAATGGTGCCGTCTTCTTCTGTCAGGGTCAGCGTTTCTTTTGTATATTCCGTAAGCTGCCCGGTAAATTTCCTCCGGCCGTCTAGGGGGCCGTATAGGCGCAAGGCTATTTTATGGCCTGTGTACCGCATAAAGTGTTCCGGCTTTGAAAGCTTGCGCTCTACTCCCGGGGAGCTTACCTCCAGGTAGTAGGATTGCTCTATAGGGTCATGTTCGTCCAGTACTGCATCAGCAGCCCGGCTGACCCGTTCGCAATCTTCCAAGTCCACCCCAGGCTCTTTGTCTATATACAGCCTTAGGATGCGGGCGGTGCCTTCCTTGATAAATTCCAAATCATATAGACTTACCCCTTGGGCTTCTACCACAGGGGTCAGCAGATTTGTGAGATGTTCGAGCTTTGGGGTTGACATCGTTATCCCCTTTTTGGACAAAATTTAAGAGCGGGTTGGCACCCGCTCTTTCCGTTTCGTGAGATATGAATTGTTAACGATAGGCATTATACCAGGTTTTTACATGGATGGCAAACATTTTTTTATAGCGGCAGGGATACCACCCCTACTTACTCACAACCCCGTAAATATGGTATCATTTCATTATGATAAAAACAGATAAAATATATTTTGCCTATCCAGGCACAGGGCAAACCCCTGATGTACTCAAAGAAATTGATATATCCATAAAATCCGGAGAGTTTGTGGCGATTTTAGGCCACAACGGCTCCGGCAAATCCACCCTGGCCCGGCATCTTAACGCACTTCTTATGCCGACTCAAGGTACATTATGGATAAACGGGAAAGACACAAAGGAAAGAGAAAACCTATGGACTATCCGGCAAACAGTGGGGATGGTATTTCAAAATCCCGATAATCAGATAATCGCCACTGTGGTAGAAGAAGATGTGGCCTTCGGGCCGGAGAACTTGGGAGTATCCCCGGCAGAAATTCGCCAGCGGGTGGACGAAACCCTTGCAACTGTGGGAATGGAGTCTTTTGCCTTATCGGCACCCCATAATTTATCAGGTGGGCAGAAGCAAAGGGTGGCCATTGCAGGCGTACTTGCAATGCGCCCTGATTGCATTGTACTGGATGAACCAACGGCAATGCTTGACCCTGCTGGCAGGCGAGAGGTGCTGGAGACCGTAACCCGCCTTAACCAGGAGGGCATTACCGTTATCCTGATAACACACTTCATGGAGGAAGCAGTGCTTGCTAAGCGTGTTATTGTGATGCATGATGGTGAAGTGGTGCTGGATGATACCCCTCGTGGGGTATTTTCTCAGGTTGAGACTATGAGGGAATATGTACTATCTGTGCCACCGGTGACTGCCCTTGCCCATAAGCTGCGTGAATCGGGTCTGGATGTTGCCGAGGATATTATGACTGTCGAGGAATTTGTACAAGACACAGCCATTCAAAAAGCTCTGACAACACCATCCCCCTCCGTCATCCCGGGCTTGACCCAAGTTGCAGGGGTGAGCAGCAAAAATGACCTTCTTTTGCGACCAGCCCAGGATTCCATTACCATTTCCACAGTAGGGGGGATTCCGTCTCAAGGCCGGGATGACAGGGAAAAGGTTGTCACCCAAATAAAAAATCTAACCCACACCTATAGCCCAGGCTCCGTGTTCGAAATGACAGCCTTAAACGACATAAATCTATCAATAAATCAAGGGGAAATGGTAGCTTTGATAGGCCACACCGGCTCAGGCAAGAGCACCTTAATCCAACATCTCAATGGCCTACTCAAGCCAACCTCAGGCCAAATCCTAATCGAGGGCGAGGACATCGCAGCCGATAAAACCAAACTCAAAGCCCTACGCCAAAAAGTAGGCCTAGTCTTCCAATACCCGGAACACCAGCTTTTCGAGCCCACTGTTTATAAAGACGTAGCCTTCGGCCCAACCCGAATGGGGCTTACCCCAGAGGAAATAGAATCCCAAACGAAAAAATCCCTAACAACCGTAGGCCTTGGAGAAGAGTTCTACGAAAAATCCCCCTTTGAGCTATCAGGAGGAGAAAAACGCCGAGCCGCAATCGCAGGAGTGCTTGCAATGGGCCCCAAAATCCTAATCTTGGACGAACCCACCGCAGGCCTGGACCCACAAGGCCGAAGAGAAATCCTAGCCCAAATCAAAAAAATGCATACGGAACTGGGCATTACCGTAATCTTGGTATCACATAGCATGGACGACGCTGCCCGTCTCACAGACCGGATAATCGTCCTCAACCAAGGGAATCTGTTATACGACGATACCCCATCTCAAGTATTTTCCCAGGCTGAAACACTGCTTAAAATCGGCCTGGACATTCCACAAATAAGCCGCTTGGCCGCACGCCTTGGAGAACTCAACCCTGCCATCCCCTCAAATATATTCACAATCGACGCCCTGGCAGACTGCATACTGGGGGTGGCGAAATGACCCGGATAACCATCGGCCAGTACTATCCCTCGGATTCCGTAATCCACCGCATAGACCCACGATTTAAACTACTTGCCACAATGTTTTACATTACGTCCTTGTTTTTTGTGAATCACTTTGGGGGATATGGTGTTGCGGCTGTGTTTATACTGTTTCTAGTAAAACTGGCAAAAGTGCCTGTGCTGTTTCTTTTGCGAGGGCTTAGGGCTATTTTATTTATTCTATGCTTTGCAGTGGTGCTTAATCTGTTTATGACCCCTGGGGAGAATGTACTTTTTGCCTTCGGGTTTCTTAGGGTCACAATGGAAGGGGTGAATATGGCCACACAAATGGCTGTGCGTCTGATTTTACTAATCACAGGCTCCTCAATTCTTACCTTGACCACATCCCCCATTCAGCTCACAGACGGTATCGAGTCATTACTAAAACCCCTTAAGATTATCAAAGTCCCTGCCCATGATATAGCAATGATGATGACCATTGCACTCAGATTTATCCCCACCTTGGCAGAGGAAATGGACAAAATAATGAAGGCCCAAAAAGCCAGAGGCGCGGATTTAGACACCGGCGGCCTAATAAAACGTGCAAAGAGCCTGCTTCCCATTTTGGTACCCCTATTCGTATCCGCGTTCAAACGGGCAGACGAATTAGCAACGGCAATGGAGGCCAGGTGCTATCGCGGGGATGTTGGCAGGACCAGGATGAAGGTACTGCGGCTGGCAGGAAGGGATTGGATTGCCGCAGTGGTTGTGACGATTTATGGAGTGGCATTATTTATGACAAGGCTGCTATAAAAGGAGGAAACCAATGACTATCAAAAAGAAATTCGACAAACGCCTAGGCGTAGAAATCTCAGAACTTGGTTTTGGCGCAATGCGCTTACCCACCCTGGAAAACGGCAAAATCGATTGGGAATTATCCGCAAAAATGATTGACCGTGCATATGAAGCGGGAGTTAATTATTTCGACACGGCAGACCCTTATCACGGAGGCGAATCCCAACCTTTCCTAGGGGAAACCCTGAAAAAATATCCCCGGGAAAGCTATCACTACGTGACCAAGCTGCCCACCTGGAAAATCAGCTCCAAAGAAGCCATGATACAAATCTTCAACGAGCAGTTTGGCAACTGCCGGGTGGATTACTTCGATTTTTACATGATTCACGGCTTAGGGGAAGATCGTTACGACCTGGTTGACCGCCACGAAATATACGATTACCTAACGGAGCAAAAAAAGGCAGGTCGCATCAAGTTCCTTGGCTTCTCATACCATGGCAACTACGATACCTTTAAAAGGCTGCTAGACAACTACAAATGGGATTTTGCAATGATTCAGTACAACTATGTAGACGATATTATGCTGGAGACGGGCAAGTTCTATGACCTAATGGTAGAACGGGACATCCCCTGTATGGTAATGGAACCTGTGCGAGGCAAATACTTAGCAGAACCGCCCCCTGCCGCCTTGGAGATACTGCATAAGGACTATTCCCCCGCTGGCTGGGCACTGCGCTGGTGCCGGGACAAATCCAATACCGCCGTGACTATTTCCGGTATGTCCAATATGGAGCAGGTAGAAGAAAATATCCGCACCTTTGCATTATCCCCGGAAAAACTGACGAAAGCCGAGACGGAAATGCTGGAGCGGGCCAGGGATATAATGCTGTCCATTAAAACTATCCCCTGCACATACTGCGGCTATTGTATAGACTGCCCAAAAGGGGTAAGTATCCCCCGCCTATTCGAAGTATACAACCAGTACAAGCTATTCCCCAATGAGTTTAGAGCCGGAATTGGTTACGGCAAGCTGGTGAGGGACGGCAAAGGCTTTGACCAGTGCATAAACTGTAGCATCTGCTCCCCCCTATGCCCACAAAATATAAATATCCCAGAAAGCCTGGCCCCCCTATGCGAAGAACTGGAGCCCCTAAGACAGAAATTTATTGCATCGATTTAAACCACTGACCATCACGTCATTGCGAGGAGCGAAGCGTCGAAGCAATCCAGCCATTTACGCGAGTTCTGGATTGCTTCGCCACTCTCGCAATGACAATTGTTGGATTTACGTTAATTGCATACCTCCACCATTGACCAAATCAATTTCAAAAGGAATCCGTTCCAATTCAACTTCTCGTTCATCCTTAAGGACTAAGTAGTAACTGGCATCTTTCTTGTATGCCATATCCTTAAGGGTGAATTTTTCTTTGTATACCCTATCCTCCGGCTTCTTGCTGCGGCTATCTGCAATGATAATATTTTCATTGGAAATACGGTTACCCGCTTCATCGGCAAAATAAGCAGTAATAGTTATAGGAAGGTGCTTTTCATCAACAAGCTCGTTTTGAAAAAATGAAAGATGAGTGATAAATCTTGTAATCTTTCTCGAAAGATTGGTAAGGCCGACTTTTACCTTTGTGGCACCCATGGACTGTTTTGCGTTTTTGTCGCTTCTGAATTTTATTACGGGGATTACGACCTCCTGCAAGGTTGCTCCCCCGTGTACATATCGGCTGCCTCCCCCCTGAAGCTTGAAGCAGTTGGTGCTTCGTGGGATAATGGCAAAAATATCATTATGATTTTGTGTAAGGTATGACATTGGGAAGTTATGGGTTCCTTGCCTTTCAATATCACCCTTAGTGAGTAGAAAACGGCGGCCCCCTATTACCCCTGCCAAATCCTGCTTTGGAGTTTTATCGTATTCCTGCAAAGGCGTTCTGCGGTAAATGTATCCATGGTCTGCGGTAATAATAATATTTAATACGCTTATGCTCAGGTTTCTAAGATTGCGCACAAGATTTGATAATTCTCTAAATGCCTTCTGAGTTGCCTCAAAGACTTCGTTTTCCGAGGTTTCTTTATCCCCGACGCTGTCTATCGTATTGTGATAAATATAAATCAGCTTGCTGGCACTGAGAGCCTCGCTTAACTGCTGCTGATTAAGATTAACTATATTTTTATAACGAAGAGCAATGGAGTCTTTCTTTTCCAATTGCAGTATTTTCCCACGATTCTCAGTCCCCTCTGTGGAAATGCCCTTGATTTCAAACTCACCTTTTTCTGTTATATCTATTTGGGAATGAGGCAGCAGTGCAGCCATCCCAAGGGATGTAGTGGAGGGAACTGCCCCAAGCATTACATCAAGCTCGGCAACACCCTTTTGCTCGCGATTAATAATTTCATTTAATTCCTGGGCAGATTCATACCTCAAGCCATCGGAGATAATAACCACAACCCGCTCATTATCTCTCACAAAATGCCCAACATGCCGGTTATAAAACCGTTGCTGGGCTGTGATGCCCGGGGTTTTCCATGTATTAGTTTCATCTAAAAGCGCGCTCCACTTCATGGATAGCTCATTCAGGAATCGGTTTGTATAGCTGTTCTCCAACATTTCGAATATCTCACTAAAATCATCTTTGCATTCTAGACGGTCATAAGCTGCGACAAAATGCCGATAGCTTGCGTCAAATTTGTAATAGGTCTTTACATAGGCTTCAAAGAGCTCATGGGTACTCTTTGACATTATATCCTTATGATGCGTGGCAAGGTCCAAGTAGTCACAGGCATGAAGTAGGGTTTCGTACTGGGCTTGGAAGTGAGGGTAGAATCTGCGATTTTTTCGGCTATTGATAATTTTGCGATAATACCCATATTCTCCTGCCTTATGATTTATATTCTCCCGTATCCTAGCGATGATATATTTATCAAAATCCTCGAAGGTATCGCAGTCAACCACATCGTCAATAGTCCATTTTGATACATGGTCAGCAAGTTTTAGTTTATCTGCGACAAAGACCGCCAGTTTATTGTAGTCCTCTGAAAACTGACTATTTCTCATAAGATTATCTGCAAAAACAAAGCAATTAGGATTGCCGGATACATAGGCCTGCGCCGAAAAATCAAGCTTGACACTATGGGACAGATGGCTACATAAAAGAAGAATAGCCAGCTTTTCAAGACTTTGGTCCGGAAAATCATAGCCATAGGTCTTATTAATAAGGGACCAAAATATTTCCATGCTGCCGAATTTTTCTATGCTTTCGTATATGGTATTCTCGTTATTAATCATTTCGGCTAGCAAGGTCTTTACGGCATTGTCTAGGCTAGGGGCTTGAAGTTTGCATAGAGCTGAAAGTACACCAATATGGATTTCATCCTCCGAACAAGTGGCAAGTGGATAGCTTTGAAACTTCTGAGTCCGCTGGATAGAGGTGAAAAATTTTTCATACTTTGCAATAACGCCGCGCAGGGCATTATCAACCCCCAGATTTACTAAGTTAAGGGAAGTCAGGTCAGCAGAAAATATCTGGCTATACTTGATAGTATCCGCAAGCCAATTATCACTATTGGCAGGCCGTTTTTGGGGGGAGTAGACCAGCAGGTTGCTACCAGGGTCTGTTTCCTCTATGTAGAGCTTGGTTGCGAACATGTTATTATCACATAGCTTAATGGTCTTGGCATTATCCAAGCTGAGGTCGTCAATGAAATCTTCAAACACGGCATTCTCGTCATACCAGAAGATAATATTACGCTTGCTACCACGAGAAAAATCCTGAGCGAATTGTTGGCCTAGGGATTTTTTTAGTTCTGTTAGGTTCATATAGAATCCTCCGCCAATACAAGATTTTCTTTTTGGGATAGCTCCTCATTTAACACTTTTACATCAAACTTCCACAGTCGCCTTTCTTTGAGTAGCTTCCTATAGATTGCATCTGCGACAGTTAGCAATTCTCTTTTTTCGCTGTTTTTAACTACCAATGCAAACACAATTTTTTTCCCGCTTTCATAAAACTGTGCAAAGTTAGCCGGAAGCTGTGTTTTGCCTTTTCGCCCACCATGCCAAATACCGCAAATTATTTGAAGTGAATCCATAAATTTTTGCGATATATCCGCTATTTCATCAGAAAACCTGCTCTTGCTGTTTTGTGGTCGCAATGTGGTTTTAGCCTCCACAAAAATCAACATGCTTTCACCCGCGCGGCCTGAGGAGTTGTATACCACAAACTCTACTGACTTATATCCAAGATGACGTAATGACTTTCTATAGAGATTTGAATCTTCTATTCGATAGCAGTCGCAATTATCTGCTCCAAAATCCCTAAACCTCATATCACTAAAAACCATATCCCCCGGAGGTACCTGCATACTAAAACACCCCCTCAATATCATCTTCAAGGAGCTTAATGTTAGCTTCAACAATAGAATTATGCTCTAGGAGGTTGTAATCATCCTCTGTTTCGCATATGACCCCGTTTTCTGTCTTGTGTAAGCTGATAAACGCCACATGGTCATTATCCTTCTTTTTCACACTAAAATATTTCATAAGATTGTATTCATGAGTAGCCAAAAAGACCTGTACTTTATTCCTGGATAGTTCCATTAGAATATCAACTACAATAGGGATTAGTTTAGGGTTAAGATTGGCTTCGGGTTCGTCCCAAAGAAGAATGCTCCCAGGCTGTAAGTACCCTGTGTCTAGAGCTCGGTACATTACAGCTAATTTCTTGTAACCTTCAGCTTCAAGAGAAATATTGACTAGCGCATTCCCCCTATCAATAAAGTATCCTCCATCCCTATACAGAACTTCGCCACCTATTTTAGCTGATATTTTCATTTTCAATGCGCTCGAAAGCTTTGTCTGCTCACGCAGTCTTGAGATTTTTAAATCTTTAAGTATGTTAATCTGTGTCACGTCAAAAGGTAATAATCGTTTAGCAAAATCATTTTCTAATCCGCTATGCGATAACATATCTTTTGCAGGGATAAAAAGGGCTTCATGCTCAAATATCCTACCTTTTTTGTCTGATTCGTTAACTGCTGTTACAAATTCTAATCCACCTACATAGGAGGTAATTATTTCGGTATCTGTTGTAACCTCAATTTTTGCGCTTTCAATATCTATAGACTTATTCCTAATTAAGTTTACTGCTAATCCCTCTACAGGAGCATTAAATAAAGGGTAAATAACATGATCAAAGTTGTTTGAAATCATCACAGGCTCACCTTTAAACTCACTAGGTCCGACAAATGAATTTTGATACCTAACGGTATCTGTTATGGCATATAGTATCTTGAGCAGATGAGTCTTACCAGTACCATTCTCTCCAATGAAGACATTTATACCAGGGGAAAAATCAACTTCGATGTTTTCAAACACTGTAAAGTTTTCAAGCTTTATTGACTTAATAGCCATTTCTATACTCCTCTCATTTTTGAGTTCTCTAGGCACGTCTGCAAAATAGCAGTCACTCTTATATTCTCCCCAACAAATCCATAACCCCAACCCGACCATCATCCAAAGGCACTTCCACACCCTGAAACTTAGCATAATTAACTTTCACCCCATCGTCCAAGTCAAGCACAATCTGCTGATGTGCAAAATGAGACACTACAGGATCATAAGCTTGGCATTCCTCTAGTTTTACTTGCAGCAGGCTGGCTTCCTTGCGGTGGACTGCTTTATCATGGTTATTTTCTGTGAAATTTGCAAGCATTTCCAGCTGTCCTATTGCGGCATCGTATTTCCGTTGTAGTGGGTGGAGGTAGTCGGTTCTTGCTCTTGTAACGGTATATTTATCGTAGCGGTGCAGGTAGAAAAGGGCTTTGAAGCCGTCTTTTTTGCCGCTGTCCATGAGCCAATATATGGGGCGTTTTTGATATATTTTTACATGGTCTTTGTAGAAGTCTTTTTGGAAATAATGGCGGATACGTTCCCCGGTGGTGGAGCTGCCGGATGGATAAAGGGCATCGGCGATAAAGTCAAGGTTTTCGTCTAAGGTTTCCTCGCCGTAGACGACGCGGACAAATTCGATAAATCGGCTTCCGATATCGTTATCGAAATAATCCTGTGCCCCTATGGGGATTATATTATCCTCCACGGGCACAAAAGATTTATAGCGAGAAATGTCAAACTTGCCCCCGGCAAATACAAGCCCCGGTTCATCCAAGCTATAACGGCCAAACATGCAGCCTACGGCATATGAGATAAAGCTGCGGATATCCCGGCCAAGGTCGGCTTTGCGGATGGTTATATCTTTGTCGTCTACCTCTGGGGTTAGCTCGTCTTGTAGGTTATAGATATCTATGAAGATGCGGTTTAGGGATTCTTCGTTGGACTTAAGTCTGGCAAATTGCTCATTGCAGCTGTATTCCCACTGCTTGTATGCTTCTTCTATTGTGTGGAGATGGGTAACAAGTGGGTGCACTTGGAAATCCCAGCTTGTTTCGAAGGAGTCCCAGTCATCTCGTGACAACTTCACCAATTCTTCAACCAATTGCTCAACCACTTCCTTCCTATTATCGTTAATAACAATAGGAAGATTAGCTACTGTACCAGCTCCGAAATTCAGCGTCGGATTCAAAATATTAAGGATTTGTCCAATTATCTTAGTGTTTAATAGTCCAAGCAAGTAAAACATGTTTTTATCTGAAGGAAACATTGATGAACCCGCAGAATCAAATAGCGCACCATAATCAGAAAGTCTAAAACCTGCATCAGCAGATGTAAGTGCATTCCACGTTATAGCATTGTGAAAATATCTATTTTCACTCCTTATTTCCTTGGTATAACTACCACCACGATATCTTTCAACAATAGCCTGTTTCATCTCAAGACCATCGTTTTCCCAGTTCACCAAATGCTCTTTGTTACCGTACCATCGCCTAAAGGAACCACCCTTATTTATGGGAAACCACTTACGCTTAAGAGCTATTGCGTGTTCTTTATTTTCGGCCGCAATGTGCATTTTGTAGTTGGCAACCTCATGCCACAAACGCAAAAACCGTTCATTATCAGTTGTTGCAAGGCCCTTTCTTGGAGATGCAAGCTGCTCCAGTTGAGCACAACTCTCAAACGCGGCTAACATCCGTTGACTAACCCAATATGCAATAGGACTGCCTGGTATTTTCTCATAATCTTCTTTTTTAGACGTGTGTACATTGTTGTCGATACAAAACGCTTCCTTTTTCGCTTGTTGTCCAATATAATCGACCAAACGCTTATATGTAGTTACATATTTGGCCACATTTGATTTACACATAGTAAATGTCGTCGCTTGTACAACCTCACCTCCGATTTCCTCAAAAGCCCGTGCACCCAAGTGCAACATATTTACAATATCCTTAGAAGCAATTAAATCATTACGGAACCTCTCGAAGCTCGACAAAAACATCCAAGAATGCATTGTAATCATGGATAGATAACCATGCTGTGCCAACAAGTCTAGGTTTCGTTCAATGAACACTACACATAAATCACTTTTACTGTTGGGGTAGTGCTTTTTCACCCAGTCAGCTTGCCTTGGTGTTGGGGCCATATACGGCGGATTAGTAACCACCACATCATATTTTTGTGCAAGCAGCCTGCGGTATCTCCACCCATACATATCACGCTCATATATTAGTTCTACCCCGAGGTTGTTGATGTTTATATCTTCTGGCAGCTGGGGCTCTTCTCCTGGTTCCTCTACCTTTACCAAGGACCCAAACTCCGACAGCTCCTCGTCACCGTCAGCTGTGTAGACCATGGGTTGGGGTACCCTCTCCTGCCTAAAAAATCTTCTGTTATATCCCCTTGCCTTCATCATCAGGGCAAAATAAGCAAGCTGGCCTGCTCTGTCATCTATGTCCAGGCCATATATGTTGTGATGCAAAATTAGATTGGGAATCTCTCGTTCGTGGTAGCCCTGGCTCTGGTAAATCTGATATAGCACATCAAATGCATATACCAAAATATGACCGCTGCCCATGCAGGGGTCTATTAGCTTTATATCTTCCGGGCGGTTGATGGGGCTTTGCTGGCGCATGATGCGTAGCTCCTCGGCTACCTCCGGCTCTTGCTCGGCTTCATCTACGTAGTATTTCCAGCTTTTACGCAGGTCGTCATTCGGGTGCTTCTCCAGCCATAGCCGCCCCAGGCTGTTTTCTACCATGTATTTTACTATCCATTCCGGTGTAAATAACTGCGTGGCGGCTGGTATGGTATCTTTATTTATCTTGATATTCTTCTTGAGTCCGGCAAAGACTTCATCCTTTTTCTCGGATATATAAAACTGATACAGCCATCCTATAATTTGCACACCGTTCTTGAAGTTGTCCTCCGGGATGGCATGTACTAAATCATGGACTATACCCCCGTTTCTATATAGGGCATCCGGTAATAGCAGCTCCGTGTAGTCGTTTAATTTTTGGAACATCCCCGGCATAATATCCGCCAAGGCATTGCATTGGGATATCAGGATATATTTATACAGTTTCTCTGTTGCATTGATTCCGGTGTCGGCTTTTAGCTCATTGACTATATTGGGCTTTACATAATCCAAGCGGTCTGATTCCCGTAAGGCATCCGGCTCTATCCTGCCTGGTTCTTCGCTGGATAGAATGCGGATATTTGAAGGCAGATATCCGTTTATCTCCATAAAACGCAGGGCAATTAGGCGATTGAACCATGTGTAGGCTACATTTTCCATTATGTAGGCCAGCCCATCACGATTATATTGCGCCATGCTGATAATACCGTGTAAGCGTAGCCGCGCCGAGGCTTCTTCTCTGGTCAAAAAAATACCCTTGCTTCGTAACATATCCTCCGCGCATGGGGGGGTGTCTGATGTTATGCCTAGGCTGGCTGCCTTAAGTTTGACAGCATCGATTAATTTTTTTCTGGCGGCTACTGCATAGTTTTTTATTGCTGTTTTGTCCATACCCCTATATCCTCCACAATAAGCCCATAACCCCAACCCGACCATCATCCATAGGCACCTCCACACCCTGGAACTTAGCATAATTAACCTTCACACCATCGTCCAAGTCAAGCTCAATCTGCTGATGAGCAAAATGGGATATCACAAGGTCATATGCCTGGCATTCTTCCAGTTTTCCTTGCAACAGGTTTGCTTCCTTGCGATAGGCTGCTTTATCATGATTGTTTTCGGTAATATTTGCAAGCATTTCCAGCTGCTGGATTCCGGCATCGTATTTTCTTTGAAGAGGGTGGAGGTAATCTGTTCTGGCCTTGGTTATGGTAAGTTTATCATAGCGATGCAGGTAGAATAGAGCTTTGAACCCATCTCTCTTTCCGCTGTCCATGAGCCAGTATATAGGACGGTTTTGATATACTTTTACATGGTCTTTGTAGAAATCCTTAAAGAAGTACTGACGAATGCGCTCTTGCGCGGTGCCGTTGCTTGTAGGGTATAAAGCATTTGCAATAAAATCGAGGTTTTCGCCCAAGGCTTCCTCGCCGTAGACGACGCGGACGAAATCAATAAATCGGCTTACTATATCGTTCTCAAAATAATCCTGGTCCCCCATGGGGATTATATTATCCTCCACGGCTACAAGCCCATCCAAGTTATAGCGGCCAAGCATACAGCCTACAGCATAAGAAACAAAGCTACGGATATCCCGGCTAAGGTCGGCTTTACGGATAGTTATATCTTTATCCTCTACCGCTGGTGTGAGCTCGTCTTGCAATCCGTAGATATCTATGAAGATACGATTCAGTGCTTCTTCATTGGATTTAAGCTTGCTAAATCGCTGATTGCAAGCAGCTTCCCATTTAGCGTAAGCAGCTTGGATGGTTCTTTCCCCACATAGCAATGGATGCCGTACAAAATCCCAACTAGTTTCAAAACTATCCCAATCAGCGCGAGATAGCTCAATGTTTTCCAAAACATATTTTTCAACGATTTCTCTAACGGCATCGTCAATTATCATGGGTACCCCACCGATATGATTTTCATTGTAATTCACTGTTGGAGAAATAATCCTTAACATCTCAGCCATCACCTTAGAGTTGAGTCCAGCCAAGATATACAAGGAATCCTTTCCATCCCCCACAAACAAAGATCCCCCCGCCCCATCAAACAAGAAATCTTCCTCAAACCACCTAAAGCTCGTGGTATTCATAGTTACCTTTGTCCATGCAAGGAAAGGCTTGAAATATGCATTTTGATTGCGTAATGTAGCATTATTGTCTTTAAGTGCTGTTCCGTTTGTCCCCCAAAAAACTACATACTCTCTGTTGCCATACCATTTTCTGTTTTCGCCACCCTTATTATATTTGACCCATATTCGATTTAAGGGGTTGATTATGTTGGTACGGTTAATATCCACTTCATACCAAAACTTAACAAATCTATTTACATCACAGGTTGACATCCCTTGCTTTGGCGATGCAAGTTCCTCAAGGGGATTGCCCTTTTCAAATGCCTTTAGCAAGCCCTTGCTTACCCAATACGCAATTAGGTTTCCGGGGATGTTTTTATAGCTTTCCTTAGCAGATATATGCTTGCTTTCCGTAAAGAAGGCGTTCTCTTTTGCCTGCTGACCAATATAATCTACAAGGCGCATATAGGAAGCACGATAGTCAGAAATATTAGATTGGCACATAACGAAGGCGGTGGTCTGTACAACTTCCCCACCGATTTCCTCAAAGGCCCTTGCCCCCAGATGAATCATATTTACGATATCATTTGAGGTTATCAATTGCCGGCGGAATTTTTCATAACTCGTCAGAAACATCCACGAATGCATTGTAATCATAGACAGATATCCGTCTTTTGCTAGCAGGCCGAGATTGCGCTCGATAAAAACAACACAGAGGTCGCTTTTGCTATTGGAATAGTGTTTTTTTACCCAGTCGATTTGCTTTGGTGTTGGTGCCATATAGGGAGGATTTGTGATTACCACATTATATTTTTGCGCAAGCAAGGAGCGGTATATCCAACTTTGCAAATTACTCTGGTAATGGGATACCGTTATATCTTCCGGTTGCTGGGGTTTGTCCTCAAGATTTTCAATCTTCACAAGTGAGCCAAACTCCGAAAGCTCCTCATCGCCATTGGAAGAATAGACCATGGGCTGGGGGACAACTTCCTGTCTAAAGAATCGCCTATTATACTCCCTTGCCTTCATCATCAGAGAAAAATAAGCCAACTGCCCTGCTCTGTCGTCTATATCCAAGCCAAAAATATTGTGGGTCAAAATCAAATTGGGAATCTCCCGCTCCTGGTAACCTTGGCTCTGATAAATTTGAAACAGTACATCAAATGCGTACACCAAAATATGACCGCTGCCCATACAGGGGTCTATTAGTTTTATGTCCTCCGGGCGGCTGATTGGACTTTCTTTGCGCATTGCTAGTAGCTGCTCGGCTACTTCCGGTTCTTGTACCGCTTCATCAATGTAATACTTCCAGTTTGCACGCAAGCCCTCGGTAATAATCGCCTCATCATCCCGGGCTTGACCCGGGATTCCCCCATCTTTGCCTGTGGCGAGGGGATTCCGGGGCGAGCCCGGAATGACGGAAAGGATATGTGAATGGGGCACCTTCGAGTGCCTCTCCAACCATAGCCGCCCCAGGCTATTTTCCACCATATATTTTACTATCCACTCCGGTGTAAAAAGCTGTGTGGCGGCTGGTATAGTATTTTTATTTATTTTGATGTTCTTTTTAAGCCCGGCAAAGACTTCATCTTTTTTCTCAGAAATATAAAACTGGTACAGCCAGCCTATAATCTGTACGCCGTTCTTAAAATTCTCCTCCGGGATAGTATGTACCAAGTCGTGGACTATGCCGCCATTGCGATACAGGGCATCAGGCAACAATAACTCTGTATGGTCGTTTAGTCTTTGGAACATCCCAGGCATTATCTCAGCCAGGGCATTGCATTGGGATATTAGGATATATTTGTACAACTTTTCCGTGGCATTAATGCCGGTATCGGATTTTAATTCCATGACAACGGCGGGCTTTACAAAGTCCAAGCGGTCTACTTCCCGCAGGGCATCCGGTTCTATTCTGCCAGGCTCTTCGCTGGATAATATCCGGATATTTGAAGGTAGGTAGCCGTTTGCCTCCATAAAGCGTAAGGCAATTAGGCGATTGAACCATGTGTAAGCAATGTCTTCAATGTTTATTGTATTGGCGGCAATGCCTAAATCAGCCCCTTTGAGGGTAACCGCATCTATTAACTTCTTTCTGGCTGCAACGGCATAGCTCTTTATTGCTGCTTTATCCATACCCACACGTCCTAACAAATCATTGTTAATCGGAAGAAAACCGCCTTCGGCCCAATCATCAAAACCGAATCAGCCCATATAAAATGCGGCCTGCTATCCGTAAGGCATACTGTTTTGTCGGAGAAAAAGCACCTTTGTCGGTATCATCAAAACTGGAAAGCTATACTATCTGGATTATTGTATCATCCTCAAGCAGGGATTTAAGCTTTCGCCCTACTTCACTCACCAGACGGTCCACGTCCGCTTCGTTTGATACTTGGGTCGTACCAGTAAATAGGCTTTTCATGGTTATGGTCTTAATCCTGCGCACAGTTTCCGATTCGGTGGTTTCAATCTCAGCATTTACAAAACTTTGTATAAATCTTAGCATCATACGATTGCTTTCGGTTTCCATTGCTATTGCTTCATATATGTTGTTGACTCTGGATAGCCTTTCGATTAATGAATCAAACTCAGAGATTACCTGATCCGTATACTTATCCTTTATCCCACGCTTACCCAGGTCTGCCAGAGTGGTTTCTCTATCGGTTTTGATTGCGGCTTTGATGGGTTCGCATTCTTCTTCTAGCAACTGCGCAAAGCAGGTCATAAACTGCTCTACCAGTTCCGGCAGCTTGTGAATCTCCCCATATGGGGAAGCCAGCGCGGTTATCCTTTCAATATCTTCAACCAGTTTTATCATTTCGGGGTCAAGTACATAGGTGCGGTTGCTTTCATAGATTTGCAGCATCTTCAAAGCCTTATCGAAAATTGAGCGTTGGCTTTGATTGTTAAAGAATTTCTTTATGTCGCTTACATCCTCGCTATAATCTAGCAAAGATTCTTTTTCGCTATGAAGATAGTCGAAAAAGGCCTTTATATCCCTAATCCTCTCTATCTCTTCAAAGAGCTTCTTCCCATACTCTAAAATCCTCTTGCCCGGATACGGTGCCTTAGAATACTCACCCAGCAAATCCTTAATGCTATCATGGTTTCCATGGAGCTCCTCAGTTGCAAGCTGCTTTATACGAGCCATTAGGCCATCTTCATCACTGGGCATGTCGCCGCTGCCAAAAATTTCTCTGGCCAGGTCCTTAGCATTGTTGATTAGGACTGGGCTTATAACATCCCGCCATCTGACCACCAGCCGCTCAATATAATCCCGCTTGGTCGCGTACTGGGCAACAGATATATCACCGGGCAGAATATTCTCGCCCCCTAGTTCTAGCCGAATCTTTTGATTTTTGAACAAGCTAAGCACAACGCCGGATATATCTATATCTTTCCACCCATAGGGCATTTTGCTAAACTGGTCTATTAGACTGCGCATTGTGATATTTATATTGCGATAGTGACTATGCTCTATAACATCTTGCATATCCGCCAAAGCCAGGTAATTGGCCTCATTTGCAGGTATGCCATTCAACACATCTTGGTTATCCTCGCTTGATAGCATTTCCCGCAAACTATCCACTGATATATATGGATGTGTGATATAGCTTAGCTTTGAGTAAAGATTCTCGATTAAGGCATTAAAGCCGTCACTTATTCTTTGCTCATGGGCTTTTTCTCTAATGTCCAGATTTAGGCCGTTTACATATATTTTTGCTTTGCGCATAGAATCGGCAATTAACTCACGGCAGCGGTCTATACGATTCTGTCTCTCGTTGCTTTTTGCTGCCTTGATTAGCTCAATAGAATCCGTCTGCTTTTTACTTAAGCTACGGCGCAAAAAGGCATCAATTTGGAGGGATAGCTCCATTTCATTTAAAAACTCCGCATCCTGCGGCATTGCGACAACCACATTTGTGCTCCCTAGAGACATAAGCTTGATAGCCGACTCGTCAATACCGCCATGGGCAAAATAGGGAGTCAAAACCTGTATGCCGATTTCTTCTTTTTGCACACCTAGGGGCCGGTCATCTATCATTGTATTGAATGGGAAGTCATGACGGTCATTGTATCTATGCTTTTTGTTAAGCCCAAACAGCACATGAAATATCTCACTGCCTGCCTTGTCAATCAAATCCGCCGGGCTTATACGAATTTCTCTGATTTCCCGGTTTATGTCCTGTTCCTCGTTGGTAAGGAAAATAAACTGGTCGCCGTTTTTTATGATGAGCCGCTCAGCTTCCAAGCGGCGCAGAGATGCATCTACCTTCTTTTTGAACGCGATTTTGTCTTCGTCGATATTTGTAAGCATAACTGTAGTTATATTCTCAAGGTTTGCCGGTAGCCTTTCAGGTATATATTTCACCATGAAAAGTGTTTTTAGGACCTCTACATCATCCGGATACAATACACCGCTGTCCCGGTTTGCGCTTTCTTCCGCGTTTATAATCACTCTACGGACATTGTTATCTAAAAAAGTTTCCACTGTCTTGTAAAAGGCATTAAATGGTATCAGAATACCCTCATCAAAATTGGCAAACTGAATCGCCGCCTCTTGGAAGGCGTTAAGCAAGGAGCGCTCCCCTTCCGACAAATGCTTACCCGATGCCCCATGGGTTCGTATGCCGTTAAACACTGCTTGCAGCAACGGAAACTGGTATGGGATAAATGGATATATATCCGCAAAATCCTCAGGGGATTCATAAAGCCTTTTTTCCGGGGTATCTTTTGTAAATGTAATCAAATTTTTCATTACAGCGATTTTTTCTTCATATAAAAGGCGTAGCTTATCTGCGGCTCCTTCGGACTTAGCCAGCAGCCTTTTTTTTATTACCTCGTCTACATTGGCAGAGGATAGAGAAAGCCGGGTATCAAAACGGCCAATAATTTTAGAAAATGCATCCCGGTTTACCTTGGTTATAGAATCTATATCCTCTTGACCGGTCGCTATGACCCAGGCCTGTCCTCCGCATTCATTGCCCAGCCCCTCAACGATATTTTGCAAATTAAGCATAAGAGCCTCTGAGGAGCCGATATACTGTCCGACCTCGTCGCATAAGAATATTACGAATTGCTTTTTGCCTCTTTCTCGTTGTTTAGCCTCGATATATTCTCTCACTCGCCTTGAAAAGGAATTTATGTCAAGGGAGTAATTTTCCTCTGATTTGTTATACCAGGCAAGCGCAGCGTCTGCGCTCATTCTAGTGGTGTCAGCCAAAGCTTGAACGATATTGTCTTGCTCGAAATAAAAGTCGTCTCTGGCTGCCTCCCAGGAGTTACCTGACAGTTCATAGAAACGATTGCGAAAGTCTTGATATACCCCGTCTTTGTCCATTTGCCTTTCCAGGTCTGCAATCCAGGGCATGGAGCTGCAATATCCTTGCATCTTGTTAAAGACTTTCATAAAGACCTTTACAATGGGGTCCTTATTGGATTTGGAATCGGAATCCGCTTCCGCGTCTATGTTGAACAGAATTACATCAGCACATGTATCGGCAGCCAACTGCATATCAGCCATAATATGGCTGTCGCTGATTTTGCCCTCAAAGTAGTCAATTGCCTTTTTCTCGCCAAATTCCTTGTAGCCTAACAAAAAGGAGAGAATTTTAAGGAAATGGGATTTACCGCTACCAAAGAAGCCGGAAATCCACACACCGATTTTATCTGTACGCTGTGTGGTGCCCTTGCGGTATCCGGCAAAAAAATTGGCCATGTGGCGGTTAAGCTCTGATGTAACGACATATTCGTCCAGCTCAGAAATCGCCATCTCGGTGATATTTGCACCAATTTTGATTACACCCTGAATGGGTCTCCCTATATCCTTTTGGAACATGGTGCTGATTTTCATATGTTATGCCCCCTAATCGCTCCATCGTGGAGCTTATCCATCGCCGACCAAGTATGTAAGCGCGACTTCGCAGCGGAGTTTTTAAATTGCGCGCGCTTCGCGCGCGCTTTAAAAAAAAGCGGTTTTATATTGGCTTTACCACGAAAGGCAAACAGGTTGAGTTATTTTTTCCTACACAAGCTTAAATGCCCGATAGTAATTATCATCCGTTATCTCACCAAATAATTTTAATTCATTTGTGTACTCGCCAGGGAAAAACATCACAAGTGGATTTTTCTCCACCTTACTGTGCAAATTATTGAGTATGGTATGTGAGCGTATTATCGGCCATGCTTTGCCTACACCGGTAATAAAAATTACATCTTTTTCAGGGACTATGTTTTCGGTGATTTTGGCAATTATTAAATCTCTATCCTGTGTTAGACGCAGGGTTTTTTTAATCGGTTCAAATATCGCGGTGCTGCCCTTAGACGCTTCTCTTTCCATGACCTTATCAAGATATCCCTTCTCGCGAAGCACCTGAATCATCAAATCGTAGAGGTCAAAACACTTGATGGAAATATCATCATACCTACCATTTATACGGCTTACAATAAAACCAATATAATCCCGCACAGCCATTTCATCTTCCGGCGGGTAATCAAAAATCCAAAAGTTTAACTCCCCCACGGTGCCACGGCCTGTACGGAAGTTTTTATCCAATATTTTTGACTCTATAAAATCCAGGCGTTTGCTTAAACTGAGCATATTTATACCCCCGTCAATAACATTGCTCTAGCATATATGCTATCTTCCTCATCCAGTAAGTTTAAAAGATTTGCACTTGCCAAGGGCCTTTGTATCCGAAGGCCTTCTTTAGCTCTTTTTGCTATACCTGCATCGCAGAGTATACCTTTGATTTTACCTCGCAGGCTTTTCAAGTTGCCTGATGACCAGTTTGCAATTGTATTGTTATCCTGCGCCTTACGGTTAGTAAATTCTTCGAAATCTCTGTCACTGATAGTATCATAACCTATTTCATGCTTACTGAGGAAAACTTCGTATAGGTATTCGAACAAAAGCCTGTCCGACTTCACCAAAGCCAATAAAGCCACTAATTTGGCATCGTCAGTGGAGCCCTTTGCTAAGATTTCAACAAGGGGGCTGCTGATTGTTAACAGCCTATTTATCATTCGTAAAGGCACATCACGCCGCCGTTTTTCTTTTTCCAATTGATAAATATTTTTATCCATAGACATGAAAATAATCTCGCCGGGGCTCATCCCTTCACAAAGAAGTAAAGCCGTCCTACGCATTTCCAGGAACATAAGTGGCATGTCCTTAATCGAAGATGTATATGGCAACTCTTTTGACATAATATCACCACCTATGGATTTATACGAACAAAACGCGCAAAGCGCGCTTTTGTTTCCGGCCGCGCCAGCAGAAATTGCGAATGCAATTTCTTAGCATGTAAAAAACCCCACAATCATCAACGTGATGATTGTGGGGTTTGAGCTGAGCTGGAAGGATTTGAACCTTCGAATGCAGGAGTCAAAGTCCTGTGCCTTACCGCTTGGCGACAGCCCATTATATATTTACCTTCCACCCGCTTAAGTAGCAGATGTGGCAAGAGCTAATGGGGGGACTCAAACCCCCGACCTGCTGATTACGAATCAGCTGCTCTATCATCTGAGCTACATTAGCTTGGTGAAAATCATAACGCGCAAGGAAATATAGCAAAGATTTTGTTCTCTGTCAATTGACATATTAATATCATAAAAGGTAAACTCTACATATATTTAGGAAACACTGCATCGGTGCATCATTATCCTGTATTCAAGAGGAAGATTAGATGGCCACATCACATGAGGGTGTATCCCCCGAGACAGTCAATATCATTCAATATCTGAAAAACGACAGCGGCTTTGAGCGGCTTATGACCGGTATGCTGGACTTGTACAACCGCTATGGCCGTTGTTTTAGTGCCGTGAGATTGCCCCGGCCGTCCTTGGAAGAAGAGACGGCTCTTTCTGTTCTTTTTAAGCGGGATTATTATGACCAGGCTCTGATTCGTATCGGCCTTGCAGAATTCGAGCGGCAGATTCAAAAAATTTTTGCATATGAAAAGGGCCTTGACTCTGTTCTTTCTGCCTATTTTGGGCAGCCGGTTTCTACACTAAGCGAGCCTATAAGCGACTCTCCCAGATATAAGGATGCCTTTGCTCGCGCCATTCGAGACGATTTGCTGCCACGGTTTGAAGAAACTCCTGCGGCTGCCTGGCTTCGTGAAATCTTAGCCCATATGCGCCGCACCTACCGCCAATGGGCGGATCAGTTTCCCCATGAGCCTGAGGGCGTGCTCTCTTTGGTGGCTAAAGTGTGTGAAGTCATCAATGCCCTGCCTCAGGGTCAGCTTGTGCGTCTTTCGGATTTCGCGGATATGCACTTGAATGACGCTCGGGCCTTGGATTTCCATTCCCAACTAGGACCGTTATTCCTAAGGGCACTTGCTTTTAAGTTTGAAGCAGCTGTGCCGACGGCACCTGAAGACAGTGTACGATTATACCTGCAAGCTGGGCTTTTATCCGATGGAGTTATATCTCAAGTCACATTGCGAGGGATAAAAACCGACGATATGGCCTGTAATTTCTACGACCAGCTTGGGGAAGCCCATGTCCTTACTTTAGAAAATATCTGCCGCTTAAACAGTGTCCATGCATATGGAGAAAAGGTTTTTATTGTGGAAAACCCATTGGTGTTCTCTGCCCTATGCGAACGGCTAAGCGGGCACAACTGCACATTGGTATGCGCCGCTGAGGGTCTCAACCCTGCCTTGGAGCGATTGCTTTCCCTTTGCGTCGGGTCCGGTGCTATGCTATATTACTCGGGAAATATGGACTACAAAGGGCTGACTTTGGCTGATAAAGTGTATTTGCGTTTTGGGAAATCTTTTGTGCCATGGCGATATGGCCGTGCCGATTATGAATTATTGTTTACCGGTAATGACTACTTGCTGCCCGATGACCGAAAGGACCTTGCGATGCATAATGAGGAATTAGCCTCCCTGCTTTCTTTGCTGCGCAAACGAGGTAAAACAGCCTCCTCTCTGCCTCTTGTGTCGGTGCTTGCAGAAGATATTATTGCGATACTTGGTCTGTCGTAATCAGCAATAAGGTCCAATATGGTATGCCATCATCATCCCAGCTAAGGCCTACTCCAGCATTTGTAAAGCATGGGTCCATAATGTTAGCATGATGGTCGGAGGATTTGCGCCAGGCGCACAATACATCCATCGGTGTTTCCTGTCCCATTGCGATATTGGCACCTGCTTTTGTATAAGGTATATGAAAGAGGTCAAGGAGCTGGGCGGGACTGCCATATATTAATGACTCATGGTCAAAGAGTTTGTGAGTTTTCATCTCTTCGGTTTTGAGGCGGGCCAGGCGTGCAAGTTCCCAATCAAGATTTAGTGGGGGAACACCGTCAGTTTCCCGCTCCTTGTTTATTAATGTAATAAGCTCTGCTTCCGGACCATTATAGTTGTAAGCAGAGGCTGTCAGAACAACGAATACAAGCATAATAAGCAGCGTAATATATTTTTTCACCGGCATCACCCTTTCCCAAGGTTAGTATGCCCGATTTACAGCTTAACTTGCATCATATATACGAAGGAGGCACTTTAGTGGCCAGAAAAGTTGATGTCGTAATCTGCGGTAAGGTTATCACCCTTAAGTCTAATGAGGAGGAGGCTCATCTGCAGCGTATCGCCCGCTACATAGACCAAAAGATGGCAGAGCTGACAGGAGCCAACACTACTGCCGCTATAGATGAGCGCGTCCGCACTTTGCTCATTGCCCTCAATATATCCAATGATTATTTCAAAGTTTCAGATAAGCTTGCCCGTATCGAAGTAACCAAGGAAAAATATCGAGATGAAATTGAGCGATTGCAACAAGAAAACGCTCTGCTTCGTGAGGAGTATGACGCCCTTAAAACTGAGCATTCCGCTCTTCAAGCCGAGCATGAGGAATATATCGAAGTTTTTGACAATGTAAAGAAAAGCGAAAATATACTCCCCATTATCCGTGGGGAGCGAAAGGCAGGCATTAGATAATGACAACTCATGAAAAAATAGCTGCACTCCGAACCTTAATGAAAGAAAGAAATTTGGATGCATATCTATTACCCAGCGGCGACGCCCATGCCAGCGAGTATATTGCTCCATATTGGAAAGCCAGGCCCTGGTTTTCGGGCTTTACCGGCAGCAACGGAACAGTAGTAATAACGCCAACCGATGTAGGCCTTTGGACAGATGGGCGATATTTTATTCAGGCCGAGAACCAGCTCCAGGGCTCAGGCATTGGCTTATATAAAATGGAAATGCCAGGTGTCCCAAAATACCGGGAATTCTTGGCGGATAAAATCCCTCAGGGAGGTAAACTTGGCTTTGACGGACGTGTTGTAACGGTAAAGGACTATAGGAAAATCTGCAATGCCTTGAAGGATAAGGCGGTGACATATGCTTATAACGAAGATTTAATAGATTTGATATGGAAAGACCGCCCAGCATTGCCTACAGAAAAGGCCTTCGAGCATGAATTGCAGTTTGCCGGTGCAACTGCCGCCGAGAAATTGGCCGCTGTACGAGAGCAAATGACAAAGCATGATATATCGGCTTATTTGGTAACTGCGCTGGATAGTATAGCCTGGTTGGCCAATATCCGCGGCCGAGATATTTCATATACACCAGTGGTTTACGCCTATGCGTTAATTACCCCTGACGAAGCTCACTTATTTATTAGCAAAGATAAAATTGCGTCCTTTTCCACAAATCTCACAGCTCAGGGATTTACCTTGCATGACTATGATAAGCTCACAGATTATATAAAGGCTTTGCCCGCTAACGGGGATTTACTTTTTGACCCTGAAAAGACCAATGTGCTTATTTCCGATGCTTTGCCGGAAAACATACCTGTAAAAAAAGATTTGGAAACGGATATTATCACTTTGCTTAAGGCCGTAAAAAGCCCGGTAGAACTTGAAAATACCCGCAATGCATATATCAAGGAAAGTGTTGCCCTGGTGCGCCTGCTAAAATGGCTGGAGGAGCATCCTGATATTTCGACTCTAACAGAAGGTGATGTAGCAAGGAAGATTACCTCACTGCGGCAGGAGCAGGCCGATTTCTTGGAAGATGGATTTACTACGATAGCTGCTTATATGGCCAATGCTGCCCAAGCTCACTATAGCCCAGGGCCTGTTGGGTCCAAGTTAAAGCCCGATGGATTTTTATTAGTGGACACGGGAGGCCAGTACCTAGACGGTACAACAGATACCACCCGTACCATTGTAATAGGCCCAATATCCGCAGAGATGAAGCGTAATTTCACTTTGGTGCTTAAGGGGCATATTGCTATTTCTCAGGCTGTTTTCCCAGAGGGATCAAGTGGGGTGCAGTTGGATAGTTTGGCGCGCTTGGCACTGTGGGAGCATGGTTTGGATTTTAGGCATGGGACGGGGCATGGGATTGGTTTTTGTTTGGGGGTGCATGAAGGGCCTCAGGGGATTTCCAAACGGTCCAAGGTGGCTCTTGAGCCTGGAATGCTCCTTAGTAACGAGCCTGGTTTTTACAAGGATGGGGAGTATGGCATCCGTACCGAGAATATTATTGCGGTGGAAAAGCGAGCCGAAACGGAATATGGAGTCTTTTTTGGGTTCGAGACCTTGACCTACTGCCCATATGATACCGCCGCTATTGATGTTTCCCTTCTGACACCAGCAGAAATTAAATATCTCAATGATTATCATGCAAAAACGTATGAAGTCCTGGCTCCCCGCCTGGATGAAGGCGAAAAAGAATGGCTTAGTAACGCAACTCAGCCCCTAAAATAATGAATCGAATTATTGGCATAGCAACGCCACCCGTCATTGCGAGGAGCAAAACGACGAAGCAATCCAGCCCACACGCTGTTCCTGGATTGCTTCGCTTTGCTCGCAATGACAGAGCTGTGTCAAGCTGATGCATAAACGGAATATGGGACGTGGTTTTGCTCTCGCAATGGTTTTGGTGCTGATTTTTGCACTGGTTTACACATTTGTTTTTACAAACAGCGATTATATGACCCCAGGCAACAATGAAATCATTGTCGCCTTTTTAGATGTGGGCCAAGGGGATAGTATACTTATCTGGTCCAGGGATAACGCGGTGCTTATTGACGGCGGGGAAGCACGTGAAGGGAATACTGTGCTTGGGTATTTGCGCCGGGCTGGGATTACCCGATTGGACTATGTAATCGCCACACATCCTCATAGTGACCATATCGGAGGCCTTGTGGCGATGCTGAGTAGAATGGAGATTGGACAGGTACTTATGCCTGATGTTGTACATACAACCGCGACTTTTGAGAATTTTCTCGCTGTAATTGAGAATAATGGGATATCGACTGCAGCTCCTGAAGAGGGGGAATGGATTCAGGCAGGGATAATTAGATTGCATGTTCTGGCACCACTGCCCGGACACCGCAATTTAAACGATGCATCCATCGTTGTGCGACTTGTGTATGGGGGCACTTCCTTTCTTTTTACTGGAGATGCTGAGGCAGCGAGTGAAAGGACAATGATGGCTTCTGGCCGGGAGCTAGGCTCGGATGTGCTAAAAATAGGCCATCATGGAAGCCAGACGTCTACTACAGAAGGATTCCTTGATGCAGTAGCCCCTATGGCTGCGGTTATACAAGTTGGAAGAGGCAATCGGTTTGGGCATCCGCACCCCGATGTAATGGCGCGGCTTATGGCAAGAGGGATTATGGTTTACCGTACAGATGAAATGGGTACGATTATTATGGCTACAGATGGGGACAGGATTGTTCTCTTGGAGTAGTTTTGCATACGTATGGTGACATACGGGTATTGTTTTTTTGCGGCTGATATTTACTGAGTTTGTGCGGGTTTGCGAAAGGCAATAGCTTGGCCATCTGTATTAGTTGACTAGTACAGCAATACAGTGCTTAATTTATTTCTTGACTTTTAAGTTTACATATTTTATGATTAAAAGGATTCACGCCCCGGAATCATGCAATAATAGCACTAAGAAATGCTTCTTAACAAAAATCAAAGAAAACGTAAACAGTGGAGGTACACATGCGCACCACCCATATTACAAAGCCCCAGGAAGTTACGCGCAAATGGGTCGTTGTCGACGCCGAAGGCCAGCTCCTGGGCCGTTTGAGTTCCCAAATCGCGCATATTTTGCGCGGCAAGCATAAGCCGGATTTTAGCCCCTCAGTTGATTGTGGGGATTATGTGATTATCGTCAATGCGGACAAAATCCGCGTTACCGGCAAAAAAATGGATCAAAAAATCTATGTACGCCATTCCGGCTGGATTGGCCATCGCAAAGAAACCAAGATGAAGGATGTAATGAAGCGCAAGCCCGAATACGTGCTAACCCACGCAATCAAAGGGATGCTTCCAAAAAATAATCTTGGCCGGAAGATGTTTTCCAAGCTACATGTATACGCAGGCCCAACCCATAAGCACGAGGCTCAAAAGCCAGAAGTGCTGACTATAACTAACCTGTAAACTGTATTAAAAGGAGATTTTTATGGCAGCAGTTTCATATTATGGTACAGGCAGAAGAAAAAGTGCTGTTGCACGTGTATACCTGTTACCTGGTAAAGGCGATATTATTATCAACAAGCGCGGTATCGACGATTACTTCGGCTTGGACACTCTCAAGCTAATCGTGCGCCAACCTTTGGAGCTCACAGGCACCACAGCCAAGTTTGACATCAAAGTCAATGTTTATGGCGGCGGTTATACCGGTCAAGCCGGCGCAATCCGTCATGGTATATCCAGGGCTCTATTAGAGGCAGACGGTGACTTTAGGGCACCCCTTAAAAAAGCCGGTTTCCTCACCCGTGACCCACGGATGAAGGAACGCAAAAAGTACGGCCTCAAAGGCGCAAGGCGCGCGCCTCAGTTCTCCAAGCGTTAATGTCTACGCGCGAAAGCGCTGTTAATACAGACCCCCGGCCTAGAGCCGGGGGTTTTGTGCAGATTAGAGCATTTTCCAAAATTAACCTTATTTTGGAAGTGATGGGAAAAAGACCCGACGGGTATCACAACCTCAGGTCTGTGATGCAAACACTGGCCCTCCACGATACGATTACCATCACAAGTGCTGTTCCACCAAATCATCAAAAGCAAGCTGGCTTTACGCTAACCTGTAGCGACCCAAGTCTACCTACAGACCATCGCAACCTGGTGACCAAAGCCGCAACATATATGATGCAAGCCTATAATATCACCAACAATATACACATAGACTTAGTAAAACATATCCCACAAGGGGCCGGCCTAGGCGGTGGTAGCAGTGACTGCGGAGCTACTTTGACCGGGATAAACGAGTTATTTGATTTAGGCATCCCTCTTAATGGCCTAATATCCATTGGGCAGAGGTTTGGGGCGGATGTGCCTTTTTGTTTGCAGGGGGGTACGGCCTTGGCTGAAGGCATCGGAGAAATACTAACTCCATTGCCGCCTCATCCCCATTGCTGGGTCGTATTGGCCTGCCAAAGGACTGAAGTATCCACCGGCGAAATTTTTAGCAAGTGGATACCTGAGAAAACACCAACGAGTAATATCCCGGCAATGAAAAAAGCCCTACAAAACGGGGATTTAACCCAAATTACCGACAATTTTTATAATGACCTAACTTCGATTACAGCAAAAAAACATAACATATATGACCTAATAAGTGAAATGAACAGTCAAGGTGCCATAGGTGCAGCAATGAGCGGCTCCGGCCCTACAGTGTTCGGCTATTTTACTGATAAATATACCGCCGAGAAGGCGAAAAGATATATGGAGAAAATAACAGGAAGGGCTATATTTACGGAAATTATCCCAAAAGAAAGTTTGCTAGGCGGGAGGTGAACAGCAAATGGATCAAGACAACAAAAAAAACCCTGAAGCCGAGGGTTTAAGACCATTTCCCAAGCCTATTAAGCTTGACTTGCCTGCAGAACGTCCTAAGCCTCCACGCCGCCTCCATGAAGGTGACCCAGCAGACTCACCGCCCCAGGATGAGCATTACGACTATGTACCCGAGCCAGAGCAGCAAAAAAAACAAAAACCGAAGCCAAAACCCCAGCCGCAGAAACCCAAGCCTACCGGCAAACGATATTTTGATACCGTGCAAAAAGCTTATGGCCAACGTCGGCCTCGCCAGCGTAAACCTGAAAAGATAAAATCCCCTCCAAAGCAACCGGACCAAACAGGACCGCGCCTAGGTAGAGGCGATAGACTTTATAATCCTCCCCAAATAAAACAACCTCTCATTTCTCCGAAGGTCAAACGAGTGCTGAAATTCTGGTCTCTTGGGGCTGTAGCTGTTTTATTTATAGTGCTGATACTTATGAGTATGTTTCGCCATAACGCCTGGGCAGTCTACCTTGACGATAGATTTGTAGGGTATATGCCCATAAACCGGGAAGTAGAGATGTATACCGTCCACGATGACGCCGTAAGACATCTGTCAAATTCCCACGGGGCGGCAGTACAGGTAAACGAGGAAACCCAGGTGCGGTCAGTCCGTGCCCGCAGGGGCGAGATTATTGCAGCTTCGGAAATGACTGTAAATCTTGCCCAGCGTTTCACATACCAGATTGAAGCTTTTGCCATTTACTTGGAAGGGGAACGAGTGGCCATACTTAGGAATCAATCCCAAGTTGACCATGTTGAGCGGGAAATACAACGGGAGTTTTTTGCAAGTGATGAGCAAAATATTGTCGCATCCTTCGAAGAAGATTGGGTAATAAGAACTGCACTGTCAACCTTGGATGATTTGGATGATCAAGGGGAAGTAATCCAACTTCTTTCCAGGCCCGTCACAGCAGTGCTTGAACATACTATTCGCGACGGTGATACCCAGGGGCATCTTGCACTTGAGTTTGGCACCACAATAGAGCGTATAGGTGAGCTTAATAATATCACCAGGGATACCATAATACACCCAGGGGAGTCTTTATTAATTGAAACAACCCGCCCTCGCCTCACTGTTGTTACTATGGGCGAGGTCATCATACTAGAAATCATCCCTATGGAGGTAATTCAAGAGGAAAACCCTGATTTGCATATTTCTGTAACCAATATATTAACAGAAGGGCGCAATGGCCAGCGGCGAGTTGTCCAGCGGATTACAAGGGTAAACGGTATCCAGGTAGGTGAGCCGGAAGAAATTGACTCAGACATTGTTGACGACCCTGTTACCCAGGTAGAAGAAGTAGGAACATCAACACGGGCAGTAGAGGTACGATAACATATATACAAGTCGCGCAAAGCGGCCCCGCAGCAATGCGGGGGGGAACGGGGGCAGTGCCCCCATTACAAAGGAGGGGCATAAAATGCCAGAAAGAATCTTAGTAGTAGACGACGAAACCAACATCGTAGAAATACTAACGTATAATCTGCGCAAGGAAGGTTACGAAACAATTGAGGCCTATGACGGGGAAACAGGCCTTAAGATGGCAATCGAAGAAAAGCCAGACCTGGTAATGCTGGATATCATGATGCCAAAAATGGACGGCTACGAGGTTTGCAGGCAGCTAAGGATGCATTCACAAGTACCTGTAATCATGCTAACCGCCCGTGCCGAAGAAACAGACAAGGTACTAAGCTTCGAGCTTGGAGCCGACGACTATATCACCAAACCCTTTGGAGTGCGGGAGCTCCTTGCTAGAGTTAAGGCCAATCTTAGACGTTCAAGCGGCAGCCTTTCTCAGGATCAGCCTACCAATAACAAGCTGGTCTTCGGCGAAGTAGTAATCGACATGGACATGCACGAAGTCAAGCGAGGCGGCGTGGTAGTAGAACTTACCCGTAGGGAATACGAGCTGGTAAAATTCTTAGCACAGCGTAATAATCAGGTATTTTCCCGTGAGCAATTATTTGAAAAAGTATGGCAGTATGAGCATTTTGGCGATATGCGCACCGTGGATGTAACCGTAAGGCGCCTAAGGGCCAAACTTGAGCCCGATGATACCGACCCAACTTACATCCTAACAAAGCGCAAAGTAGGCTATTATTTTACACAGGAGTTTGGTGACGGTACCCCTAATGAATAGTATTAAACTCAAATTAATGATTATATATATTGCCGTTGTACTGGTTGTTATGATAATCAGCGGCACATATATGATTTATGCTGTGCGTGGGCGGGAAATCGATAATTATGAAATTCGCTTGCGCCGACATGCAGCTATTATCGAAGACCAAATTATTCGTGTATATGACCCGCAGCTTTTTTGGCTTGCTGATGAATGGACGATTCTTGGTGCCGGTGCTGATGATATTCAGGGCATGATTCTGAGCGATATCGGTATTCCCATAGCACCCAGAGAGTTTTCTCAACTCCTGGGTGCTCAGCGAATAAATGACGAGGCAGTGCTGGCTGCGGTCATGGGTGAAGTCGGATTTACTGTCAGAAGCCGTGCAATAGACATTAATGAAACCTGGCAACAATGGCTTGCTTATGCCAGACCTGTTACCGTAGGGGACAATACATTTATCGTATACACACGTGTTACTACTGACTCTCTCAATTCGGGACTTTCTCAGTTGATGCTCCATTTGGTTATTATGGTGCTGATTTCTGTTGTACTGACGGCTATATTATGGTTCTTCCTTGCCAATACTATAACTAACCCTATCGTAACCATGATAGACCGGGCCAAGGCCATGGCGGAAGGGGAACTGTCTCAAGAAATCCCTGTCCATGGTAAGGACGAAATAGGCCAGCTTGCCTATAATTTTAACCTAATGGCAAAAGAGCTGTCCCAATTGGATACCATGCGTAAGGAATTTGTAGCCAATGTATCCCATGAGCTAAGGACACCTTTGACCTCCATACGCACATATACGGAGACATTGCTGGAGGGGGCATTGGAAGACCCTCAAACGGCCTCCCGTTTCCTAAAAATCGTAGACGATGAAGCCCAGCGTATGTCCTTATTGGTTACAGACTTACTTGAGCTTAGCCGCCTGGATTCTGCCAGGTCTAAACTGGATCAGGATGTGTTGGACTTGGTGGGTCTCCTACGGGTTACCATCCGCCAGAGTCAAATCTTAGCAGAGCAGAAAAATCAATCGATACAATTTGATAATCCGGCGGATGCTTGTTTTATTCTGGGTAATTCCCCAAGGATTAACCAAGTCATTTCCAATATTCTATCCAACGCAATAAAGTACAGCCCTGATGACACCACTATCATAGTCCATGTAGAAACAACGGACACTGACCATCGTGTATTTGTAAAAGACGAAGGTATGGGTATCCCGGAAGAAGATATCAGCCGCGTTTTCGAACGATTTTACCGTGTGGATAAAGCCAGGGCCAGAGCAATGGGCGGTACAGGCCTGGGCCTTGCCATTGCCAAGGAAATAATCGAGGAGCATGGAGGCAATATCTATGCAACCAGTGCCCCAGGCGAAGGTACAACCATGGTAATGCGATTCAACAGATACTTCGAGGCGGCGGTGGACAATGAATAGAGTTAAGGCTTCATTTGGCCGAGGCTTTTATTATGTGTCGGAGCGGCTACGTGACACAAAAACCTTCTATCGGCGTGCTAAAGTACTGCTGATTTTGGTTTTTGTCGCCCTTGCCATATTCCAGACCAGCCAGTTATGGTTTGTGCATCTTTCAAACCGTAACTTTTTTTTATACCTTTCCGCAAGGTGGAACCCTTCCGTGGGGGAGGGCTATATGGACTTTGTGCGGCCCATGCGCTCTGTTTATGGAGATGGCACAGGCAGATTTGATATAAGCTATAGCGGACTCGTTGATCTTAGGCCCCGTGGCTATTTTGACATGGTGCTTACGGAGCTTTTTGATAACGGTACTTTTATCGGGGAGAGGGATACGGATTATAAGAATCTTTTATCCAGACCGGTACTAATATTTCAATATGCCTTCTCCATGCCTGGGGCAATCTTTCCTTTAGGGTTTAACCAGCGTGGAGGAGGTTTTTTGACGGGGCGGGGTATAACGGAGTTTGATTCTGTGACGATATGGTTGCCCGATGGCAATCATTCGGATCTCAGGGTCTTTTTTATTGGCGGGGGCAGGACATGGGAGTTTGCAGTGGATTCTGCAGGATTGGAAGGCTTTCCTGTTCACTCTGTATCTACCAGCTCCCTTTACTTTGTTTCCGCTGCCTTAGAAGGCTATGACAATCTATATCCCGGTATTTTTATTCCGCGAAGCGGTGACCTTGGACGTCATGCCTATCCCCCTGTGATTACCACCAACCCATATCACACCCAAATCGGCGGCCCAATGACCTATATCCGCAACCAGGTATCTCCTTTTTTTGACAACCCGGCGACTATCAATGACCGGGTGGCAGGAGACGGAGTTTGGACCTTTAGCAATATTCATACTGCCGTACGGTTTTTCGAAACAGATGTACTGGAATATGCGAGCTTCCGTCCGCGATCCAGAAATGCCACGTCCAGCTTAATCGGAGATTTTTCCGCGGCACTTGCATTTATTGAGGCTGACAACCATGTTGTAAACGAGTATTTCCTCACGGGCTTTGAGCCTCGCGGGGATGGATATGTATTTTGGTTTGGGTATATTGTAGACAATTTCCCTATTATAATGCCTGACGGATGGCCTGTGTCTTCCCAAGATGATATATTGCCTGCCCCCATCGAGGTTGTTGTAGAGCAGGGACGAGTGGTGCTTTACCGCAGGCTGGCCCACAATTTTCATGTGTATAGCACTTTGGTTTTTTTGAATCAAGGGGATTTGGACTTGGAAGAATTGCTCTATGGTCACGAAGAGCCGGTACTTGGTATAAATTTAGGGTATCACTTTACACCTGATATGGGACCTGACGACAGATTACCGCTTACGTGGCGGCTTGCGGAGGTAGAATAGATGGAGTGGGAAAGAGCTAAGACATATATTCTACTGTTTTTCGTGCTGCTTAACCTGATTTTGGGTAGTCTTCTTTTGATGGAAAGACGTCGTTATACTCTATCCCCTCAGCGAGAGCAGGAAATTGCCCTGATAATGGAACGTAATAATATATCCATGGAAGCTAGTCTGATGCGGCGATTCCCCCCTATGAGGGTTATGTGGGTGGGGGGATTTCATTATGACAGAAATCAGCTGGTAGAGATTTTCTTCCAGGATACAGAGCTAACACGGGTTTTTGGCCCTAATGGCTATGTCGTTACTTCTGACAATGGCAAGCTACTACTGGACCAAGGTTTTATTTCCTATGATAATCCCATGGGTCATGGAGGCAGAGATGATTGGCTGCCGAGCCTAGAGCAGGCACAGGCTCAGGACCTCACAGACGCATTTGTAAGTACTCATTGGCCTGATTTTGAGCTAGACGATGTGGTAATAGGGTCCAACTGGCTCCGACTTTCGTACAGGCAGGTATATCGCGGGTATATGGTTCATACCAATTTTATCGAGATTACCGTAACAACTAGGGGTATTATCCGGGTTGAGATGCAGTTCGGTCATGTCTTGACAGTAGAAAGAGAGCGGCAGCCCATTACTGCCCCGGACGAGGTGCTACTGACCTTTATACAACGGATGCGAGGCCATGCCCTTGATACGCCTATAGTCGTTACCCATATGGATTTGGTATATTTCCAAGACGAAGGCAGTCCAGACCCAGAGGGACGATATAGACTGGAGCCATATTTCCGGATATTTATTGATGGAGATGAAGGGGATCCGTTTTTGATTAATGCATTTACTAATGAGATAATAAATTAGGGTTTGGGAATCTATCGCCCGCCTATGATTTGGAGAGAAATACGCTCTTTAAATCATGGGCGGGCTTTTTAATAGTTTTCAATTTGTGTAAAAATATTTTTTCGAAATGCATGTCGAGGTGTTGACATATATACGTAAATATGCTAATCTGTGGAAAATCAGCTCGAGGGGCTGTTCGGTGCTATATGAGTGTCATATGAGGTGAGCACCGTTTATTTAGCTGGAAAACTAAGCTGCATCGCTCTGAAAGATGACACTAGGCGATTGCACTATGTTGTAACCAGCACTAAATCTTTGAGGCGGTAGCTATGGTGAACATATCACTAAAGCCGGGGTTGTTAGCACATTCGGTGGAGGGAAAGATATATTTACTCCGGAAGCATCATAACATACCTCAAGCGGTGATAGCCGAGATTATGAGGATGAGACCGGAAGGGGTTGCGCATGCAGAAGGAGGGGAATGCATGTATACCGAATCCCAAGTAGCTGCCGCCAAAAAGTATTTTATGATTGTAGGATTACCAATAACAGAGCGGGAATGTACCACCTTTGAAGGCCATCTATACATTTGGCTTGACCATATTAGGGACAGAAGACTGGATGAGGCCAGGGTCATACAAAAAGAATTAGCCAGAATTGATAATTTAGAACCCTGTGATTTTGATACAGTTATGTTGTGTAAGCTGATAGAGCTTCATTTATTTAGGGCCGAGGGTGACTATGCAACTATAGAAGAGAAACTTAATATTTATCAAAAGCACCTTAGCAAGATGAATGATAAATGCTTGTATCATTATTACTATTGCAAAGGCGCACTGCTTGGGCATCAGGGTCATTATGAGAATAGCTTAGATTATTTTTTGATGGCATATGATATGACTGAAGATAATAAGAATCTATTGCCGAGAGAAGATGCTTGGCTTTATTACTACATAGCCTGGTGTTATTCGAGCATAGAAATACTGTATCGCTCCATATTTTTCCATATAAAAGCTAAACAGGCATATGCAGTTAGTGGAATTACTGAGTTTTCTTTAAATATAGACCGGGGACTTGCTCTAAACTATATTAAGATGAATCAAGTGAAAGACGCCAAAAGATTACTTAATAAATGCATGGCTCAGGCTGAAAGCTTTTTGAATGATACGTATATTGGTTTGACTTTCCTATATTTGGGCTTTGCACACAAAAAGGCTGAAAACTGGGTATCTGCAATAGAGAATTTTGATAAGGCATTTGGTTATTTACCAGAAAATACTGATAACTACTACTCGGCCTTATACCATAAAATCCTCTGTACTATACAGGCCAAAACCTTTGCAAAAACCCGCAAACACTTGGCTTATGTAAATACCTTGGGTTGTTTGAATGAAAAGTGGGTAATATATTTTACTGCTCTTGGACACTACTATACGATTAAACATAAAATGACATCATATAAAAATAATGCGTCCATTGCATATATTGAGAATATTGCTATACCGCATTTCATTAAAGAACATGATTATTTTCTAGCAATAGAGTATTATACGCTTCTTGAACAGCATCTCAAAAAGATAAAAACTGTAATGAGGTCGTTGTCGGCAGGAAATGCCATTAAAAATATATATATGAGATGTTTTTTCAACCATGGAAGGGAAGACTAATTATGAAGAAAAAATTAACTGCCATACTTGTGACCCTACTCTTTGTGATTGGCTCCATCATACCAGTATATGTTGGGTCCATAGACGAATCTCCCTATCCAGAATACCCCACGCAGTATTACATTGAATTCCATCCTATGACTGTTGCTGGTGGGCCAGCTGGCGGAGTTCAGCCACCGCCGCCAGGTAATTATCCATAACATCCATAAACGATATCATCAAACCATGGAAGGAATAACCAATTATGAAGAAAAAATTAACTGCAATGCTTGTAACCCTACTCTTTGTGATTGGTTCCATCATGCCTATATATGTCGGTCATATAGATGAACCTACCTATCCGGAGTATCCCACGAAGTATTACATTGAATTCCAACTTTTTATGGCTACTGGTGGGCCTGTTGGCGGAAATGTTCCACCGCCACCAGGTGGTCATCCATAACATCCATATATAATACTAATAAAACATGAAAGGGATGACTAATTATGAAGAAAAAATTAACTGCAATGCTTGTAACCCTACTCTTTGTGATTGGCTCTATCATGCCAGTATATGTCGCACCTGTAAATGAATCTCCCTATCCAGTGCACCCCACGCAGTATTACATTGAGTTACAACCCTTTGCGGCTGCTCGTGGTGGTCCTATTGGCGGAACCCAGCCACCGCCGCCAGGTAATTATCCATAACCCCACAATATATTCACCCACAACTTGACAACCCTTAATGCAATTCAAAAAAACCTAGCAAATAGTGGTCCTCCCAATTTTGCTAGGTTTTTTATTTCTCTAACTACAAAAAAATTTAATTATAGTGAATTATTTGCCATAATCTTTGTGTCTTACTTCCGCCTTGCCAAATATCTATATGAATCCTCCTCTCCAGAATATCTACTAAAAACCCCTAAATATAGCTATTGCTCACTTGGCAATAGCTATATTTATCTCAATACTGCCAAGTTTTACGTTTCATTCCGTCCTATTTCTACATATAAGGAGGAATTCTTGATAACATCTCTTGCCCTATTCACAATAGGGTTATTGTGCCAAATCCCCCATGCAGTTATATTAACCGTGGACAGAATATTAATGTATAGGACGGATGGACAAAGACTGGGAGGCGCACCCACATCAGCCTAATTTGTGCCATTTGCAAACCAGCCCCCCACCAGTGGCGGTACCCCTTCGCATTTACGGAGCCTCCTCAACTCCGCGTAGGGATACCGCCACCACTAATTGCGCGGTCGTTGTTTTGCATATGCATACAAGCTAATCTGGTATGGTCACTTACCCAGCGGGAACAGCCTCATGTGAGAGCATGAGGTTGTTTCAATTTATTATCTCAAACCTAAACCGCGCATCATCTTCATACCACATAGGAAAACTGGTGACTATTTCCCATCAATTAGTGCCGCGACTGTCTCGTATATAATCTCTAAGGCATCCCTCAAATGCTCCAATGATATCCTAGCGATGCTTAGCCTAACACTATTGTCATAGTTCTCTTTATAGAAAAACGCGTCCAGATTGGATGTTATGAAAACTTGTTTCTTGGTTAGCTTTACGATAAGCTCATTAGCCTCTATTTGACGGGCAAGCTTTAATGTGAAGTAATATCCTGATTTCGCGCCTACTAATGATATGTGCGCTGGGTTCCAGGATGACGTGATTTCTCTTATAAGTTCAAGTTTTGTGTTGATTGATTGAGTAATTTGAGCAAAATGCTTTTTATAGATAGAGGTTTTTAGATAGGCCTCATATGTTGCTTGGGATATTAGAGCAGGCATGAAGTATGAATAATAATACGCTTCCTTTGATATGGCTTCAAATGTGCTGATAAAGTCCCCTGGAATAACTGCAAGCGCGACACGGAGCATTGGGATGGTTTTGCTCATGCTTCTTAAGTAAATACAGTTTTTTTGAAGTGAAAAGTAATATATCGGTACATATTTAGGCACCTTGTGAGCTTCCCCAAAATAATCGTCTTCAACAATATATACATTATATTTATGGGCAAGTTCCATTATCTTTCTTCGCTGACGGTGAGTAAGACTTGTCCCCAAAGGATTGTGGTTTCTTGGAGTAGTGTAGAAAAATTTTATATCTTTGTTTTTGAAATAATCTTCTAGCTGCTTTAAATCAATGCCGTGCTCATCTCTTTTTATTGTTATAACTGTTACTCTTGCTTGCTTCAAGAAGTTTATGTAGTTCCTAAAGGTAGGCTCTTCAATTAGGATGGTTTCTTTTCCGTTTGGAAATGGTGTTAGGGTTAGGTGTGTGAGTATTTGTGTGATGCCCTGGAATAGATGGATATTTTCGCTTTTTGCATAGATATCTTCCAGCGCAAGATAGTTGGGTAAAATCGCGTTTAAAGAAGGATACCCTCTTAGTGAAATATCTAAGGAATGGGCTGAATACATCTCTGCGGCTATATGCAGACAGTGATGAGCATCAAATATTGGGAGCGACCCAACCACCGGGTTGCCACTATCTAAATAATATCCTGTGCGGCTACCTTCTTCCCTGATTAAATTATCCGCTACATAGTATCCGCTTTGGGGCTTTGAATAGACAATATGTTGGGAGCAAAGCTGCTCTATGGCCTTTATCGCAGACCCTTTACTACAATTGTATTTTTTACTTAATGAAATAAGGGATGGCAGACGCTGCCCTTGCTTTATTTTTTTGTCAACAATATCTTGCTTGATGTCATTTGCGATTTGTTCATAAATACTCATAGCACTCTCCAAAAACGAATTAATTTTCGCTATCCTACAATAAAATACATAATTGTACCAGCACAAATGTATCTTGCCTTGATTTACCATAAATGTTATTTGTGCTATGCTCACAAATGAGAGCGCAGTATGCCATGTAAAATTGGTGGATTTACAGCCTATATAAGTAAGCGTGGGAGCTGCGCCATCAATAATCAATAAAACTAGGAGGTATTACAATGAAGAAAACTCGCATTATTGCGCTGATGGCTGCCATGATGATGGTTGCCGTACTAATTGTGGCATGTAGCCGAGATTCAGCAACAGAAGATGATGAGCCAACAAACGAACAGCAAGCTGAGAATGGCGAAGAAACCCAACAAGGTGAACAGCAGACAGAAGAAACCCAGCCGGGTGATGACCAGGTTCTTGGTCGCGCCCCATTTGTTCCTCCCGCAACTATTTCCACAGAGCTTCCCCGTAACGAAACATTGTACTTTATGGGGTTTAACTGGGGGCCGCCCATTGGATGGAATCCTTTCTCCAATGATATGAACAATCCGCTAGTACATGAGGAAGTTGCCCGTGGCGCACGTCTAACAATGTTTGAAACCCCATTTATGTTTAATGCCCTTAATGGTGATCTTATTCCACTTTTAGCCTATGGTCCGTATCGCTGGAATGATGATTTAACACAGCTTGAGTACACCATTAATCCCAACGCTTTTTGGAGTGATGGCACAAAAATAACCGCTCATGACGCGGCTTTTACTTATGATGCGGGGCTTAGATATGGTGCTTCTGGTGGTGTTGCCTTTGGTTCATTCATTGACAGAGTAGTGGCTGTGGATAATGAAACTGTTCGTATTTATGCGACGCTAACCCCTGATGGAAGACCCGCAAATCCATTAATGATTACTACATTCCTGGTTCAAAACTACATCATGCAAGAAGCATGGCTGAGAAATTTAATCGAGCGCAACAATGGGGATTTCTCTCTAATTTCACAGGACCCTGGACTTGATGTGGTGTGGTCAGGGCCTTTTGGACCATATTTCTTTAATGATGAAATAGTAGTTCTTATCCGAGATGACGGTTATTGGGGACAGCACCCGTCTATGTGGGGAACTCTTCCTGCCCCTAGATTTATAGCACATCCCATCTTTGAAGATAACGCGGCTGGAGATGCTGCCTTTGCCGCGGGGCTTGTAGATGTCAGCCAGAACTTTATAGCTAATGTACAAAATATGTGGTTGCAGCAAGGCCTTCCTATTTCTACATTTATGGATGAGCCTCCTTATGGCATGGCGTTAAGCCTTCCTACTGCCTTCTTTAACATGAATAGTACCAGCCCTGGAATTGACAATCCTGCGGTTCGCAGAGCTATTGCCATGGCTGTTGACTATGACCTTATTATTGCAAACGCCATGACAAACCAAAGCCCGTCTTTCCGCGATATTCCTCGTTCCCTTATGAACCCTACTCCCGGTGAGCAAGCTTTGTTTGATAGTGCACAGGTTGCTCATTTACAATGGCCTGGTAACGAAATCGAAGAAGCTAACCGTATCCTTGATGAAGCCGGTATTGAAAGAGATGCAGATGGTTGGCGTCATATTGATGGCGTAAGACTTTCGTATCTTGCCTCTGTGCCTTATGGCTGGAGTGACTGGGAAGCTGCAATGGAAATCGTTGCTGCCGCGGGCCAGCATATTGGCATAGAAATTACAACCAGGTTTGATGACTGGAGTGTATATAGCACAATCGTTACTTCCGCCGTTCATACGGAATATGACATCTTTATGATGTGGACAGATGACGCTTCCCCCGCACAGCCGTGGGGCCGTATCCGCAATCTTCTTAGCTCTGAGTTTGTGGGTGTTGAGGGTAACTGGTCCGGCAACTGGGGACATTTTAGTAATGCCCGTGTTGACGAGCTGATTGCCGCAATTCCACTGGAAACTAACCAGGCCATAATCGTTGATATGTACACCGAGCTTGTCTATATTTATCTTACAGAGGTTCCATCTTTCACACTTATGTACCGCCCTGCTCAGTTCCATACCATCAATGAATCTGTATGGACTGGTTTTACAGAATATGGCGACGGGCGCAATGTTCCTCCGTTAAACGCGGTAAATGGTTACGCAATTGCAGACCTGTTTAATATCAGATTAGTTAACCCATAAACCTGATTTTTCAAAAGGCGGCCGTCCCTTGTTGACGGCCGCCTTTCACTTTTGAAGCACTAGGGGGCTACAGCTAATGGACGAAAGCCGCTCTACTTATAAAAAAATAGTGCATAGCGGGTATTTTAAATACTACAGAAAAAAAACCCTGTGGTTCCTTGCCACACTGGTAGCTGCTGTTATTCTTAACTTTGTATTACCTAGGCTAATGCCAGGTGACCCCCTTGCCGCCATCATGGCAAGGCTGGCCCCAGGGATACAAGATACCGAGGCTTTGCGTAGGATTTATGAACATTACATGGTTCAATTTGGCCTGGACAGGCCGGTTATCCAGCAGTTTTTTATTTATGTAGGGAACCTTTTTAGAGGGGATTTAGGTTTGTCTTTCTCCCGCTTCCCTCGTCCGGTTTCTGAAATCATCATGAGTGCAATGCCATGGACCATTGGACTGCAACTTCCTGCCATTATTGTAGGGTGGTTTATTGGCAATATTCTTGGTGCAATTGCGGCATATTCACGCAATGGCTTTGACAGGGTTTTAATGCCAACCGCTCTTTTTGTTAGCGGTATACCTGCTTTTGGAATGGCCATCATTTTATTAACCGTCTTCGGGCTTAATCTTGGTTGGTTCCCTATTGCAGGTGGGTATGGAATCCATCTCTTGCCACATTTGAGCTGGCAGTTTATAGGTTCTATTATCTATCACTACCATTTGCCATTTATGTCTATCGTGCTTATTGCTATCGGTGGGCAAGCCCTTGGTATGCGCTCTATGTCTATATATGAGCTTAACGCCGACTATGTAAGATATAGCCGCTTCATGGGTATCAAAGACCGTACAATTGTAAGATATATATTTAGAAACGCAATGCTACCCCAGGTAACTGGGCTTGCCCTTTCTATTGGCACAATGATGGGAGGCGCATTGGTTGCGGAAATTATCTTTGGTTATCCGGGCCTTGGAACAACATTGCTTAGGGCCATTAGGGAGGGGGATTATCCCCTTATTTCTGGGATTACCCTTGTTATTACGATAATGGTACTTATCGCTGTATTTTTGTTAGAGATAATCTATGGTCTAATAGATCCTCGCGTCAAAGCCGCGCAGTTCGAATAGGGGGCAAGCATGAGAAATCAATTTAGACAGTTGATACGTTCTGGCAAGTTTATGACCGGATTTATCATATTCAATGCCCTTGTACTGCTGACAATCTTTTACCCCATTTTCAATCCAGGAAATCCTTTGGCTATGATTGGATTTGATTCCTTTATTCCGCCCGGCACTTATTTTTCCCTATATGATAGCGTAAACCCCAATATACATGTCTACACATTGCGCATTCCAGGGGCAGATGAAGCTAGGATTCAAAGCTTGCTCCCTATGGATGAGCGAGAGGCTATGGGGGAGTGGCTTATTAGAGAGGGAGTGCCTAAGGAGCAAATCAACATTGAAGATTTTACAGGTCTTTTAGAACTATGGTTTGCTCACTATAATCCTGATATCCGAATAGATGGTATGACTATCGCTGACCGACGATTTTACCAGCGTCTTAATGCCAAAGTTGAAGGCATCTTTGATATTGTGGATATCCATCTTTATACCTATAACAATGAAACGGAAGAATACGAGTTTCAAGCTGCAATAAGCAGCGAGGACTATATACGTCTAAGGGATGTAGTTAATATAGTCCGCCTGCCCCTTGGAACCGATAATTTTGGCATGGATATGATGAGGAAGCTGGTATCGGCGATTGGAACATCACTTCTTATAGGGCTTATTGCAGGCTCAATAGCCACAGTAATCGGCCTTATCCTTGGCCTTGTAGCCGGATATGTGGGGGGAATTATTGACGAGATTATCATGTTCTTTTCCAATCTTTTTACGGTAATCCCAGGTTTTGTTTTGCTTATACTTATTTCATACAGCATTGGGCAAGCAGGGCGAAGCGTTACAGTAATCGGCATTGTTATTGGGCTCACCGCATGGGTGTGGACAACCCGCAGTGTACGCTCTCAAGTTTTGTCTCTGCGCCATCGTGACCATGTTAGCCTAAGTAAGCTAAGCGGGCATTCTATGCCTAGGATTATCATAAAAGATATTTTGCCATATATCGCTTCATATGTGGTTATGGCGTTTATTCTTCAGATTTCTACAGCAATTCTTGCCGAGGCAGGGCTTTCTATGTTGGGCCTTGGCCCAAGAACAACGGATGTAGCAACATTGGGCCTAATGATGAACTGGGCAATGGTCTACTCTGCACACTTAACAGGAGCGTGGTGGGCTTACTACCCTGTACTTCTTGTAATAGCACTGATTTCTTTCTCGCTTAACTTAATGAACACAGGCCTGGACCAGGTTTTTAATCCCCAGCTAAGAAATTAGGGAGGCATGAACTTTATATGAATAAGACAATACTTGAGGTCAACGGCCTCTCCACCAAATACATTACGCGTTTTCGTGAAGATGTTTATGCGGTTAGAAATGTGTCCTTTAAAGTAGAGGAAGGTCACTCTTTAGGGATTGCCGGGGAATCGGGCTGCGGAAAATCAACTTTGGCGTTAAGCCTAATGGGGTACTATTTTGCACCTTTGCATTATATCAGTGGAGATATCATTATAAATGGGAAAAATATATCTGGGCTAAAACCAGACCAGGTACGAAAAAATGTACTTGGAACCGAAATCGCATATATTCCCCAAGCCGCCATGAACGCCTTAAACCCCACCAGAAAGGTAATACGCTTTATTGAAGATGTTATGTATGCTCACGGAAGCAAGATGTCCAAAAAGGAAATCTATGACCTTGCAAGAGAGCGTTTCGAGATTCTCAATTTGCCTGCGGACACTTTGCATAAGTTTTCTGTAGAGCTTTCCGGCGGAATGAAGCAGAGGACTGTAATCGCAATTTCAACAATTTTGTCCCCTAAGGTGCTTATCGCGGATGAACCCTCTTCGGCACTGGATGTCAGTAGTCAGAAGATGGTTATCAAGATGCTTCATGATTTAATGGACTTAGGATTTATTAAGGCTATGCTGTTTATCACCCACGAACTGCCGCTACTTTACAATGTAACCGATGATATTATGGTTATGTATGCTGGGCAGATTGTAGAAAAAGGCTCGAAAGATCAAATGATTTTTGATCCAATACACCCATACTCAAAAGGATTGATGGGGTCAATCCTTGTACCCGAAGACGGAACCCGTAACATTAAGCTTACTGCCATTCCGGGTACACCCCCCAATCTTAAAAATCCACCAACTGGGTGCAGCTTTGCCGAGCGATGTAAATACGCTACGTCCCGGTGCAAGGTTTATGATGTGGAATATACAGAGCTAGAGGGTGGCCGCGGAAGCCGCTGTCTAAAGCCAGAACATGAGCTTAGAGGCCTATATGATGATGGAAAGGTGGATTTTTCCAATGAGTAGTAAAAAAGAGGTCTGCCTAAGTGGAACAGGAGTAACTAAGGTGTTTGGCTTTGGGAGTAAAAAAACCGTTGCCGTAAACAATATTGATTTCCAATTCCATTCAGGTGAGCTGGTTTCCATTGTGGGTGAATCGGGTAGCGGCAAGACTACCCTTATTAAAATGCTTCTTGGGCTTACTTCCGTCACCAATGGAGATATTTTCTTTATGGGAGAAAAGCGGGATATCAGCTCTCATCGCAAGAAAAAGGAATATTGGAAAGGGATTCAGGCTATTTTCCAAGACCCATTTTCATCTTACAACATTTTTTCGAAGATTGATTCGGTATTACTTGACTGTATCCATATGAGGGGCGGAAGAAGGCTGCCCCGTGAAAAGAAACTGAAAATGATGCGTGAGGCCTGTAGCTTTGTTAATCTGAAATTTGATGAAATGACAAATAAATATCCCTTCGAACTGTCTGGCGGCCAGATGCAGCGATTAATGATAGCGCGGATATTCCTGCTTAAGCCAAAGATTCTACTTGCTGACGAGCCTACATCCATGATAGATGCATGTTCCCGTGCTACGATTCTTGATATGCTACTTAAGCTGCGGGATGAGATAAATATGATGATTATATTTATCACCCACGATATGGGGCTTGCCTACTATGTTTCTGATACAGTATATATCATGGAAAAAGGCAAATTTGTGGAACATGGCAACGCTGATGAGGTTGTTCTTGCGCCAAAGGCAGATTATACAAAAAAATTATTAAGTGATGTACCCAAGATTCATGAACCTTGGGATTTTAGAAAAAGTGGCAAAAGCTAGTGATTTAACAATAGGCAAGCCATTAGGCCTAATGGTAAGGTTTTCAATTCCCTTGTTGATTTCAAATGTATTGCAATTGATGTTTACAATAGTTGACAGTGCGATAATCGGCAGAATCCTGGGGGTTGAAGCGTTTGCGGCCATAGGCGTCACCGCGGCACCTCACTGGCTTATACTAAGCACAGTTTTAGGTGTATCACATGGTTTTGGCACGTTGATTGCACAGCGGTTTGGCGCAAAAGACATGGATAGGATGCGCCGGGGATTTATTACTGCAGCCTATTTATCAGCTATATTCAGTATTGCTATTGCAGTTTTTGGCGTAATATCCACCGGGCCGCTTATGCATATGCTCAATACCCCCGACGAGATAATTAATGGGTCTGTAATCTATTTACGCTGGATACTTGGAGCAATGCCACTTACTATGGCATATAATCTTTTTGCAATGACATTATATGCCCTTGGGGACAGTAAGTCGCCACTTAGGGGAATGGCGATTGCATTTGTTTTGAATATCATATTTGACCTTGTATTGGTGTTTCCATTTGGTATCGCGGGGGTTGCGCTTGCGTCAATACTCGCCCAGTTTGCGGCTTTTGTTTACTGCTTTATTGCACTGAGAAAAATCGGAGTTTTTGTAAATTGTAGTTACAAGTGGGATTTACCTTCCACTAAGCCACTACTCTGCCTGGCACTTCCTCTTGGTTTTCGTAATGCAGTGATTGAGGTAGGTGGGCTAGTGGTTCAGCGATATGTAAACGAATACGGAACAGAGTTTGTAGCAGGTATCGCGGTTGCCAGAAGAATGTATGCCCTTATCATGATTGCAGGGGGTGCTATTGAGGCGTCGATATCTACTTTTGTTGCCCAAAACTTCGGCGCAAAGCAACTTGACCGTGTAAAAAAAGGTGTGCGGGATGGTATGCGTCTTGCGCTGGCTGTGTCAATAGTGATAATGCTTTTCTCACTATTTTTTGGTCGCCCTATTATGGGGCTATTGATTGAAGGGGACCCCAAGCAAGTGGGGGCAGTACTTGATTATGGTGGGCGGCAGCTTATGCTTATGGCTCTTGGTTTGCCGGTTCTTTACATGTTGTTTCTATACCGTGCTGCGTTACAGGGTATAGGAAACACCTTTATCCCATTTCTTTCAGGAGTTGCGGAGCTTATCATGCGCCTATTTTCAGTATTGTTCCTAACAAAGTTATGGGGCGAGTGGGGTGTATACTTATCAGAAACCTTGGGATGGCCGGCAGCGGTTCTGTTATTAGTAATTGCGTATTACATTGTGTATAAGCAAAAAAAGAAAGGAAGTATTTCATGGGTAAAGGGATAAAAATTACCACATTCGGCGGCGGCGACATAAAACGGTTAGTCGTTTCAATGGCCGATGAATGGGTCAACGAAGGAAATATCCCCGCATGGATAAAAAACGGGTATAGGCTAGAAGACATAACAGCTAAGCTGCTTGCTGAATACGCAAATAATGGTGACAAGCAAGCATTAGCGATATACAAAAAATTATGAGGGGAATTAAATACTATACATATAAAAATTCCCCTCTGGGGAGGGGAACGACGCCGTAGATGGCGAGGAGTTGTCTCAGCTTGGCAATATTCTGCATTTTGGATTGTATGTTAGACTGAAGTATAGGACTGCGTCGTAGGGCTTTACCTCCTCTCCCTCATGTTTTATGCTATAATCATGACAAAATCTTAAAAAACTTGCAGCAGGTAAGAAAGGATATCCCATGACCGAGAAAATTATTTCTTTACGCACAAAAATAGAAACTGACCTCAAGCAAGCTACAGACCTTGCAGACCTAGAAACCTTGCGGGTAAGCGTACTAGGCAAAAAAGGGGAAATCACTAACCTCCTCAAATCACTAAGCCAACTCCCCCCAGATGAACGCCGTCAGGCAGGACAAGCAGCCAATGAGCTCAGAGACTGGGCCACATTAGCTATCGCCGATGCCAAGGGTGAAATCACCGCAAGGGAGCAGGCCAACTCCCTTGCCACTGAGTCCATAGATGTAACCCTACCAGGCCGCCGCCGTACAATCGGCCGTCATCATCCCATTAGTACAACCCACACCCAGTTGGAGAATCTGTTTACCCGTCTGGGCTTTAGTATATTGGAAGGCCCCCATATAGAGACAGTGTACCACAACTTTGACGCCCTCAATTCTCCTCAAAATCACCCTTCACGGGACGAAACCGACACCTTCTATTTTTCCGATGAATTACTGCTCCGCTGCCATACATCCCCCATGCAAATTCGTGTTATGAAAACCCAAGCTCCCCCTATAAGAATCGTGGTACCAGGGATGACCTTCCGCCGTGATGAAATTGATGCCACCCATACCCCTGCCTTCCACCAGATGGAAGGGCTGGTTGTGGATAAGGGCATTCACTTTGGGAATCTCAAAGGGATGCTTGAGCTTATTGTAAAAGAGCTATTTGGTCCGGAAGCGCAAATTCGCTTGCGACCCAGTCATTTCCCATTTACCGAGCCCAGTGCAGAGGTGGATATCACCTGTTATTCCTGTAAAGCCAAGACTATGGAAGGTTGCCGTGTCTGTAAAGGCAGCGGCTGGGTAGAGCTATGGGGCTGTGGAATGGTACATCCTCAAGTACTACAAAACTGCGGCATTGACCCCACTGTTTACAGCGGCTACGCCTTCGGTTTGGGAACAGACAGGCTTACTTCCGCCGTGTATGGCATTACTGACCCTAGGCTTTACTTTGAGAATGATATGCAGTTTCTATGTCAGTTTTGATGATACCGACAAAGGCGGTTTTGATGATATTGATAAAGGCTTAATAACATAAGGAAGGTGCTCAACAAGTGAATATACCCATATCATGGCTAAGGGCCATTACCCCAATCGAAGACACAGCGGCGGCTTTCGCTGAAAAAATAACCAATATCGGCCTAGCAGTAGAGGCCATACACAAGCCTGGCGCGGAAATCTCTGGTGTCGTCGTAGGCCAAATCAATTCCCTGGAAAAACACCCAGATGCAGACCGCCTAGTTATTGCCCAAGCCGATATCGGTAGCGAGGTCTTGCAAATCTGCACAGCCGCCACCAATCTCAAAGTCGGTGACTATATCCCTGTGGCCATAAACGGTGCCAATCTAGCCAATGGCCTTAAAATAAAAAAAGGCAAGATGCGCGGACAAGAGTCCAATGGGATGCTGGTTTCCGTGGAAGAATTGGGTTATACCCGTGAGGACTACCCAGAAGCACCAGAGGATGGCATATATGTATTTTCAGAGCCTCATCCATTGGGTGCGGATGCCAAGCCCTTTTTCGGCCTGGACGAAGATGTGTTTGAATTCGATATTCTGTCCAATCGCCCTGACACCAATGCCGTTGTAGGTGTTGCCCGGGAAGCCGCCGCACTATATAGCCAGCCATTTTCTACACCTAAAATCAATGTAAGAGAAGAATCTCCCGGTCATGCCTCGGACTATGTAACTGTAGAAATCCGGGATAGCGTCCGTTGCCCCAGATATATTGCCAGGATTGTAACCGACGTAAAGGTCGGCCCGTCTCCAGGCTGGTTGCGCCGCCGCCTTGGTTTGGCAGGGATACGCCCAATAAATAATATTGTTGATATCACCAACTATGTAATGCTGGAATACGGTCAGCCCCTCCATGCATTTGATGTTACTGCCGTGGCCAAGAAAGATGGCAAGCATGGTGTGGTAGTGCGTACCGCTACATCAGGAGAGAAATTCACAACTTTGGATGGGGAAGAGCGCAGTCTCACGGATACAACCTTGCTCATCGCCGACCATGAAAAGCCAATAGGCATTGCCGGTATAATGGGAGGCGAAAATTCCCGTATAACTGATGATACAAAGACAATTCTTTTCGAGTCAGCCAATTTTGACCCGGCCAATATCCGTATGAGTGCCAGGCAGCTTGGAATGCGTACAGACGCCTCTTCCCACTATGAAAAAGGCCTTGACCCCAATCTGGCAATCGTCTCAGCCAATCGCGCAATGGAATTAATAGAAGAACTGAACTGTGGAAAAGTAGTGCCTGGAATGGTGGATGCATATCCAAACCCACGTACCACCCACACATTCGCCTTCAAACCAGAAAACATAGCCCGAAGTCTTGGGCTTGACGATTTGACCTCAGAAGAAATCTGCGGTTATTTAAACAGAGTCGGCATCGAAACTGATAAAAATAACATAGCCACAGTCCCAACCTACCGGGCAGACATAACCATCGAAGCCGACCTAGTAGAAGAAGTTGGCCGATTCTACGGCCTCAACCGGATTCCGTCCCGATATATTCAGCAGGTAGACGGCAAACAGGAATCCGCGACTTACGGCCCACCCCGTCACATATCCACAGCCATTAAGGATGCCGCTGTGGCCCTAGGTTATTACGAAGCCAGAACCTTCCCATTCGAAAGCGCAAAGGTCTTCGATAAGCTACTGTTACCGGCAGACCATCCCGACCGTACCCATATAACCATAAGAAATCCTCTTGGGGAAGACATGAGAATAATGCGGACTTTGCCACTTGACGGCCTGTTGGAGTCTCTGGCTCGCAACTATAATAATAGCAATGAAGCCGCATATCTTTTCGAACTGGCCAAAACCTATCACCCCAAGAGCCTGCCACTTACCACCGAGCTGGCTTATGAGCCCACCTTCCTGACACTAGCCACCTATGGCCCGGATATGGATTTCCTGACCCTCAAAGGGGATATAGAGGAGCTGATTGCGAATCTCAATATCATAAATATCGGCTTTTCTCGTTACAACTTACCGTATACCCATCCCGGCAAAACTGCTTTAATCCAAACACTGCCAGGTAAGGGTGAAAATCATCCACCGGCACCTATAGGCTACATGGGTGAAGTGCACCCTAAAGTATGCGGAAATTATGAAATCGAAACCACATGCTATATCGCCGTACTATGCGTAGAAGCCCTGAGCCAGTTATATGTACCTCGCCGGAGCTTTACCCCTCCGTCTATTTTTCCGGCAATGACCCGGGACCTCGCACTGGTTATCCCCGAGTCAGTATCCGCCGCAGAAGTTGAAACCGCAATCAGGGAAAGAGGCGGCCCCCTTCTTACTCAGGTAAAATTATTTGACATATACCAAGGCCCCCAAATAGAAAAAGGCCATAAATCCATGGCCTACAACCTGCAGCTTAGAGCAAAAGATCGCACCCTCACCGACAAGGAAGCGCAAAAAACCCTACGGTCAATAGTGGATAATCTGCAGAAGAAGTTGGGGGCGCAGGTTCGGGATAAATAAATCTAATGATGATACGCATAACTCTGTCATCCCGGGCTTGCCCCGGGATCCCCTAAGCTGAGGGGATTCCGGGGCAAGCCCGGAATGGCACAAGCATTCGAAAAGAGGCACAAATGAGATTAATTTACATGCTACCAGCGGCCATTCTGGTCCCTGCCATACACGAATTTGTCAAAGCCCTATGTTCTACCCTCCAAGGGGATTTAGTCCCAAAGAACACCGGAAGGCTGACTCTCAATCCCTTTAAACACTTCGAACCAATCGGATTTTTATTTATTATGGTTTTCCGTTTTGGCTGGGGCAGACCCTTGGAGACTTCTGCGCTGTATTATAGGGATCGCCAGCGTGGTGTCCTTGTTACCTATTTAGTGCCGGTACTGGTTAATCTGCTTCTTGGTATTGGCTCGGTAATTTTAGTCTCGATGCTTGCAGATGACGGTATCCATACTTTTAGCATTGCGATAAGCTGGTCTCTTCTGGAAACCAATCTTCGTATCCTTGGCATTATTCTTCTGTCCCATTTCGCCTTAATCAATATTAGTTTTGCAATTTTTAATCTTATCCCTGTATATCCCCTGGCGGCTAACAAATTGCTACTGCATTTTAGCCGTCCGGATACAATAGCCCGTCTCAACCATTACGAAAAGAATCTCCAATTTCTTCTTATGGTAGGGTTAATATTGGGTCTCGCAGAGTGGGTAATTACACCTCTGGCACTAAGAATAGTAGCGTTTGCGTGGGGGATTGTGGCCTGATGGAAATAACAGTGGCAGATTACAATGGCCCCTTTGATGTACTGTTGAGGCAAATTCATCAAAACAAAATAGATATCTACAATATACCTATGGCAGAATTGACGGCCCAGTACTTAGAAAAAGTTTCCGCAATGGAAAAATCCGGCCTTTATGATATGAATCAAATGAGCGAATATGTACTAATGGCGGCGACCCTTTTGGAAATCAAGTCAAAAATGCTGCTGCCAAAACCAAAGAATGACTCTGACGAGGTTGAAGAAGACCCCAGGGAGGCCCTTGTGCAAAAACTACTGGCCTATCAGCAAGCCCAGGCCCTGGCTGCGGAGTTGACCCGTATTTCTCCGCCGGGGATACGTATTTCTGGTGCCGGCGAGCCATCTTTGTTGGCGGAAATCGAAAAGGATATAGATGCCCAATCCCCTATTATGGAAGGTGTGGACCTGGCTCAGATATGGGATATATTTACGGATGTAATGAGTAGAAGGGCCGCAAAGCGGGACCCCATCCGGGCCGACTTTGGTGAGATGCAGCGAGAGCGGTTTACATTACCGGAAAAGATAGCCTATATCCGCTTACGGCTGGAGACAGAAAAGCAAGTGCTACTGTCTTCCCTATTCGAAAACTGCCGCAGCCGTACAGAGATGGTTGTGACCTTCTTAGCATTACTTGAGATGATACGCCAAGGCATGATAAAAGCCCGGCAAAACCGGGCTTTTGATGATGTTTTTTGTTCTGCGGCGTAAGCTGATATGCAAAGGTTCTGCGAAGCTTCAACGCAGAATTTTGCGCTCTTTTGACGTTTAAGTTCGCACTTGGTGCGAACTTAAACTACATTTTAGCGCAAAAGTTCTGCGAAGCTTCAACGCAGAATTTTGCGCTC
>WQVF01000017.1 GCA_009781725.1 Defluviitaleaceae bacterium
ACCATGACAGGTGGTTCGATAACCAACAATGAAGCTACGTCTTCCAACGGTGGAGGAATATACTCAACGCAGGCGAGTCACTTGTTTGTGTTACCGGCAACGGCCTTTGGTAATCTTAATATCAGTGCAGCTGTGGTGTTCTCCGGCAATACGGCTGGCAATGGCCCATCTGCTCCTCCAGACAACACCCTTCCCCATATAGCAACAACAAATGCAAGTCTCTGGGGCAATCCCTTAAACAACTACGACATCAACTACACAGGCCGCTTGGGCGAAGAACACGGCGTCTCCTCCTGGGAAGCCCTACGCACTGCAATCAACAACGCACCAGCCAACACCCCCACAACAATCTATATCCTAACCAGCTTCTACGCCCCAACCCCTGCCATTGGCAACGCCATCGTAATCCCAGCCAACCGGCAGATTATCTTGGTCAGCTCCAACCAGGCAGCAGGTGCCGCCAATGTCCGCATCCTTGACCAGCAAAACAACGGTCAACGGCATTTTATCGTAAACGGTAGCCTAACCTTAGGCCGAAACGTCACTTTACGTACCGGTCCAGGCGCAGGCGGCGTACAAGTCGCCGGCGGGACATTCGCCATGGATGATGGTAGCGATATTATTGGTGGATAATCACATTGCAGTAAAACTTGTTTGCAATTAAAACAAGGCCCCATTTTCCGATTGATGGAAAATGGGGCCTTTGTAATGTCGTATATAATAGGAATCACCATAAAGTCGTCACCCAATCAAGCTCTTGAAAGGCCGGGTCATTTGTTAATAATATCAGATTATCCGTGGTAGCTTGCGCGGCTAGTAATCTATCAAAAGGGTCACGATGACTCCATTCAAATTCACCTGCGAGATGCGCGTGGTCCGTTGTAATTGACAACTCGTTTACTTTAAGTTTTTCTAGGATATCAAAGTAGTTTTCTGCCACATGCGAATAACCGGACAGCTTGCCAAGTCGAAACTTGTTCATAATCTCATACGCGCTTACCGCTGAAACAAATCATTAAATAACTTACAATCCCCATGCTTGTAGTTCCTCTTCCGGCAGTGGTTCAAAAAAACTATCCGGTATCGGAGGAAGGTTTAGAAAGCCTAGCTGCCGTTTTCGAGGCGATTTTTTTGTTACGCTATCCTCCGTTGCTAGAATAATTACATCCACTTCCTTGTCCCGCAGCGACTCCGGCAATTCAAATATATCTTTTAGTGCGGAGCTGCCTATTGTTTGACGTACATATTCCATGCAGATGCCTCCCTCCAGTCCGATGTTTAAATTTTAGCATACACCAATATAAATAAAAACACCCCACATAGACAAATAGCCTAACACAGGGTGCAAATAATTATACCGATACTCCGATTACTACCTGGGAACTTGCCTCCCTGGGGCTTTGCTCTTGGTCGTCTTACGACTTTTTCTCTTCATAATGAGCAATAGTGCCACACTCAAGCCTGCTAACGACAGCCCCATCACCGTTACTATCATGGGTCCGTCGCCGCCGGTCATTGGTAGATATGCCAGGAGGCTGCTTGCTAGATTCACTATTCCATACATAGGTTCACCCTCGCAGTCGTTACAACAGTTTATCTTACACAGACTAATTATATCATATATTTAATTCGTGGCAAGAATATTAACAAAATAGTAATATAATGCCCCATGTTAGGATATCCAACATGAGGCATTTGTATTCATTTTACTTTGATTACTCTGCGGCTTTTGCCTTGGGCTTCCATAATCCCTTCTTTTTCAAGAATAGAAGCGCAAGTCCAAGTCCTATCACAGCAGAGCCGGTAGCAGTGGCAACCATTATTCCGGTACCACCAGTCATGGGTAGGTCTATATCACGGCGGTTGCTTATAAGAAATGCATTGTAGATATTGGTAACATGATTGGTGCAAGTGGACAGGCAATTCGGGGAACAGCCACCCACATCAAAGTGATTTGTTCTGGGCACAATCGTGGGCGTTCCTGTTCCCGAACTATCCCCTACAACCGATGTCGAAAGTCCTGTACCCTGGATATTGTTTTGGTCCGCGCCTGTTACTGTGATACGCCATTGACCAAAGGGCAACTGGAAGCCTGCGGGTGGTCTAGCTTCAACCAACTGATAATATCTGCCAGGCATCATGGGGAACCACATAGCATCCGGCGTTACCAAACCGCCGTTGCTGGTTCGCGTTTGAACTAAAGTCCATTCTCCTGGATTGGTACCTATTGTGGCGTTTGTTACCAGTGTATTCGCTCCTGGTTCGCCTGGGCCGTTGTATACATATAGCCTAAATTCCGCTCCTGGCAGATATTCGTGGTCTTCGCCAGGTATATGAAGGTAATGGTCGGTTTTGAAGAAAGGCCAATAACGGGTAGGGGTATTGCTAAGGAACCATTGGACATCCCAAGCGTTGGGGTTTTGGGCATGAGCGTCGATAATCGCGAAGCTTGGAGCCGCACCGACCCTGTTTAAATGGGTTACGCCACTATTGATATTTGTGACAATATTCCAGACTCCTACTGGGATAAGATATCCAGATCCTGCCGGCACTCCAACTTCCCTCAATCGATATTGCCCGGTAGAGCTATACGAGAAGGGCCTTGGTATGACCACGACACCTGTCATTGACCCGGGTGCGGTTTGGCCGGGGATGTTGGGGAATGCCGAGCCACTTGGCAGAGGCTGGTCTGCATCGGGCAAAGCCACCCACTGGTTTGTGAGAGTATTATATCGCTCTACAACAAATTGCACACCGTTTAATGGTTCACCATATCTATTATGCTTTGTAAACATAAGGCGAGGACGCCTGTTGCCTACATGCAAGTCTTGTAGTAAATAGTCTCGCGGGGTAAGTGCATGATCATTCCAGTCTACGAATTCCATGGGCATATTGGGAAAGCCCGGCGGGTTTGGAAGATTGGGATGGAAGTTCACCGGTGTAATCGTATTGATTCTTGCGTCGGGATGGGTGCTTGCTGGATGCATATTAATACGCCAATATCCGCCTTCCCGCATATAGCCAGGGGGTGGCTGTACTTCCACAAGTCTATATTGGCCGCCTGAAGTTAGCACTACTCTATTTGCCGGAGTTGTAACATTCATAACAACCAGGCCTGGCTGAGCTGAGGCGGGAATTGCTGCGGCAAAGGGAGTATTACCCGTTGCTGTGCCTACCTCGTTAAAGCTAGGATTACCGCCGGATATGGGGCCGCTTGTAATATTTCCCGTTACAGCTACCCAGTTTGTAGAGGGTGGGGTAGCCGCGTTTCTGTATAGTCTGAATATGGCACCATCACGGGGTTCACGTGCTCTGTTGGCGGTATTGTATAGGTTTTCACCGGTTTTGGTGAAGACTAGGCGTTGAGCCCATACGGCTTCTAATGTTATAAGGCCTGTAGGCGTGGTTCTTAGAATACAGTCCGTGTCGTCTGGGTCCAAGAATCCGTTTAATTCGATTTCACCTACTTGAGCTCGGGTAAGGACTGTGCCTATTGCTACAGTGGTGCCTGATGCCAAAGTAACGGGTGAGGTGGTGCGCCAGCCCATAAACACCATGGATGGGTCGTTGTGGGATGGATTGACCGGAAGTCTAGCATTGTTAGCAATTAGCTGCACAGTAGAAGCCAACGCTTCATTAATTGTGAAGAATTCAGGCACAATACTGTTTAATCCGGTAGGATAGTTATTTCCGTCAATATTCCCGCCCATCAAATTAAAGCGGATAGTTCCGTTCCACCTAGCATACACATATCTGCGGTACCCTTTTTGCGAGTTTTGCAGGATAGTATCTACGTGAGGCGATGTATTTTCTACCACTTCGGAACCACGTCCATCTGGCTGCGTGTTCCAGCGTCCAAATGTCCAAACACTGCCTGGCGGCTGTGGTCGGGTTGGGGTACCTATTACAGTTAAATAGTCAGTCATAATAAATGTTCTAACCGGAATATTATTTACCAAAGCGTTTGGTAATTGTCCGCCATTAGGGCAAAAGTACACAGTCGTACCCCACTGAGCATACCAGTGTGATGTAGTTGCCGGGTAGCCGATACCAATTCCGCCGCCCCCAGTCGGTTGCGAAAACCAACCGGCAAAAGACAAGCCTGAGCCTGCTGGAGCGATTGGCTCTGGCGGCAACAATGCAGTTGTTAACACAGTGCCGGACACAAGGTTTAATGTTCGATTTTGTGGTAGCACCAACTCGTCACATATGTCAAAGTTGCAACCAGAGGTAACTCCGCCGGCCCTATGGCCTAAGCATGGTGTTCCACAGCTAAATGTTAACCTTGCGCCTCCCCATATAGCATAAAGCTGCAACGGGACAGGATAATGCACAAAGGTTTCTTGGTTTAGAAAAGGTACGGTGTCTGTCTCTGTAAATGTACTTCCTGTACCGTTTGGACATGTATTCCATTCGACAAATAACGAACCTACAGCCTGTCCATCATGTTGTACGGCACCAAGCCCTGCCCACCAGTTGGAAGTAGAGGTGCTCGGATCCGGCCAATACAGCGTATAAATAAACCCAGGATGGGCAACAGTTGGAGGGCTGGATGGTATATCAAATTTAGGAGGGGTATGCCTATGGTCAATCCTGTTATTGTAGGTATGTCCGGCGGCTATATCCATTGTGCGCGATCCTGGAGGAGTTAAAAACGTACCGCCAAAACCTCCGACATTAGGGTTAAATACAACCGGTACTGCCCATTGGGCATATAAATAAAGTACACGCCTGCCGTCACGCATAATTATATAATCTTCAAATCTTGGTGCGTCAACGTAGCTTCCGTTGCCAAAAAAGTGACCGGTACCATCTGGTCGTACATTCCATACGGTTCCAGCTTCCTGGGTAGTGATAAGTGCGGTACGGGCAATTGGAGGTGAAATCTGCCATCTATTATACCAGTGCTGGGGAGTTCCTCGGGGGCCTGTTCCCACTGTTTGTCTCCATTGCCACTGGCTTATCATCCTGGCATAACCGTCTCTTCTCAGTGTTTCTACATACTCTGGTGGAGAGCCTTGTGGTGCAATATTAAAGTATGGTTGCACAAATGCGGGGTTTGGTAATGTTAGTAAATCACCTGGTGCACCATTAATACTTTGATTCCAGTTGGTTTGGCTATTCATTGTAGCGACACTAACGCGCATATCCGTGTTATTTGTCCCACTTGGAAGATAGCCATACCCTATAAGGCGATAACCCCTTGGGTCATGGTTAATTCCGCCGTTAGGATGCAGAATAACCTGTACATACGGCACCCAATGTGCGTAAACAGTCCTGCTATGGGTTGCTCGGGATATGTTCCACCATGTTCTGCGATGGCCTTCTGCTTGCCCAATCAAAGTCGGCATAAACTCACCGCGCCCCCTACAACCCGGTACAGGACAAGGGGTGGCACGGGCACATGTTGCATTACATCTATATTCTCTACCGCTTTCGTTGCCTATCCAAGGATGCGAATACCAGCCAATAAAGATATATCCTTCCTTTACTGGGAAAAGTGGCATAGTTCTGCGGGCCGGGTTTAACGTTTGTCCCGGTGTTGCCGCTATGGTACCGTCTACAGGAAGGTCTACAAAGTGATTTTGCTGTGTTCCCGAGGGTATTTGGGGCATTGGACTCCATGGGCTGGTATTAGGGGGCCATGTCCCGCCCTGGGTATCAAATGTTATTACAACACGGTCGTTGCGTACCCAGTGGGCATAAACAGTACGGGTACCGGATACTGTAGTCGTTGCAGTAAACTCTCCGGCCGCAAATGCCAGAGCCGCGTCACCTGTACGACCGGTATAGAGGGGGTTGCTGGGATGATTGAAATAGGGGGATGCAGGAAGCGGTCTGTCCCACCATCCGGTAAACGTATAACCCGGCCTGGAAACACAGTTGTCAGCTAAAAGCGCGTGGTGACCGGGGGGTACGTATCTTCTTGCTCGCCTGTCTTGATCTTCGCGATTGTATTGATAACCATGGGTAGCAATATTGGAGCCGCTGTGCTGCATCGGGATATCACGGAAAAGTATTAATGCCCCTGTCCCTATTCCAACAGCATGTGGATATGAGGGATAGTATGGATGGCTGGGATAACCGGGTGAGCCTGGATTTCCATCAGCAGGTGCATGACCGGTATACCCAGGAAAGCCCTTTGGTTGCGGATGCAATTGACCTTCGTTTGGATGAAACCAAACCCTATATACCCAATGGGCGTAAACGGTCAAATCGCCGGTAATAGGGGTGTGTAAAAACATGTTAGGATGCACCAGAGCTGTTGACTGTGTGTAAAGATGATTTGCACCGGGGCTTGCCCAACGACTACCTGAACCACCCCAGCCATCTGGTTGCGTCCACCAACCTTCTAGAGTTGCGTTTGGCTTTGTTGCAAGAGGTGCAGAACGAGGCCAAATTCTGTCATAATTGAGGCGCGGGGGGTCATGTGGGCCGGGTACACCGCTAACGCGGAAAATGCTCATACCCAATCTACCTAAACGCACAGGATTATGGCCCGCAGCAATACTGCCTGTCGTTGGGTTAAATGTTACGGCCGGTAGATTTGGAGCAGTCCAACGTGCATGCAGCCATGTTGGGCCATTTATTGGTCTTGCAGGGTAATAAAAGTCGCCGCCAATTGGTGCTGATGTATTAAACCAGCCCCAGAAGGAGTGTAAAGGCCAGTCAGATGGTAAATCAAGGTCGCGGGGAAACACCATTCCCGGCGTTTCAGCGATGCTCCAGCCAAGGGGAACAAGACCCCGTACGACAAAGTGGTTAGGGTTGTTTTGGTCAGTGCCTATGGGTAAAGACGCACCGTTTAGACTAAAGGTTACATTAACACCCCATTTTGCGTAAACAGTAAATGGGCCGTTAATTGCGCTCACCCAAGTATCACCAGTAAACTCTGTGCCTCTTCCGTCCTGTTCCGTGTTCCATCCCATAAAATAACGTAAACCAAGCTGATGAGTCGGTTCGATTGGCATATTACCAACGGTAATTGTGCCGCCGGCAGGAGTGCCGGTAAGAGTTGTACGGTCGTTGTGCCCAGGGATGTAGCTACCACCGTTGGGACTGAAGTGTACACTAATCCCCATACGGGGGCCAATTAGATTACCAGACATATCCTCGATGCATACATAATAAATATTTTCTTCATGTAACATCCAGTTATGGTCATAATCATAGACCTCGAAATCACCGAGATATATCATGTCATAACCGATGGCAACAAAATTATACCAATCGTAATAATATGGTGCGTATCTGTTATCATGTTCGTTGTAGTTATCTATGTAGTCATCGTAACTCCCGTAGGGATACCCCTCATAAGAGGAATAGTAATCATATGCAAATATCCCTACGGTTACTATAATCATTAGTACTGCAAGCATCCCAAATACCCGGAACTTCTGGGAGCTGACTATGCGTTTGATGCCGGATGTGTTTATCATATCGCAACACTCCTTTATATTTACTTTTGTCTATCCTTTTTACTCTCTATGTAAAAGAATTATAGCATGGCAGATAAGTCGATAATAGTGGTCAAATATAACAGATTAGTTACATTAAACGCCAACATCCCCTATGATGCAACATACGCCAACCAAGATGCATTTATGTATATGGAAATTTTATGAAATATGTTGTATTTGACAAAAACTTGAAAAAGGTTGATATTATAGGGTGCAACATGTCTTAACGTAGAATACCTTATGAAGGTTCCATGGAAGATTATCCATGGGGCTTGCATTGAAACTAAATCTTAAACTAAATCTTATTGTAAAGGAGTTTGTCTATGTACGAATGGAGCAAGACGCAAAAAATCGCAATCACCGGTATGTTTACGGCTATTATCTTTTTATTGACCTTTATGGGGATTGGCTTTATCACCATCGGTGCTTTTAGGCCTACTTTTCTTATGGTACCAGTCGTCATTGGCGCACTTCTAATGGGACCTAAGTATGGGGCTGTTCTTGGATTTATGTTTGGGTTGTCGAGTATGCTGTTTGCCACTTTTAATCCTGTTGCCACATCCTTTGTTTTTTCACCGTTTCTTAATATGCCTGGCACCGACAGCGGTAGCTGGTTGGCTTTGGTTGTCGCATTTGTGCCAAGGATTCTTGTAGGGGTTATACCATGGTATGTGTTTGTGGGCCTTCGCAAGCTCCTGCCTGAGAAACTGACTATTGCCAACTATGCTGTTGCCGGTCTTACTGGGGCTTTGACTAACACACTTCTTGTTTTGCACTTGATTGTCCTGTTATTTGGCGATTCATGGAATTTGGCTCGCGCAACCCCTGCTCCTGCCGATGCGCTTTACGCAGCGATTTGGGGCATGATTGCCACCAATGGCGTGGTTGAGGCCATAGTAGCGTTTGTATTGGTTGGGGCAATTATGGGGGCATTGGTTGTTGTAATAGACAAAACCATGGGCGTAAAGAAGAGGTAGTCCTATGGTATTAGGCATAGATGTAGGCGGCTCTACCACCAAAATTGTAGGGCTTGCTTCAAAGGAAAATTGCATAGGAATGATGCAGGTCGAGGCCAAGGATCAATTGACTTCGGCCTTTGGTGCCTTTGGGAAGTTTACCGCGGAGCATAGCCTTAAGATGAAAGATATCCGGCAGATAGTCCTTACTGGGGTTGGTGCAAGTTATTTGCAGGGTATGTATGATATCCCAACCAAGCGCGTGGATGAGTTTTTGGCAATCGGCCTTGGGGGACTGAGGATGGCAGGGCTTGATTCCGCCATAATTGTAAGTGTGGGGACAGGCACCGCATTAGTACGCGCCCAAGGAGAAGAGATTACCCACCTTGGGGGTAGCGGGGTAGGGGGGGGGACATTACAAAAGCTGGCTGCTCGTTTTGTGGGAGCCAGTAGTTTTGACAGTATCATCGCCCTTGCCGCCAAAGGGGATTTAAGTGCCGTGGATTTGCAACTAGGAGATATTTCCCGGGAAAAAATCGGAAATCTACCGCCGGATACCACGGTTTCCAATTTTGGCAATCTTAAAGACAACGCAACCTCGGCAGATATCGTCCGGGGGATTATTAACATGATATTCGAAAGCGTTGGAATGATGGCCGTGTTTGCCACATTGGGTGACTGCATCTCTGATGTGGTGCTGATTGGTTCATTGTCAGTGATAGACCAGGCTCAGGATGTGTTGGATATGTTGTCAAGAATGTATCCCATACGCTTTCACCTGCCGAAGGATGCGATTTATGCTACGGCAGTGGGGGCTGCCCTTTCGGAGTTTTAATATATAGCAAATTAATTCGAAATCAGTCCAGCCTGTCGCCGAAAACGCGTAGAAGCACTCGCGATTTTCGGCTCGGTCTGGACTGTTTCTCATTTAATTCGCTATAACTGGCATGGTATCGCCACTTTTTTGATTTTATATTATCGCCTCGTATATGCATTAGTCATGAAAAATGGCCCCTCCACCTAGGAAGGAGCCATTTTTTTATTATTCTATACTCGCTTTCCGAGTATTTATCGTCTTTATGGCCTCATATGTCTCCTTGGAAAACTTTGGCCCTCTTTCATAGGTGTATAGGCCGTTTTGCTCCTGCTCTACATCGTATAGCTGGGTATAGCAGAAGGCGCATACTCCCTCTGACTCAATCAGGGCCTCGGTTAGTTTTGTGTATCTGGTTATAAATTCTTTCTCAGTTTTGGGGCTTTCTCCATAACCCCATCCGCCCTCGTCTTTGCTCCACCAGGTGCCGCCGTATTCGCTTACGAAGAATGGCTGACCGTTGTATTGTTGCCTCTGAGGAAATGTTTCGTGGATTTCACCTTTTTTAAGGTTTTTGTACTTGGCGGCAAAGCTATCCACATTTTGGTCATAATCGTGGATGTCGTAAATATCTGTTTGCACATGATAGTTTCCGCTTGTATCAATTACGGGACGTGTGGTGTCAGCGGCTTTGGTAGCCAGAAACACTAGGCGGAGAGTTTCATCATATTGTTTTTTCCCATCAATATCCCATGTCTCGTTAAATGGGCACCAGCCAATTATTGATGGATGGTTAAAATCCCGGGCAATAATTTCAAGCCATTCCGGCAGAAAATAATGCAGTGCTTCGGGCGCGGTATGGTCCAGGCCCCAGTTGGCGTGTTCCCCCCAAACCAAGTAACCCATTTTGTCTGCATGATAAAGAAATCGCTCTTCGAAGACTTTTTCATGAAGGCGTGCCCCATTGAATCCAAGAGCCATGGATAGCGCAATGTCTTTTATGAAATGTTCATCTGTGGGTGCCGTATAAACACCTTCTGGATAAAATCCTTGGTCAAGTACCAGACGCTGAAACAGCGGGCGATTGTTTAGGTAAATGGCGTTATCTTTTATATAGACACTACGCAAGCCGAAATATCCTTTTACAGAGTCCACATTTTTTTCTGCCGACAGAAGCTCAATAGTAATATCGTAAAGATTAGGAATTCCAGCATCCCAGGGATGAGATTCCGCAAGATTGAGTCTTAGGGCTGCTGTATTATGATCCGTGACAACAGATGCGCTGCCCATATCACGTCCCTTATAGACGGCTGTAACCTTTATGGCCATGCCACTGGTTTCGCCGATTAGCTTCACAGATATATCCGCAGCGGCATTGTTTAAATCGGGGATGACTTTATAACTGACAATTCGATTATGGGGCACAAATTCTAGCCAGACTGTCTGCCAAATCCCTGTTGTGCGGGTGTAGTCACAGGCTGTGGAATAGTATGTGGGAGATTGTTTGCCTCTGGGCTGTTTTCCGCTACGCTGATTGTCTTCTGCGTAGACCACCAAGGTATTTTCCCCTTCATGCAAATGAGCTGTAATGTCAATATTAAAAGACGAATACCCGCCTTTATGCCTACCGGCTTCGCTACTGTTTACATAAACAATACATTCATAGTCCACCGCACCAAAATGCAGCAAGGTAACGCCCTCAAGCTGCTCCTTGGTGATAATAAATGTCCTGCGATACCAACACGCCGGGATAAAGTCCTTGAATTCTATACCTGAAAGGGCACTTTCCGGGCAGAATGGCACTAATATCTGCTTGGTAAAATTGCCATTATTGTAAAACTCGCGGACAACACCGCTTTGTGAGAAATCAAATTCAAAATCCCATAAGCCGTTTAGATTTTGCCACTCACTGCGCACCATTTGGGGGCGCGGATACTCATTGCGAGGTATATTCATTTATGACACCACCGGTTTAATGTATTTTTTGAAAAGGGACTGTCCTGTAAAGGACAGCCCCTGTTTATCTGCATTGACTATACTTTATTCGTTTGGTGAAACCTTATCCAATACCTTCGACAAAACATCCTCTACCGATATCTCCGGCTTGGATTCATCCGCACTTCTTTCAACATAGCCCTTGAGTTTATCCACTAAGTTGATGCCTGTTAATGCCTCAACGGTTGCAGGCAACTTGGCTACGATATCCGTTACATATCCGGAAATCTTGGAGGCTCCTCCCCCTTGACCGCCGTCTATAACTACGATTTTTTCGGTCTTGGATAGAGGCTCGGCTATATTACCGGCTATTTCCGGCAGACGCTCTATAATCATCTGGCTTACAGCGGCGTCATTGTACTGCTTGAATGCCTCTGCTTTTTCCATCATGGCTTTTGCTTCCGCCAGACCCTTGGCTTGTATGGCTTCGGACTCTGCAAGGCCCTGTTGCTTGATGATTTCCGCTTGGGCTAAACCTTGGATTTTTACTGCTTCTGCTCTGGAAGCACCGTCTAGCTTTACGGATTCGGCTTCGGCCTGTGCCCTCGCGATTTGCTCGAACTTGGCGGCTTCAGCTTCTTTTTCACGGCGATATTTTTCGGCATCAGCAGCTTTATGGACTGTTGCAGATAGTTCTCTTTCTTTTCTTATGGCTTCTTGCTCAGCAAGCTCGGTTTCACGCTGTTTTCTGAGAAGTTCTACTTGCATTTCCGTGTCGGTAACTTCTTTTTTTACGATATTGGCTTGGATCTCGTAAGCTAAGTCCGCTTGAGCCTTTGCGCCCTCGGCTTCTTGACGGAAGGCTTGGATGTTAAGCTCCTTCATTTTGGCAGCTTCGGCGATTTGGGTCTCAGCTTGTAAGCGTGCGGCCTCCCCTAGGCGGTTGGCTTCCGCGGTTTTTACTGTGGTTTCCTTACGGGCTTCGGCTTCTGCTATATCAGCGTTCTTTTTAACTTCGGCGATTTGCTTGCGGCCAAGGGCTTCCAGATAGCCGTTGGAGTCGCTTATATCCATTACGGTGAAGGCCTTGATTTCCAGGCCCATTTCCGCAAGATCGCGGGCGGCGTTTTCCTGTACCTCGCTGGAAAATTTGTCTTTGTCACGATAGATTTCTTCTACTGTCATTTTTGCAATGATTTCACGGAGCTTACCTACTAGGATGTAGTTGGCCTGGGTGGAGATTTCTTCTGCTGTTGACCGGGCATCCCCACGATAGAATTGCTCCACAGCGGAATAAATGGATTCATTGTCGGATTTAACCTTTACAACGGATACGCTACGTACAGCGATGGCTACACCCTGGCTGGATATGGCATTCTTGATATCCACAGGGATTTTTATGTTCTCCAAGGATATAATGTCATACCGCTCAAGAAGTGGTATGACAAAGCGACCGCCGCCGGAGATGACCTTCTTTTTTCGGCCGGTTACAACTGCGGCCTTGTTTTGGGGTACTCGCTTCCACATGGTGAAGATAAGGAAAATTGCGAGGAATAATACCCCTAAGATAATCAGAGCAATGTGTTGAGGTTCCAAGTTCATGTGCTTCCTCCTTTTTAATGAGGGCTCTGCCCTCAAACTCCCGCCGCCGCACGAGGCAAAGCCCCGCTTTGCTTCCTCGCTACGCTACGGGGTGCGCTTTGCGCGGTAATGCATTTGCTTAATTTGTATTTGGCATTTCCATTGGTGCTGTGATGCCGGCACTCCTTTCCCTTACATAGTAGGCGTTGTTCTTGATGTATGCAATCACTACTTCGGTGTCCTTCTTAATCTCAATCCCATCCTCGCTTTTTGCGGGGCTGGTTACAAAGGCACCGGTTACATTGTATTTGATTTTTCCAAAGCCTCCCTGGGGGATGCCCAAGACTACTTTGGCTGTGGAGCCGATTAGGGCTTGCTTGTCATGGGAACTAGTGTGTTCGATTCTCTGTAGGGGAAGTATAACAAAGCGATACAACAGGAACCCGGCAAAGAGCCCCGCCGCCGCGGCAAAGGGAAAGGCCAGATAACTGCCCCACATAGGAGCAAGAATAAGTCCGACGCCCCCTGTTACCGTCAAAGTTACAGCAATAACAATAGGCCGGAAAAAGGCCCCGCCTACTCCCTCAAAAGGAAGAGCTTCGCCTAAAACCAGAGACAGTACGATAAATCCTGCGCCTACAATTAGTAATACTAAGTACATGTCATCGACCTCCCTTATGAAACGTGAATTTATTATACTATATATACGTTTGGAAGTGTGGTTTTTCTTATTGGCGCAATATGAGTTAGTGCATTTCCCATAAAAAATCCGTATGGTGCCATACGGGTTTTTTTTGCAATATTTATAAGCAGTTTATGTTATGATGACAATACACTTGAAAGGAGTGCGTGACATCTATGTTTGTAGACCATGTAAAAATAACAATAGAGTCAGGCCGTGGCGGCCATGGCTGTATAAGCTTTAGGCGAGAAAAATATGTGCCCAACGGCGGCCCCGACGGGGGCGATGGAGGCCGTGGCGGCGATATTATTTTTATTGCCGATTCGGATGTAAGCACTTTGCTAGATTTCCGCTACAAAAAACGATATCAAGCCGAAAACGGTGGTAATGGAATGGGCAAAAACTGCAAGGGCAAAGACGGCCAGGATTTAATAATCAAGGTACCTGTGGGCACTCTGATACGCTATGGCTGGGAAGAAGACGAAACCGGTCATCAAAAAGGCCTGGTAATGGCGGATCTCAATACACATGGTGAGAAACGAGTCCTTGCAAAAGGGGGAAGGGGAGGCCGAGGCAACCAGCATTTTGCTACCCCGGCCAGGCAGGCCCCAAAGTTTTGTGAAGATGGCAGAAATGGAAAGAAATACGAAATTACCCTGGAGCTTAAGCTTATTGCCGATGTGGGGATAATCGGCTTTCCCAATGCAGGCAAGTCTACTTTGCTGTCACAAGTGACCAATGCCAATCCTAAGATAGCCAATTATCACTTCACGACTTTAGCCCCAAATCTGGGGGTAGTACGGCATGGTTTCGGCCATGATTTTGTACTTGCGGATATTCCCGGCCTGATTGAGGGCGCAAGCCAGGGAGTAGGGCTGGGCTTTGAATTTTTGCGGCATATCGAGCGCACAAGGGCATTAGTGCATGTAGTAGATGCCGCCCGACTTGAAGGCGATGGCCTCACCCCGACCCAGGCTGTAGAAAAAATAAATGAAGAATTATCCGCCTACAACCCAGGATTAAAAGACCGCCCCCAAATAATAGCCGCCAATAAATTTGACCTCCCAGTTGACGAGGATTACATGACCGAGTTGCAGTCTTACGCCGACAATAAGGGTTGGCCTCTTTTCAAAATATCCGGCGCAACAGGCAAAGGTCTGACAGAGCTAGTGCAAGGTATAGCCCAAGTTCTGAGAGATGCCCCGCCTTCATCAACCTTCGAGACAGACTATGAAACCTATTTCGAACCAGAAAGACGGGAGGCCTCAATTACAATAGAAAAAGTCAAGGAAGGCCTATACAGCGTAGAAGGCCCCGGTATAGAACGTATGCTGGGCTACACCAATATGGCTGATGAAAAAGGCTTTGCATTCTTCCAACGATTTATGCGGCAGCGTGGGATAATTGATAAGTTGGAGGAATTAGGGATACAGGAGAATGATACCGTACAGATGTATGAGTTTGAGTTTGATTATTGGAAATAAAAGGAGGCTACATCATGACGCATGAAATCATCAAAACCCGCAGAAGTATCCGTAAGTTTAAACCCACCCCCATCCCAAAGGACAAAATCATTGCAATCTTGGAAGCGGCAATGCTGGCTCCTTCTGCTTGCAATACTCGGCCTTGGCGGTTTATCGCCATCACAAACCGGGAGATGCTTAATCGCCTTGCGGATGCCCATAAATGGGCACAAATGCTGCGCACTGCCCCATTAGCCATTGTAGTTGTGGCCTTGCCTGCCACCCAAGACGGGCAAAAGTTTGACCTCCCATTAGGGTTTTATCCCCAAGACTGTGGTGCGGCAACCCAGAATATTTTGCTGCAAGCAGAGGCCTTAGGCTTAGGCAGTTGCTGGTGCGGTGTATATCCAAAGCCTGTGCTGCCGGCAATCCGGGAAATCTTGGAAATCCCGGAAGAGGAGCAGCCCTTTAACCTTATCGCAGTAGGTGAAAAAGACGAATGGCCGGAGCCCCGGGGCCGATACGATGAAGCTAAGGTTACCTGGATAGAATAAAATCCCTTGTCATCCCGGGCTTGACCGGAATCCCCATATCTTTACCCGAAAGTTGTGAGCAAGCATGGAACAAAAAAAAGTACTCATTGCCATGAGCGGCGGCGTGGATTCTTCTGTTGCCGCTCATTTGCTCAAAGAAAAAGGCTATGACTGCATCGGCGCGATGATGAAATTATTCGAGGGTGAAGAAAACACCGCGCCGAGCAGCAGAGCCTGTTGCTCAGTCACAGACGCAGAGGATGCCCGAGCCGTGGCTACGGCCTTGGGTATCCCTTTTTTTGTGTTTAATTTCTCGGATTCCTTTGAGGCCCAGGTGATGGACCGCTTTGTAGCGGCATATCAGCAGGGCCGCACCCCCAACCCCTGTATCGACTGCAATCGCTATATGAAATTTGAGAAGTTTCTGACCCGGGCAACGGAGTTGGAAGCCGAATACATTGCCACAGGCCACTATGCCAAAATAACTCGTGACACAAACGGGCGGTATCTATTATCCCGCGGAAATGACGTCACAAAGGATCAAACCTATGTACTTTATGCTATGACTCAATCCCAACTGGCTCGGACCATCTTTCCTCTTGGGGCACTTACCAAGGAGGTCGTACGAGATATTGCTGCTAGCTTGAGCCTTACCACTGCTGCCAAAAGCGACAGCCAAGATATTTGTTTTGCCCCGGACAAAGATTACGCCGGGTTTATAACCCGCCATACTGGGCAACCCACCCAAGGTGGGGATTTTATATCTCCGGCAGGAGAAGTACTGGGGCGGCATAAAGGCATCATCCATTACACCATAGGCCAGCGCAAGGGCCTTGGACTTTATGGCCCGGAACCTCAATATGTATCCAAAATAGACCCAGATGCAAATACAGTTATTGTAGGCAGGTCGGAGGATTTGTTTAACAAATCGCTAGTCGCCCAGGATATTAATCTTATCCCGATAGAAAAGCTAGACAGTCATCTCAATGTCCAAGCCAAAATCCGCTACTCCCACCAGGCCCAACCAGCCCGAGTATGGCAAACCGGCCCCGATGAGCTGTATTTGGAATTTGAAAAGCCCCAGCGGGCAATCACACCGGGGCAAGCTGTGGTCTTATATGACGGAGATATTGTTATCGGTGGTGGGACGATTAATTATAGCGAATTAAATGAGAAACAGTCCAGACCGAGCTGAAAATCGCGAACGCTTCTACGCGTTTTCGGCGACAGGCTGGACTGATTTCGAATTAATTCGCTATGTGGCGAATTAAATGAGAAACAGTCCAGACCGAGCTGAAAATCGCGAACGCTTCTACGCGTTTTCGGCGACAGGCTGGACTGATTTCGAATTAATTCGCTATGAGGGCGGGGGCAATAAAGTAACAGGGAAACCCGCCAGATATGCCCTAATCAATGCTAAATCCGCCGCGGTTATTGCGCCGTCTCCGTTTACATCGGCAGCTTCCCGGATAATTGTTACTGGGAAACCGGCTAGATAGGCTCGCAGCATACCTACGTCTGCTGCGGATACTGTACCGCTGCCGGTTACATTGCCGGGGATTATTGAAGGGGGTGGAGTCGGTGCCGGAGCTAGAATCGGGGTCATTGGTATATAATCAGACCAAACCAGTACGCTAAAATCAGTATTTGCGCTTCGAACAAAAACTGGGACAGTTTGGTAAGAATTGTCTCCGGGAATCGACCCCACACCCAAAGCACCCACCATATTATTTCCCCAAGACCATACGTTTCCGCTGTCATCTACGATAACTGTATGCATGGAACCAAGGGCAATAGATTCCACGCTGTTTATACCTAATTCTCCCAAGGAAAGCACTTGTGTAGCCCTGCGGACAGCATTGCCTGTAGTCCCGTTGCCAAGTTGGCCATGTGCATTGGTACTGCCCCATGACCACAAAGTTCCATCATTTCGTACAGCAATAGAGTGGTCAAACCCGGCCTGAATTCTTATTATGCCATCAAGTAATTCACCGTTTGCCATTAATACCAAAGAAGGTTCAGTTCTGTCATTTGGAGGATTAGGATTCGTCAGATTATAACCCAAACGTCCGGCATCTTGTCCCCAAGCCCAAACATTGCCGTTTGTGTCTAAAGCCAGATTGAAATCCCCACGTGCTGAAATGGCTATAATGTTATCAACGCCCTGTACTTGGGCAGGGTCGAAGTTTTGGGCTCTGTCGCTGGGTCCAAGTTGACCGCGATTATTACGTCCCCATGTCCAAACATAACCATTTGTGTCCAGAGCAACTGTGTGATTATGGCCAGCTTCTATTGCAGTTATATTATACACGCCTGGCACTTGCCTAGGGCGTAATCTGCGCCTATTTTCCCCATTCTGATTGCTGCCCGTTTGCAGACCACCAAGTTGACCGTGGTCATTACGCCCCCATGTCCAAACTGTGCCGTCTGCTCTCAAGGCCACCGAGTGACGTTCCCCTGCCGCAGCGGCGAGGATGTCATCAAAGGCATCATTCACATCATAAGGCTCATAGGTAAGACGAGGATTTAATCCTTGGGGAGCCCACCCAGGTTGAACAGGCCTGACTCGCCTTGGTATATCAAGGCGTACATCTGTTACAATCATAGCATCACGGTTTCTACGACCTATCCCTCCTTGCCCGTCCATGTTCCAACCCCAGGAATACACAGCACCTCCTTCTGGTGAACCAACATCGCGTATTGCTAAAACATGGACATAATTAATGGCAGTACTGGGGGCAAGCTCCATGACGTTGTCCAGCACACCGTCCCAACCAGGGCGGGCATTCTGTGCCCGGACAGGGGTGCGCTGGTCGGTTGTAGAGGATGCAATCAATTGATGGTGATTGTTTCTCCCCCAACCTGATACAGTGCCGTCGCTATGCAAGGCTAATGAAAACGAATCCCCCGCCACGACACTTTGCATATTGTGCAAGTTATCAATTTGCAGTGGAATCGCGGAAGAATTGGGATTACCATTTCCTAACTGGCCGTCCCAGTTTCGCCCCCAAGTCATCACTCTGCCATCTGCGAGTATCGCCCCACTATGTCCATCACCCGCTGTGATATATCTTGCATTTGTTATACCTATCACTTGCACAGGTACATTACTGTTCATTCTCGTGCCGTTGCCTAATTGTCCGTCTCGATTCCATCCCCAAGCCCAAACAGTGCCGTCTTCCCGCAAAGCTAAGGTGTGGTCTCTGTTTGCTGCAAGGCGGACAACTCTGTCAATACCTTCTACTCTTGTAGGTATCATAACCACTTCGATTTCTGGGGCAAAGCCAAGCTGACCATTGTTATTACGCCCCCAGGTGTAGACATAGCCATCACTTGTAAGTGCCGTAGAGTGGGTGCCTCCACCCTCAATTTGGAGTATCGTTGCATTTGTTGGAAATTCCACTCTCACCGGGGTTAGTGCGTATGTAGTCGTCCCATCTCCTATTTGGCCCCAGTTATTTTGCCCTAATCCCCAAATAATACCGTCTTTATCCAAAGCAAATAGATGTTCATTTCCTGCGGAAAGTGCCACAATATTTTCTAAGCCATCAATTAACACAGGGTAATCGCTATTGATTGGGGGTGCTCCTGTTTGGTTTCTGGAATCCATTTGACCCCAGCCCAAAACTGTACCGTCATTGCGTAGCGCAGCGGAAAAGAGCATACCCACTTCAAGGGCTACAATATCCCTTAGGAAATATTCGTGGGCAGACGTCCCTCTTCCGCGTACGCGCATTACCGGTGCGGCCTGTGAACTTGGATACGCGCCTCCGTCTATTATGCGGCCTGAGCCTTTTTGTCCTTCCCAACCCCATCCCCAAGCCCAAACAGTGCCGTCACTGCGCAATGCCAAATTATGCATTTTATGGGATGCAATCACAGTAATATTGTTAAACACCTCTGCCGGATATGGAAAATCAGGATCAGGTGCAAAGCCGGTTTTATCGCTAGCCCACATTGTACGTGCCCGCGTTGGGGTGCTTCGGCTCCTAAAGCTCGATTGGCTGGTGCCCAATTGCGCTTCCGCTTGACGGCCCCAATTCCAAATGGTGCCGTCCTCTCTTAAAATAACAGTGTGGTCAAAACCGGCCTCCAGCCCCACCACAGGCCTTTCTTGATTGTCACTTGCGAATGTATTATTTCCGGTTCCCGCAGCAAGAATCACTGTAAAAACCAATAGGCAAATAATAAAACATAACACCCCACGCTGAAATGTAGGTGTTCTTACCCCACGATGATACTTTTTTGATTTCATAATTACCTCTCTTTGTGTGCTTCTCTCCATACATTGAGATTATTTGTCTACTATATCCGTAATCCGCTCTTCGCGATTATGACGGGTGAGGTCTTTATCGTATTGGTCAGCTTGGGCCTTGTGCTTCCTAGTCAAGGTTATAATGCCATAGGTGGTTATTCCCGTTAGCATTACTGCCACAAAGATTGCGAAGCTGATATTGAGAGGGTTGGTTTGGGGGTTGGGTCGTTTGCCTGATGGACAAGGGGTGGGGGTTGGTGTGTTGGAGGGTCTTGGGGTATTGGAAGGGGCTGGTGTGTTGGAAGGCCCGGGGGTATATTGGAGGGAGCCGGAGTTGCAGATGGCCCAGGTGTAGGTGATGGAGAAGGGGTTGGTGTGGGAGTAGGCGAGGGTGAAGGGCTTGGTGCTACGATAGCTGTCCAAGTTGCTTGTAATGTAGTGTTTGCATTAAAGGTATAGGGTAGATTGACAGCGTTGCCGTCTATTGTCCAACCGGCAAATGTATAGCCGGCGCGGGTTGGTGTTGGTAATGAATTAACAGTTTCTCCAATAGGGCGCAGCCACGTAATATAGCCGGACCCGTCAAGCTGGCCGGGAGCCGCGTTTAGGACTATTGCTATTGTGATGTGAGGGGTAGGTGAGGGAGAGGGGGTAGGAGGTGCAGGGGAAGGAGAGGGGGTAGGAGGAGTAGGTGTGGCGGTGGGAGTAGCGGTTGGTGTAGGCGTTGGTTCCTCTTGTGGGGCGGTCACATTAACTAAACCATTGCTAACGGAAACATTAACGGCATTGAACACAAATCCATACGCTACATAGGCTGAAGAAACAGATATGGTTACTGGTGTAGCCCCGACCGGGGCATAGTCACGCACTCTAAATCGTATGGTTGCAAGATTACCGGTAGCTGTGGAAACACCGGTAGGGTCAGCCAGCTCAAAGTTTGTGTTAAAGGGGTTGGCGTCTGTGGGAGGCGGTTGTGGTAAGAGCATCGTATCTCCTGCTGTTAGGCCAACACGCTCAAGTACCGCGCTATTGTAACTGACGTTAAGGAATAGCATGGTTATTCCGGAGTTTTCGTCCAGACGGATATTGATATCTACATATTCCCCTGGGGCTGCGTTTGCGGTGGTGGCATAGACTCTTACATTGTCGTTGAGGGTGGTAAAGGCGGCTCTGACTTCGTTGTTGTAGTTTTCATACCCTTCGTCTGCGGCTAGAGCCCAGACCATAATTGCGGCTAGTGTCACTAGCAGTACTCCTAATTTTATTGCGCGTTTCATTTCGTTACCTCCAAAAATTATGTGAACTGTATGCCTCTCTGATGATAATTGATATCCACTACATTATTCCTGAATATTCCTCCCGGTCCAATCCTTATATGAATGTTCTAAAATTATGAACACGGGTATTAATTATGCTGTAATGCATGATAAAATTGCCGCCGTTATTGTGTATGGCTCCATTAGGGGCACTGGTAATTGTAATATCTGCAATGAAAATAATTATGCTTTGCACTAAATCATCTGTGACCACGAAACACGCAATCTATATGTAAACCAAGTATGCCAATAACCTCATATTGTAAATGTAGCATCCTAATGATATCCATGTCAACAACAGAGATGTTGCAAAAATATCAAGTATACCTGCATATAAATCAATAATCATTCAAAAAATCACAAACGAGATATAAAACCTTTGGCAAAAATGACAAAACTTATTTGTGGGTTGAGAACACATCCGCACATTGTACGCAGACTCAATAATAAACATAAAGTCCCAATAATTGCAATTATCATTAAAAACAATGCAAAAAAGGAACGACCGCTTTTGTCAGAATCATCAAAACCACTCCTGTAGACAGCTCATGTTATATAACGAACGACTTTCGAAATCATGATTGCGCGTCGGGCAAAATCAGATAAAACGCTTGTTTCGCGTTTTTATCAGCCCTCCTTCAATCACGTTTCTCAATGTCGTTCGCTATAGTATAATACCAAAAAATATCATCCTCGGAGCAAATATGTACGACATAATAATTATAGGCGGCGGAATAATCGGCTGTGCCACCGCCCGCGAGCTAAGCCGCTACGATTTTAATATCCTCTTAGTTGAGCGGGGTACTGACATCGCCTGCGGTGCCACTAAAGCCAACAGCGGGATACTTCATGCTGGATATGACTGCCATCCTGGGACTTTAAAAGCTGCCCTTAATGTACAGGGCGCGGCAATGTACCCCGATTTGTGCAAAGAATTGGATATCCCATACCACATCAACGGCTCTATGGTTATCGGTACCAATGAAAAGGATTTCTCCCGCCTGCAAGCTCTGTACAAGCAGGGCCTTGAAAACGGTGTCAAGGATATGGAGCTGCTGTCACGGGAGGAAGTCCTTGCCCTAGAGCCTAATCTTACCGGCCATGTGACAGCTGCACTACGAGCAAAAACAGCAGGAGTAATTTCCCCCTACGAAGCTGGGATTGCTTTTGGAGAAAACGCGGCCCAAAATGGTGTAGAGTTTTTGCTGGAAACTGAGGTAATTCGGGTTGAAACAGATGCAGGCCGAGGTTATATCGTCCATACAGCAGGAGGGAGATGCGCGCCCTTATGTGGGAAGGTTATAATCAACGCCGCCGGGATTGAAAGTGCCAATATCCATAATCATATTTCCTCTCACAAAGAGGCGATTATCCCCCAACGAGGCCAATATTTCCTATTAGATAACACCCAAAAGGACTTGGTAAAACACACAATTTTCCCGCTGCCCTCTCATCTGGGAAAAGGCTCGCTCATTGTCCCAACCGTAGACGGAAACATCTTACTAGGTCCCACAGCCGAAGAGCCAGAAAGTCCAACTGCCACAGGCACCACGGCTGAAGGCTTGAAAAATGCTCTGGATAAAGTCAGTATATTGCTAAAGTCCGTACCCATATATGATTGCATAACCGCTTATGCGGGAATCCGTGCAAAACACAAGGATAAAGACTTTGTAATCGAAGAAGTGGCCCCCGGCTTTATTAATGCCATGGGCATAGATTCCCCTGGTCTATCAGCTGCCCCGGCCATTGCGGCGCGCATAGTCGAAATTGTAACGTCGCGACTTCAACCAAATTTAAATCACAATTTTAAAGCCCAACGAATCGGAAAAAAATCCTTCCGAGATTTATCCCAAACAGAACAAGCCGCCTTAATAAAAGAAAACCCAGCCTATGGCCGTGTAGTATGTCGCTGCGAAACAATAACAGAGGCAGAAATCATCGATGCAATACACAGACCCTTGGGTGCGAGAAACCTTGACGCAATAAAACGCCGTACCCGAGCCCAAATGGGCCGCTGCCAAGGAGGGTTTTGTAAGTTGAGATTAGTGGAGCTGCTGAGCCAGGAATTGGGTATACCACCCGCCGCCGTTACAATGGACGGACCAGGGTCTGAGCTGATGCCGATTCAACTATGAAAGACAAACCGTCATTGCGAGGAGCGTAGCGACGAAACAATCCAGCACTATACCGAGCTTTCTGGATTGCTTCGTTTCACTCGCAATGATGGGTTTTATGTTTATCCCGGTTCATACCCGGTTTTTTTCTTCGCCAGCTTAATCCGCGCCAAATCATCTCTTTCACGCTCTTCCAGCCGTTCTCTAATATACTTAATCCGAGCCTCGTACTTGGGAATAACAATGTTCCCAAGGGCGTTGGCTCTTTTTTGTGTCTTTTTTATATGTAATTGCAATCGATACACCGTATTTTCTATTGCTGCCCAGGAAATAATAAGTTTCCGGGCTTCTTTCCACGCAAGCACTGCCTCATCTAGTGATATTGTCGTACCTGCAAGTTCATAGCTGATTTCCAGCAAAATATAGTCTTCGTTCACTACCGGCAGCTCCACGCCCATTAATCTACGAAAACTAAATGGTACGTTACCAGGCGTAGATGCTTTTACTCCGTTGACTATCTCGTCTAATTTGTCCATACCTATTTCTGCTGCTACCACTTTAAATGCAGTAAGGGCCTTCTCTAATGCCCGACCCAGCTCCAGCCGCATATTTGCAGCTTGCCCCTGCACAGCCAACAGCTCATTTGCAAGCACTTGCCGTTTTCTTTCCAATAAATCATAACCCCTGCGGGCAAGAACCAGTCGTCCCCGGGTTAATATCAGATTCTGCTTTGTTGGTAAATTATGGGCATCCATGGATGAAGTGTACCAATTTTTAATAGAATAATCTAGTGGATAATGTGAAATGCTTATAAATATGACTTATAATTAAATGGTTTACCATGCGAAGCATGGCTCCGTAGCGTAGCGAGGAAGCGAGGACGGGCTTTGCCCGCCGCAAGCGGCGGGGGTTTGGGGGCAGAGCCCCCATTAAAATCAAGGGGAGGGATTTTCAATGCCATCTGTTGGCTTGATTGGAAAAAACGGACAGGAAGTTGAGCAGGAATTTTTGCGTATGAGCGGCGGAAACATCAATTGCTATCACATTACAGGCGATGAGCATGGCCCGGAGCTTGATGTGCTTGTCGTTTCCGGGGTTTCTCCGGCTTTGCCTGAAGCAATCCCCAGGCTTACGCAGTCAGGATATCTTGTGGTCAATGCCGATGACAAGGCTATTCTTCCAAATATTGCGCCTACCAATGTTAAGCTAATCACATATGGCTTCAGCAATAAAGCTTGTATCACCGCCTCAAGCATCACCGATGACAACATGCATATTTGTATCCAACGAGGGTTCGTAGCCTTGGACGGTGCCGTCAAAGACCCGCAGGAATTCTCTGCTACAGCAGGGACCGTACCGCCGGAAGCAACCCTTGGAGCAGCCGCAGCATGGGCCATATGTGGGTAAGCCGCTGATAATATACTATTAAAACCGTGAAGTCCATATTTACACGAGTAAAATCTGTGATAAAATACCTAAGACATGAACACGAGCGGCCTTCTTCCCTGGCAGAGTCCTATTTACAGGCAAAGCCCCCTTTGGAGGCAGAATACAATATTTCGAACAGCGGGTTCTAAAGCCCGGCCAGCCGGAATATCCTACAAAAGAAGAAACTTACTTAAGGCGGGAATCAAATGGAAAATGGCACTAATTTTATTGAGGTTGGCGGGCGCGTCCAAGCTGACCTGGTATTTAGCCACGAAATTTACGGCGAAGGCTTTTACCGCTTTGATGTAGAAGTAGATAGACTTAGCGGTACTGCAGACGCTCTTCCCGTAACCGTATCCGAACGGATAATAGACAGGGGTGCCATGAAGCCAGGGCAGCTGGTGCTTATCAGGGGCCAAATTCGTTCATATAACAATTACGTTGAGGCAGACCGGAAAAATAAACTGGTGCTCACGGTTTTTGCCCGGGATATTGAGCTGCTGGATAAGCCTGTGGACCCAAGTCCCAACGATGTCTTTTTGAATGGGTATCTTTGTAAGCCACCCATTTATCGCACAACCCCATTTGGCCGCGAAATCGCGGATTTGCTGGTAGCCGTAAACCGCTCCTACAACAAGTCGGACTACATACCCTGCATTGCATGGGGTAGAAACGCAAGGTACGCCGGCCGGTTGACAGTTGGGGATAATATCCGTCTATGGGGCAGGATGCAAAGCCGCCAGTACCAAAAACGCAAAGACGATGGGGAAGTACAAGAAAAAACCGCATACGAAGTGAGCACGGCTAAAATCGAGGTTATATTGCCGGAGGATGAACTGGTAAGCGGCGAGGAGTAAAATTTAGTAAAAATAAATCGAAGGAGTTGCATATTGCAGCTCCTTTTTTTATTTAACAGAATGAAAACATTCCCCATTTATAGTATGTGGTGTGATATTGACGTCTTCAGACTATCGTGATAGTATGGCATGCAGACTATTGAAGTAGTATGAAAGGGAAGATCAAGCTTTAGCGGTGCACCGCTCCATGCTTTGACCTCAATCAATAAAAACACACAATATAGCGAATTAATTCGAAATCAGTCCAGTCTGTCGCCGAAAACGCGTAGAAGCGTTCGCGATTTTCGGCTCGGCCTGGACTGTTTCTCATTTAATTCGCTATAACATGGAGAGGTACCCATGAACCAATTTGTTAACAAGCTATCTCGTATGCGCTTGGTTATATCTGCGCGTCTTACTTTCGTATTTTTATTTATCTATGGCGGGATGTTAACCATCACTTCAATTTATCTTCTTCCCACCAGCTTTATGGTATCTGTTCGGATATTTCTGCAAAGCCCTATGTTGATTTTGCTAAACGGCCTGCCGATATGGCTTTTAGTTGGATTGCTATTTGGGATAAGCCGCAATTTGGTAGTGGCCACAGTGTTTCCAACGGTTATTACATTTTTAATAGCATTGATTAACCGTAGCAAGGTTTTTTTCCGGGACGAGCCTTTTTTGCCGGCGGATATTTTTTTGTTTAATGAGGTGCGATATGTATCCTCGGGGATAAATTTTTTTGCAGAGTGGACTATTGTTGCGCTGATTATTTTTTTCTTACTGCTGATAATATCTTTACTCTTTGTAACGCCTTATAAACCTAAATGGCGGTTTAGCTTACCTGGTGCAGTTGTCTGTGTGCTATGTATGACTGTTTTATTACCCACAGTTTATTGGAATCATGGATACTTTGGCAGTTTTCCTGTCGAGGGCAGCAGATTTAGGCTGGTGGATATTTATAACTCCAGGGGATCGACCTATTCTTTTCTGGCGTTTTTATCAAGGTTTTCTCCCCAGCGTCCCAACGATTTTTCTGAGCAGTTAGCCCGGGAGATATTAGAGGGGCAAGACACCACATGTGAGCCTCATGAGCCAGGGCATATCAATGTAGTGGTTGTAATGAGTGAAAGCTTTTCTCGGTTGTCGGACAATCCTACATTTGGCTTTGAGAACGACCCACTAGCAGCCTTTCATGAGCTTGCTGCCCGTGAGGGTAGTGTAATAGGGGATATTATCGTGCCCAACTTTGGCGGTGGCACTGCCAACACTGAGTTCGATGTTCTTACAGGGATGTCTACCCAGTTTATCCGAGAATCACCTTCATCATTTTGGTTTATCCGCCAACCCTTCGAGTCCATTGTCTCTGTGCTTGTAGGCAGGGGATATCATACTGTTGCAATGCATCCCGGGGCACCCTGGTTCTACAATCGGCAAAATGTCTACCGACATTTGGGTTTTCATGATATGTATTTCCGCTATGATTTCCTGGAGGCTGGCGCGGAGACTATTACTCGTCTTGTGTGCGAGGCCTCGACCTTTGATTTTCTACGTGATGTAATTGCGAACAGGGACAGAGCCCAGGGCCCTATGTTTGCATATATGGTAACTATCCAAAATCATATGCCCTTTGCCAATAGATTCTATAGTGGTTCCCGCGGCATGACATCGGATATCTACCTTAGTGATGCAGAAATGAACGAATTATACAATTATTTCTATGGAATCCGTCAAAGTGCGGAGGAGCTTCTTGCCCTTGCGGATTTCTTAGAAAATGAAGACGAACCGTTTTTACTGGTATTCTACAGTGATCATTTGCCCTCATTTGCCGGCGGGATAGGTATATATCAGCGGCTTGGTCTAGACCTTGCCGCGGAGCCAGAATTGCAGTTTACAGTACCCTATCTTATATTCGCCAACGAGTTGGCCCGTGAGCTTATTTCTTTTGAGGATGTACCGCTCCTATTTAGCGCAAATTATATGGGCCAGCAATTGCTTTCATTCTTGGGATTTGAACAGGATACTGCGTGGTTTTCTTTCTTGACAGACTATATCGCACAGCACCCGATAATGGATTTATATTATGGGTATAATGATTTTCGAGTTTTGCAGTATTATTTTATGAGGCATAGGTTTCGGTGAGGCCAACCCTTTTGAATTTACATGCACAATACAACAGCAACATCATTAACATTGGTTCCGGTAGGGCCGGTGATTAATAGGCTGTTTACAGCTTTTAGGCCATTGTAGGAATCATTATCAGCTAGGATTTTATCTATATTCAGGCCTTGAGCGGCTAGGCTGGCTTTGGTTTTTCCATCCACTATGCCTCCGGCGGCATCTGTAGGGCCATCTGTGCCGTCGGAGCCTAGGGAGAAGATTACAGTGTTCTCAAGTCCTGCTATGCTTTTTGCCGCAGCTAAGGCTAGCTCTTGGTTTCGGCCTCCCTTTCCGTTGCCTGTGACATGTACTATCGTTTCCCCGCCTGCGATAATTGCGCAGGGTCTTTGAAAATGGGAATCCCTTGCCATTGCCCCTAAGAATTTCCCTGCTTCCGCGGCTTGGCAGTCTAAGGATGTGGTCAGGATATATGAGGTGTAACCGAAGGCCAAGGCACTTGTGGCGGCGGATTCGCAAAGGGAGCGAACGGAGCCTGTAACAATTGCTGTCACATTGTCGATGGTTTTGGGCGTTTCTATTTCTAGTAGGGTTTTATGAGCGGGGCTTAGGTCAAGGCCATATTTTTTTGCAATATAAATAGCCTCTTCCTTAGTGGATGTATCTGAGGTAGCGGGGCCTGATGCAATGGCATCCGGTCTATCCCCTAGTACATCTGATAGGATTATTGCAAAGATGTTTGCGGGCTCACAAAGTGTCGCAAATCTCCCAGCCTTAACCTTTGAAAACCGCTTACGAATGGTGTTGATTTCAGAGATATCGGCACCACCGGCCAGCAAAGTGCCTGTGTGTGCCGCAATATCCTCCAAGCTAATCCCATCCATAGGAGCTTCAAAGAGGGCTGAACCGCCGCCGGAAACAAGGAACAGCAGTTTATCATCATTGTCAAGTTTTTCGGCCAGGGTTAACACTGCCTTGGTTGCCTCTACGGAATTTTCATCAGGGATTGGATGCCCTGCTTCAAATATTGTTGTCCGTGGAATTGCCCCCTGGGAATGGTTGTACTTTGTAATCACAACTCCTGTTTGGATTTTGTCGCCAAGGTAGCGGCTTGCGGCGGCTGCCATTGTCCATGCGGCCTTGCCTATGGCTACAAGGTGGATTTTTTCGCCTAAATCTTGGTTTGCAAGAGCTCTGACTACGGCTTCATCAGGTAGGTTGTCTTCTATTATTTTGGAAATCATCCTGTGAGCGTGGCTATGCATTTCTGTCATGTGCTATACCCCTTCTGCTTTCATCCGGTAGAAAATCACAAGCTTTTCGGCTTCATTTTCTCGCAAGAATGCATGGCCGTCGGTGCTTAATCCGAATCGGCCTCTTGCTACTTGTTTGTACCAATTATAATAGTTAACTCGTAAAATTGAGTAGGTATCTTTTTCGCAGCCATGGATTTGGGTCAGTTCTTTTGCGGATAGGTCGCCATGGGCTTCTAGCAAGCAGGCTATGCGTACTGCTCGTTCGCGGTAGGCAGTATTGACCGTGCCTTTGCTGCCGCCGGTGGTATCTGTTGTGCGTCCGGCAATTTCTTTCCGTATAATAGCGGACTTTTTTGTGGTTTTGTCAGCTTTGCCTGATGGGAACAGAATAATTTCCGCGTGTTTTGCTGGGCTGTCAAGTGCTACGGATATTAGGCCGATTTGGAGTTTTTTCAAAAGGCGTTGCAGCTTCATAAAGCTGCCGCCACGAGCTTTCCGAGGGCGTGGGACGGCAACGAATACCCAATCTGTAGCGGTCTGGCGTTCCATTGCTTGGAAAATAAGCTTTAGATTAGCGGAAAGTTTCATTTCGACAATCCATAGCTGGTCATCCTTTACCGCAGCGATATCGCAGCCTTTGACTTCACCTCGTACGGTGAAGCCTTGGTCTTGAAGCATGTCACGGATTGGGTTATATAGGTCCGTTTCTTTGTATGTAGTTTTCATAAGGGCTTGCTCTTTAGCTGCCCGCAGGCAGCATTAACTTCAGCACCTATTGTCCGGCGTATTGTAACGGGGATTTTCGCCTGTTCTAATATTGCCGCGAAAGCTTGGGCTTCTTTTCTTTTGGTTGGAGAAAAGCCTGAATCAGTTACTTGATTTACCGGAATCAAGTTTACATGGCAGAGCAATCCTTTAAGGAGTTTGGCCAGAGCTCTGGCATGGGCGGGGCTGTCGTTTATTCCTTCTGTAAGGGCATATTCAAAGGTTATACGGCGGTGGGTGATTTGTGTGTATTCCTGGCAGGCGGCTATCAATTCTTTAATGGAATATCCCCGGGCGATGGGCATCATGGTTTGACGGGTTGTGTCGTCTGGCCCATGTAGTGAGATAGCCAAGTTGATTTGCAAACGGCGTTCCCCCAAGGCCAGAATTTCCGGCACCAATCCACAGGTCGAAAGAGTGATATGCCGCTGGCCGATTCCAGCACCTTTGGGGTGTGTAATTAGCTCGATAAAACCCAGGGTCGCGTTAAAATTATCCAGGGGCTCGCCGCAGCCCATTAGCACGATATTTCGTATATCACCGGCGGCATAAACCTGCATACACATTTCCCCGGTAGTTAGATTGCGAATAAATCCATCTTGCCCCGTTGCGCAGAAATAACAACCCATCCTGCATCCGGCTTGGGTAGATATGCAAAGAGAAGGGCCATGAGCATATTGCATAAGCACGGATTCGACTTGAACAGCCGATTCACTCCTCAATTCCAGTAGAAACTTTACCGTTCCGTCAGTTGCGGTGAGTTGTTCGACTACTCTTGATTGGGTGATATAGCAGCGGTTTTCTAGTTCCTCCCGGAGAGATTTTGGCTGGTTATCCATTTTGGCAAAAGAAAAAGCCCCACCAGCGGCAGGAAACCGCTTGTGAAGCCATTCGAATATTTGCAAAGCACGGTATGCAGGTTGGCTTAAATCACGCATTAATTGTTCCAGCTCTTGGAGATTCATTGATAATATGTCCATGTCAGATATTAAATGCCACCCGGGCAATAGAAAAGAACACAATCAGCGCGGTACAGTCTACTATTGTCGTAATAATAGGCGCGGCCATTGTGGCTGGGTCTATTCTCATTTTTTTGGCTAAAATAGGAAGGGTGCAACCTATGGATTTGGCTACTACTAGTGTGATTGCCAGGCTTAGTGAAACCACCAGTGCCAGAGTCCCATCTCCGTCATGCATCAGCCATATTCTTGCATAATTGGCCAAGCCCAGGACTATGCCGCATACTATAGCAATCCGGGTCTCCCGCCAGATTACTTGTACCACATCCTTGATTACAATTTCACCAAGGGCCATACCACGGATAACCACCGTGGTGGATTGTGCGCCAGCGTTGCCTCCTGCCCCCATTAGCATAGGAATAAACGCCACTAGCACAGGAAGCACTGCTAGTGAATCCTCAAAGGTGGAGATTATCGCACCGGTTATTGCTGCGGTTAGCATTAGTATCAGCAGCCAGGTTATGCGATTTTTTGCGTGTCTTAGCACTCCGGTGCGCATATATGGCTCGTCGGTTGTGTTTCGTATACCTACCATTTTTTCTACATCTTCTGTGGTTTCTTCGGCTATTACTCGCAGGATGTCGTCAACGGTGACTATCCCCACAAGCTGGCCGCCTCGGTTTACTACTGGCATTGCAATTAGGTCGTATTTGCGGAATTGGTTGGTCAATTCCTCTTGGTCATCAGCGGCGTTGGCGGATATTACATTGGTGTCCATTATCCCGGCTATAGGCTGGGTGAGTCCGGCTCTTACCAAGGTATCGGCGGTGATTACGCCTATCAGCTTGCGGTCTTCATCTATTACATAACAGGTGTAAATTGTTTCCTTATCCACACCTGATGTACGAATGGTTTCTAGGGCATCCTTTACGGTCATGGATAGTGAGAGCTCCACGATTTCTGTGGTCATTAGGCTACCGGCAGAGTCATCAGGGTAGTCCAGCAGACGGTCGACCATCGTACTTTTTTCGGAGCTTACTTGATCGAGTACATATTTGCCTACATCTTCTGGTACATCTTCTATGAAGTCCACCATATCGTCTATGGGGAGCTCTTCCATTATGCCCTCTACTTCATCGTCACTTAAGACTTCCACCAGCATCTGTTGCTTGTCTGGGGAAATATATGAAAACACATCGGCAGCCAGGTCGTCGCTTAATAATCGGAATGCAGCGATAGACTGCTCGTCGTCCAGATATTCAAGAATCTCGGCAATATCTGCCTCGTTCATTTCGGCGAATTGAGACCGCAAAGTATTCTCATCCAGAGGGGTTTGGGTCAATAGTTGTAAGATATCGGTCATATGCCGCCCTCCTTATAGTCCTGGTAAAATTAATCGTGCAATGGAAAAATACATAAACAGAGATACCACATCCAGCAATGTTTTAATTATAGGTGCGGCCATTACAGCAGGGTCAATCTTAAATTTCTTTGCTGCCATTGGGAGCAGGCAGCCCATTGTTTTTGCCAGAAAAACCACTGCGAGTAATGTTATTGAAATAACCAAAGTGAGCAGCGCGTTCCTTGGGCCAAAAATCATTACTCTAATGGCATTGGCAATGCTTAGCCCAACTCCACAGAGCAAGGCCACACGAATTTCTTTCCACCAGGCTTTGAATAGGTCCTTTGAGGATATTTCATCCAGAGCCATACTGCGAATAATCAAAGACGAAGTCTGGACTCCGGCATTGCCCCCAGTGTCCATTAGCATCGGGATAAAAGGAATCAAAGCCGGAAGGATGGCCATCGCATCCTCGAAGTTTTCAAGCACCATCTCGGCAAAAATAGCTGCAAACATTAGTATCAGTAGCCAGCCTATCCGTTGTAGGGATTGTTTGAATACCCCGGTTTTGAGGTATGGATCATCATCCATGGGCATAATACCCGCCATTTTTTCAAAGTCCTCTGTGGCTTCTTCTTCTACGATTTCAACCATATCATCAACGGTTATTATGCCCACAAGACGGTTCTCACTATCCACGATAGGGAGTGAGAGTAGGTCGTATTTTCGGAAAAGGGCGGCGGCTACCTCCTGATCGTCTTGAGTCCCGGCGAATATTACTTGGCGGCGGGTCAAGTCACCCAAGCGTTGATGCTGTTTAGCCAGCAGCAAAGTCTTGAGAGAGATATAGCCGATAAGCATCTTATCCCGCCGCACAACATAGCAGGTATGAAGGCCATGGACACGGGTTTTCCGCATCTGGTCAAAGGCTTCAAGAACTGTCAGGTCTTCACCAAAAGCCATAAACTCCGTGGTCATTATGCTGCCGATGGAATCCTCCGGGTATTGCAAAAGTTGATTAATGGTAGCCCGCCTCTCAGGAGTAACATTGGAGAGCACCTTTGTGACTACATTGGCAGGCATTTCTTCGATAAAATCTACGGCATCATCCATAAAAAGGTCGCTTACGATGCTGCCTGCCTCGGCGGCGGTAAGGGCTTCTACGATAATCTGCTGTTTGTCTGGGTTAATATGAGCGAATACATTGGCTGCGATATCTTTAGGTAGCATTCTAAAGACTTGGATGGTCTGCTCCTTTTCCAGGTCGTCGAAGATATCGCCTATGTCTATGATATTCATTGCAAGAATAGAGTCTCTAAGGGCGATTAGAGGGATAGGGGTTTCTCGGATAAGAGCAAGAATTTTTTCGCGGGAATCTTTCATTGGCACCCTCCTAATCAATAAATTTTTCTTCTGCGAGTGCTTCTACGCAGAAAAAAATTTATGGTTTTGCCGCAGGCAAAAGATTTCATTTTAAATTTTTCTTCTGCGAGTGCTTCTACGCAGAAAAAAATTTATGGTTTTGCCGCAGGCAAAAGATTTCATTCTAAAATTTTTCTTCTGCGAATGCGTCTACGCAGAAAAAAATTTATGGTTTTTATTATACTACATCTCTAGCTTCATATCCCCAAATTTAATCCAGCCTTTTTTCCGCATAAACTCGGAAACTAAAATACATACAACCGCAGGTATCACAAAATGCACAACCACAACCTGAGCAAGTACCCCCCATGTAAAGCCCATTGCCGTAAATGTGCCAAACTGGCCCACCAGGCCGGAGGTACCCATCCCGGCACCTTCCGGTATGTTTTCCATACGGAAAACCGCCGCGGATACTGCACCGGCTATTGCACTTGCGATTATCGGAGGTATCCAAATGCGGGGATTCTTGATTATATTTGGCAGTTGAAGCATAGAAGTGCCCAGCCCCTGGGACACCAGTCCGCTTAACTTATTTTCCCGATAACTTGCGACAGCAAAGCCTACCATATTGGCTGCACAGCCTGCAACAGCCGCGCCTGCCGCAACACCGGAAAGCCCCAGTATTATGCTTAGTGCCGCACTGGAAATAGGCCCGGTAAGGGCCATGCCCATTACCACTGCCACGATTGCACCCATGACAGCTGGGACAAGATCCGTTGCCCACATTATAAAATTCCCGATGGTAGTCATAAGCCAGTCTATGCCAGGGCCGACGGCCATTGCCATCCCCATACCGGTCATAAGGGTTACTGCCGGGGTGACGATAATATCAACCTTTGTTTCCTTAGAAACCAACTTGCCAAGCTCAGCACCTACCAAGGCCGCGATAAATGCTCCTGCAGGTCCGCCGAGATAATTACCCACAAACCCAGTAGCCGCCGATGCGAAAATTACAAGGGGTGGGGCCTTAAGTCCAAAGGCTACAGCGACACCAATTGCATAGCCTGTGGCACCCATAGCCCAGCCGCCCATGTCCGCCATAAACCCGATACCGACACGGGTACCAATTTCCCGCAATATCAGCCCCATTATCAAGGAAGAAAACAACCCAAGGGTCATAGCTCCCATGGCTTCAACGCCGTAGCGTTTTAGGGAGATTACAATGTCCTTCTTTGCCAGGAATTCCTTTACCTTCATTTTCATCACTCCATATATTTTGTATGTTTTCCATAAAAAATGCGTATGGTGCCATACGGATTCTTTGTGCATAATTTTCTGTGAAACGATTTTTTTAGTATCCTGTCATTATAAAAGAGCTGCGCCCAGTTCTGCCCTTGCCACAAACCCAACGAATATAATATACTCCAATCATGAAAACTGTAAACACTTGCATAAGGAGGATATATGCACTCAAATTCCAAAACTGAAATAGGCATCATTGGCATTTCCAATGAGGTGATTGCTCGTCTAGCTGGTAATGCCGCCACAGAATGCTATGGTGTCGTTGGCATGGCCGCTCGGAGTATGCGGGACGGCTTGGTTGGCTTGCTAAGAAAAGAAAGCCTCTCTAAAGGGGTACGCCTTCAAACAGGGGAAAAAGGGGACTTGATTATTGACCTGCACATAATCGTAGAATATGGCACCAATATAGCAGCGATAGCCCAAACCCTAATGAGCAACGTAAAATACAGCGTTGAAGAAACCGTAGGACTTAAAGTACGGGAAGTAAATGTAATAATCGAAGGTGTACGAGTATAACTCTCAGGAGGAAGATCATGGGATTAATATCCATAGACGGTAATATACTGCGAAAAATGATAATCGGCGGTGCCAACGAAGTCACACGCAATATGGCAAGCCTTAATGCTCTTAATGTTTTCCCTGTGCCAGACGGTGACACAGGTACAAACATGTCTCATACGGTAATGGCGGCGGCAAAGGAAGTCTACAAACTTAGCACCCCAAGTGTGAGTGATATATCAAAGGCCGCAAGCAGCGGGGCACTCAGGGGCGCACGAGGAAACTCAGGTGTTATACTTTCCCAGCTTTTCAGAGGCTTTGCCAAAGGGCTGGAAGGGAAATCCGTGGCCACGGCTGAATGCCTTGCAGAGGCTTTGGCCAAATCCTCAGAAATGGCGTACAAGGCCGTAATGAAGCCAAAAGAAGGGACAATGCTCACCATAGCCCGTTCCTTTAGCGAAGCCGCTCACGAAGTAATCTTTGATGAAGAGGATATCGAAGCCTGCCTTAAATTCATTATACAGCGAGGGAACGAAACCCTGGCACAGACCCCCAATATGCTGCCGGTGCTAAAACAAGCAGGTGTAGTGGATTCAGGTGGAATGGGACTTGTGATGATGCTCCAAGGCGCACTCAAGGCCATGAATGAACCTGGTGACATAGAAATCCTAGAAAAACCCTCAGACACTGGCGAAGGCAATGCAATGGCCGTCTTTAACACCGATGATATCCAGTTTGCTTATTGCACAGAGTTCCTAGTCGAGCTGGACAAAGAACCAAAGCGCGGCCAAACAGAAAGCGCAGAGGCTGTATTGCAAGCTTACCTCCCCACCATTGGTGACTCCGTTGTGGTAATTGAAGACGAGGGTCTAGTCAAAGTCCATGTCCATACCAACAATCCAGGCAAAGCACTTGAAAAGGCTATTCGCTTCGGTGGTTTACTAAACATAAAAATCGACAACATGAAGGCCCAGCACACGGGTCTTATTGATTTTTCTGAAAAAACTACAGGCCCTCCCAAGCCCGTAGGGGTAGTTGCTGTAGTAGCAGGTGCTGGACTGAAAGAACTATTCACTGGCCTTGGTGCCGATATCGTAATAGACGGCGGACAAAGCATGAACCCCAGCACAGAGGACATAGCCAATGCAATCGAAAAGGTAAATGCCGAGCATGTAATTGTACTGCCTAATAATAGCAATATTATCCTAACAGCCAAACAAGCCTCAGAACTTGTAACAGGCAAAACGGTTCATGTACTGCCCACAAAGTCCATCCCCCAAGGGATAGCCTGTGTAATGTACAACTCCGATACAATCAGCATAGAAGAAAACCTGGAGGCCCTAGACGAGGCAATGAAAGCAGTCCACTCCGGCCAAATCACAGAGGCAGTGCGGGATACCGTGCTAGATGGCCGGGAAATCAAGACTGGAGATATCCTATGCATATATGACGGAGATATCGCTTTAGTAGAAAAAGATATGCAATCCGCAGCCAAGGCACTGGCTAGTTATATGTTAAGCTTTGGCGGGGATATCATGACCGTATACACCGGAGAAGGCGTGACATTGGAGCAAGGGGAAGCCTTGGCAGAGTACGTGAAAATCGCCCATCCCGATTGTGAAGTGGAGGTATATGAGGGGAAACAGCCTCTTTATGGTTATATATTGTCGGTGGAGTGATGGGTATGATTACTACATTTGAAGCTTTCGGCTATGAGCTCCCCAAGAAAACCTGCTTTGAGCTAATCCGGCAAGCGGGTTTTGACGGTGTTCTGTTATGGTGGAGCGATAATTTTGGTGATAGCAATTTCCGCCAAAATCCTAAGCTGGCGAGGGATGCAGGGCTTTTTGTGGAAAACATCCATACGCCCTTCGAAAAAATAAATAACCTATGGCGGGATAATCTCGATGGAGACGCTTTGCTTACTCACTTCCTAGAAATAGTAGATGAATGTGCCAATTATCAAGTTCCTACAATGGTTATGCATCTTTCTAAAGGAGACAACCCTCCGCCCTTCAATGCGCTTGGGCTTAACAGGATTAAACGGATAGTAGAAAGAGCGGAAAGAAGCGACGTAAACCTGGCCCTTGAGAATCTGCGGCAAGTACGCTACCTGGACTATGTAATGAGTCGGATTGATTCACCCCGTGTCGGGTTTTGTTATGATAGCGGTCATCATAATTGCCGTTGCCAAGATGTAGATTTGCTAGCCCAATATGGCAACCGCTTGATGTCATTGCATCTGCACGATAACGATGGCACCGGCGACCATCATCTGTTGCCCTTTGATGGGACGATAAACTGGCCGCAAACCATGAGCAATATTGCAAAGGCCGGTTTCAATGGTCCGATAGCAATGGAAGCCTTTAACATAGGCCACGAAAGATTACCGCCTGATGAATTTTTGCAATTACTATACACAAGAGCCGTAAAATTAAAAGACCTAATGAAAATAATATAAAGGGGGCACTTATGAGTAGCGCAATTTACGTAGTACCGCAACCAATCAACGAACCTGTACTTACTTACGCTAAGGGCAATCCGGAGCGCAAGGCCCTTGAGGCCGAACTAGCCCGTCAATCAAGTCAAGTCCTTGACATCCCTATAATCATCGGAGGCAAGGAAATCCGCACTGCAAAAAAAGGCCAATGTCGTATGCCTCATGACCACGGCCACGTACTGGCGGAGTATTACATGGCAGGCCCCGAGGAGCTAAAGACAGCGGCAGATGCGGCAATGGCAGCAAAATCTGCATGGTATGCCCTTCCCTGGGAACATAGGGCAGCAATTTTCCTCAAGGCGGCAGACCTACTTACAGGTCCATGGCGTATGCGCCTTAATGCCGCCACTATGCTAGGCCAAAGCAAAACCGCCCACCAAGCAGAGATAGATTCGGCCTGCGAGATGGCGGATTTTTTACGTTTCAACGTCCATTTTGCACAAGAAATTTACCGCAATCAACCCATAAGCTCCCCTGGGATGTGGAACCGTATGGAATACCGTCCCTTGAGCGGCTTTGTTGCGGCAATTAGCCCCTTCAATTTCACCGCAATCGGCGGTAATCTGCCCACAGCCCCTGCCATAATGGGCAATACCGTGGTATGGAAACCGGCAGGGACAGCGGTTCTTTCCAATTATCTTTTTTATCAATTGATGAAAGAAGCCGGTCTCCCAGATGGTGTAATAAACTTTGTACCATGTAGCGGACCGGATATGAGCGCATATATTCTCACGGACCCACGGATGGCCGGGTTCCATTTTACCGGCTCAACGGGAGTGTTTAACGGCTGTTGGAAGCTGGTAGGGGACAACATACAAAACTACGACGGCTACCCACGCCTTGTTGGAGAAACGGGCGGCAAGGATTTTATCTTTGCCCATAACACAGCCCCGGTTAAGCCCCTGGTAACGGCAATGGTGCGAGGTGCATACGAATATCAAGGTCAAAAATGCTCCGCCGCATCCCGGGCATATATCCCAGAAAGCCTTTGGCCTCAGGTCAAGGAAGGACTCCTGTCCGAAGTTGCGAAACTCAAAGTCGGCGATGTACGAGACTTCTCTAACTTCATGGGAGCAATAATCGACGAGAGGGCCTATAAATCCATAGTGGAATATATAGACTACGCCCATGCTTCCCAAGATGCGGAGGTGCTGTGTGGCGAGTACAACCCTGAAAAAGGCTGGTTTATCACCCCAACGGTAATCTTGGCCAAAACCCCACACTTTAAAACAATGGTAGAAGAAATCTTTGGCCCAGTGCTTACGGTGTATGTATATCCCGACGGGGAAATGGAAGCTGCCCTGGATAGTTGCTGCACGGTATCCCCATATGCCCTAACGGGTGCAATCTTTTCCCAAGACAGAAATGTACTTGCATACATGGAAACAAAGCTGGCTGACGCCGCCGGCAATTTCTATTTAAACGACAAGCCAACCGGTGCGGTAGTAGGTCAGCAGCCCTTCGGGGGTAGCCGCGCATCGGGCACTAATGACAAAGCCGGATCAATACTCAATCTGTTGCGTTGGACCAGTCCCCGGACTATTAAGGAGACTTTTATACCTGCGGAGGATGTTGGGTATCCGTTTATGGATTAAGATTAGTCGAAGTACGACAAGAAGCCTGTGAGTGTGATTACCAGCTCACAGGCTTTTTTGATGCACAGCATACAGAAGGCACATGAAAAACCAAGAAGCAAATTGGCCATATATGATGTCCAAGGGGCGAATATGATTGCCCATAAGAGAGGCAAGGCAGTATTTTGTAGCGCAAAACAATGTCAATGTCTATATGTGATTGCGTGGCGGGCATAAATGACTTGACATTGCATGGTCAAATCAATAACATGCTGTGTAGTATAGTAAAACATACCAAGAGGGAGTCTGCCTTGGCTACAATAGTGTACTCAAATGACATAGATTTTGACTTTCGCGTAGGTAATATGAGGGTTCGCGTTGTCAATATATCCAAAGAGTCTCCTGATGCTAATTGGTTTTTACCCGAACATGTACATCATGACTACGAAGTTCACATTATCGAAGGTGGACGAGGATATATCAGTTTGGATGGAGAAGATTTCATTGTCAGCAAGAATGAGCTTTATATCACGGGTCCGAATGTTATGCATCGTCAGCGTTCGGACAAGAATGATCCCATGTCTGAGCTGTGCATTGAGTTTGAAATAGACCACATCGGAAGCAAAGAGGGAGCGGCATTTTACTCCCAGGAAGAAAGCAAGCATCTGATAGAAGTCCTTTCCAGGAAATATACCCGGCCATTCCATTTTGAGGGCGAAATAATAAGAGATTTTTATACCATCGTTGAAAACATTGAGAAGAAACCCTTTGGGCATTATTTGTATGCGCAAACATTAATCATGAAGCTGATTATTGACATTATAAGGGTTATAGCAGAGTACTCTGAAGAAAATGTATCCTACAGTGTACCAAGGAAAACAGTTGATGAAAACAGGGTTGACCAAATCATCCGTTATATCCAGATTAATCTTAACAACTCTGTGACTGTGGATGATGTCGCAAAATTACTCGATATAAGCCCGAAGCAGATTAACAGAATTATGCAAAGACAATTGGATACCACATTTCATGGCTATCTTTATTTTTTCCGCTATAAGGCGGCACTTGATATGTTAATAAACACAAACCTTGATATATCAGACATAGCTTTTGCCACAGGTTTCTCCGGTACACAGCAACTGTACCGCACATTTCGGAAATATGCCCGTATGTCCCCAAAGGAAATACGCAATAAAAAGCCGGATGAAATTGCGTATTTGAATAGTGTTAGGCTGTAATATTACCACAAGTGGAGATTCAAAAGGAGGAATCAGTATGAAAAACAAAAAGGTAATTATGGTGTTAGCTATTATTATGATGGTGCTGGCATTGACTGTTGGGTGCAGCTCAGATGACGCCGATGATGGTGGCGATTATATAACCATTAGAGCTGTGCACCCGGGCAACTCTCAGGCGTTCTTCGATTTATATGCCGAGATAATCAGAAACTTTGAAGACGAAAATCCCGGTATTAGGATTCAATTTGACTCATTTCCAGAAGGGTATGACGAGGCACTTGTGACCTTGTTTGCCGCCGGGGATGCCCCTGATGTTATCAGAACTCACTCACAGGATTTAGGAAACAGAGTTGCCATAGGCATGTTGTCTCCAATCACAACTTTTTTCAATAATGAGGATTTTGGCGGAGACTTGATTGACACTGCTATAGTTAGGTTTGACGATGAGATTTATTTTGTAGACCCTTATTTTGCAGTGATGGTGCTATATTACAATAGGGATATGTTCGATGCGGCAGGACTGGCGCATCCTGCAGACGATTGGACATGGATTGATTTGCATACACATGCTGATTTGCTAAACATTATGGATGGAGATGTATTCACTCAATTCGGGTACCTGAGTGACTGGTACAATCGTTTTTGGATGATGTATTACTGGTCCCACGGTGGCAGCTTTTTTGATAGTGAATCTACTCCAACCAGCATAGCATTTGATAATCAGACAGCACTTGATGGCATTCAGCTCATAAAAGATATGACAGATACTGTGGGAATAGGTGCTGCGGTAGGTGCCACGGTCTCAGCAACTGAGAATTTCATAAACAACAGGGTTGCCATGACAATTGATGGAAGTTGGATGATTAATGTTTTTGCTGAGATGGAGGATCTGAATTTTGGTGTGGCACTTCTGCCTATGGGACCTGCAGGCCGTGGAGGCATGTCAGTTTCCGCTGGTGAGACTATGTCAGCTACAACTAATCACCCCGAGGAAGCATGGAAGTATATAATGGCAACATTTAGCTTAGAGTCATCCTTGCTTCTTAGCGGCTTTGGCGACCAGGCAACATCTAATGGTCTTCCTGTATGGTATAGTGCGTACACCGACCCCCGATGGAATCCTAACGAAAATATTGAAATGGCTGGTAGACAAGCCCAAGAAACGATAAATGTGGTACCGACTTTTCAATTTACTGCAAGGTGGATGTGGGATATTCTAAATCCGACTTTCCAGGAAATGTTGGCGGATGATTTGGACGTGCGAGCAACCCTTGATTTAATCATACAACGTACCCAGCATCACGTGTTGGATGACATGGACAGATAAGATATGGATTGTGAGTTGCACCGGGGCATGGACATGATTAGAGCCAATGCTCCGGTGTAATTCATTGTTGTACTATATATTCAAACGAATGGAAGGGAGTAATTATGAGACGTAGACGCTTGGTTTCAAGCAAAGTCACTCCTTATTTCTTTTTAGTGCCGACGTTAATATTGATTATTATTTTTCGGCTTATTCCCATTGGATACTCCTTTTGGCTTTCCATAACAAGATTCAATGTTATTATGCCTCAAAATTCTACCTTTGTGGGCTTAGACAATTTCGCTAGGATGATTGGTGATGAGTTTCTATGGAGAAGCTTGCTAAATACTACGTACTTCACACTTGGGTCATTAACGATTGGTCTGCTTCTTTCTCTTGTTATGTCATTTATATTATGTGAAGCATGGTTTAAGTTTTCTGGAGTAGCTCGGGCATTGTTATTTGTTCCGTTTATTATGTCAATTGTTATTGCCGGGCTGATATGGTCATTTATTTTCCAGATTGATTTCGGGTTGCTCAACTCTATACTGAGATTGCTTGGATTGCCCCAGCAACGATTTTTGGCAGATACAAGCCTGGCAATATGGGCGGTTATCATTGTGGCTATATGGAGAGATCTTGGTTACATGATAACCATATGGAGTGCGGGGATACTTTCAATCTCAAAAGACTATTTAGAAGCCGGGCGTATAGACGGAGCCAATCGCATGCAGGAGATTCTGTATATAAGGCTGCCAATGCTTAAGCCGGTGGCAACTTTCTTAATCGTTTTAGGTGTCATAAACTCCTTCCAGGTGTTTGACGTGGTGTATGTGATGACCTTTGGCGGCCCGGCACGATCTACAGAAGTGCTAATTTATTATCTGTGGAATATGGCGTTTCGTGATTTCAATATAAGTTATGCAGCGGCAATTTCGTGGTTGTTGTTTGCGATACTGATTATTTTTACACTCATACAGGTAAAGCTATTTAAAGCAGAGGATGTGAACTGATTTGCTTAAGACTCCCTTACATGCAAAGGTTTTACGTGTGTTGGCTATCATACCAGTGCTGCTTTTAATTGTCATAGCACTGTATCCTATGTTTTGGATGGTGACAACTTCCTTTAAGACTTTAGAGGAATCTCTAATCTGGCCACCTGTCATATTTCCTGAACGATTTATTCTTGACAACTACATTCAAATATTTCAGATAGCGAATTTCCATCGATATTTTTCTAACTCGGTGATATACGCTGTGATTGGCACCTTTCTATCAGTTCTGTTTGCAACAATGGCAGGATACGCGTTTGCGAAGATGCAATTTGCAGGTAAGCGTTTATTGTTTTTTGTCGTCCTTTCTGTTTTGATGATTCCTCATCAAGTTACATTGATACCGATATTCTTAATAAATAGTTGGTTTGGTTGGGTTGATACCTACTTGGGGCTTATCATACCCGGTGTTGTCAACGCATTTGGCATATTCTTAATACGGCAGTTTGCAATGGGAATCCCAAATGACCTATTTGACGCAGCGAGGATTGATGGTGCACGAGAAGGCAGGATATTTGCGTCGATATTTTTACCGGTTGTAATTCCCCCCGTCACCACCCTTGTTGTGCTTGAATTTATGCACAGATGGAATGATATGTTTTGGCCGCTGATTATTATAAATTCCGCCGAAAGAAGACCCTTGACTCTTGCCCTTACCGTCTTATACAGATCTGAATGGGCAGGTGTTGTAAGATGGCCTCAAATGGCTGCGGCTATGACAATTGCGGCGTTGCCGGTACTAATTTTGTATGCGATATTCCAAAAATATTTTACAAGTGGTCTAGTTGTTACATCTGGAATAAAAGGCTAAGCTCCAATGGATATGCACGAGTTAATATTATTGTAGTGTGAAAGAGAGGATATTAGTATGCCAAATCATAATAAGCAGAATCTTCCGAATGTCGTGTCGTTGACAGGGGGCCTGTGGGGCAGAAGAACCAAGGATTCTGTGGTGCAGTGGGTGATGCGGGTCAGTGATGATTTGCTGCTCAATGGTTTTAAGCATCGTCCCGGTGTTCAAGCATGGATTGGAGAACACGCCGGAAAATTTTTGGACGGGGCATTGTTGATAAACTTACTTTTAGATGATTGCGCATTATGGGACAAAATTGACTATATTGCCCAGGGAGTCATAGACAATCAGGAAGCAGACGGCTATATTGGGACATATCTTCCTGAAACACGATGGCTAAGGAATACAGGCGAGGGATGGGAAGATCCCAACTGTTCTTGGGATTTGTGGGTTTTTAAGTACTGTGTTTTAGGTCTCCTCCATTATTATGAAATTCGTAAAGATGAAAAAGCCTTGGAAGCATCTCGTCGTGCTATCGATTTGTTGATAGAGGTGTTTGGTGAAAATGGTGAAAAAAATCTTAATCTAACCGATTCACATGGCGGGTTAGCATCCGGCTCCGTTCTTGAGGCTGTCATGAAGCTATACGGCTTTACAGGAGAGAAAAGATACTTGGACTTTGGTAAGCGTATTGTGAAGCATTATTGGGCCAGTGATACAGAAGGTACACCTTATTTGACAGAGAGGATAACCGACCCAGCACAGTTGCGTAGTATCGGGAATGGTAAGTGCTACGAGATGATGAGTTGCTTTGTGGGGCTTTTAGAATATGCGTATTATTCTGGTGAAATGGAATACATTGAACAGGTTATTACAGTCAGAGATAATATTGCCCTCTATTATAAACAACTCAATGGATGTATGAGTATCCACGAAAAATGGGGGCGGCAATATATATTTAGCGAAAGGGATTTTCTTGAAAACTGTGTAGCGTTTGCCTGGATTCAACTAAACACACGTCTGTTTGAGATGACAGGGGACTCAAGATGTATAGGCTACATTGAAGAGACGGCATACAATCACATTCTGGTCTCTATGTGCCCCGAAGCCTCAGCTTGGGAAGTCTATACTACTCTGACAGGACCAAAGAACTATGTGTTCTGGAGTCAGATACCTGGTTCCGATCCGCTTTTTGGAGCGACGAAAGAACTGCCCCACAATGAGGCACCGATGACCTGCTGTCATACAAATGGGCAGCGGGTGCTGGGGCTGGTGCCACATTATGTATACTCAATGCAAGAGGATGTAATTTCTGTCAATATGCTGTTTGCAGCAGAAGCAATATTTGAACTGGGAAGTGGCAAAAAGGTCAAATTATCACAGCAGACGGATTTTCCACGTAGCGGTTGCTCTATCCTAACCATTACGGCGGATGAGCCTATAGCGATTCGCCTTCGGATGCCTTCATGGGCAACAACGATGCGCGTGGGTGGAAGAGTTTATTCAGCTGATGAGCCTATCGTGCTTGAAGCTCAGTCTGGAGAGACATGTTATAATATTGATGTAGAAATGAAGCTTCGCTTACTGTCTCCAGGCTATGTAAATCGAGGCAAATATGGGATTGCCTATGGCCCACTACTACTTGCAATAGACAGTTGCCCCGATGGCTGGTGCTATGATGAAATCGTGTTAGCCATAAATAAGAAAGACATATTTGACAATGTAAAACTGGAAGAGGAAAACGGATGGCCGAAGCTGACCGTAGCGGCTTATCGCGTACCAGATGGTATAGGTGAGTTGAAGTGGTCTAATATACCGGACTCGCTGCCAAGGGCGGAAGTGTATCTTCGTCCTCTCATGTTTGCAGGCCTCACTGATAATCGAGCTTTCAGCCAGAGATATGAGGACAGTTCATTATCATACCACAGAAAACAAGATACAGCGGAATATCGGGTTTTGTACCCGTGCTTCTTCCTATATTGATGCACACTCAAACCAACCCCCACTTATAACGGTCAGCAGTTAGAATGAGTGGACAGAAGCGAGCTATTTGCAACCGGATGATTTATATGGGTATGGATATTTAGAGGCATTGAAGCAGGTTTTTGTTGGCGGATGATAAGAGTCCATGCATATGGACAAATAAACCAGGGCATTTCGGCAGGTTGCAAGTGTATAATTATTTAGATAATAGGATGATTCAAGGGGATGTAGTTATGACCGGACGCGAACATTTCAACAAAATAATGTCCCGCACCAGCAATCAAAGCGGTTTTTGGCATGGTGCGCCCTTTGGAGAAAATGTGGATTGTATGTACGACTACTTTGGAACCGAGCCTAATCACAATGCCCTGGGGACTGCCTTAGGGGATTGCTGTCACTGGGTAATGCCCGAGGCGCATGGGATGTGGCAGCATATGGAGGGTGTGCAAATGTTTAACTCCCTTCATAACGAGGGCGGGGTTTTTGCGGAATGTGAGGATGTCCGAGACGTGGAACGCTTCCCATGGCCGGATGTTAAGTACTGCGATTTCACTGAGTCTGAGAAGGCCGTTGACGAGACCATCAGGCAGGGTAAGGCCGTGTTGTCTGGTACATGGGCCTGCTTTTTTCATAATGTTGCGGATTTTTTCGGTATGGAAAATTATTTTATTAAGATGTACACAGACCCGGCTGTTGTTGAGGCAGTTACAGAGCGGGTTGTGGATTTCTATTTGCAGATAAATGAGAAATGGTTTGATATCATCGGTGACCGCATGGATGCCATTTTCTTTGGCAATGATTTTGGCAGCCAGTTGGACTTGCTTATTTCCCCAGATATGTTTGATAAATTTGTGTTGCCTTATTTTAAGAAAATCACATCCCAGGCCAAGACCCGAGGCTATAAAGTAATGCTCCATTCCTGTGGGGCCATAGAAAGCGTAATTCCACGGCTTATTGATGCCGGTGTAGACGGCCTTCATCCCATCCAAGCCAAGGCCCGCAATATGGAAGCGGCTACTCTAGCTCGCAAATATGGCAAAGACATTGTATTTATGGGTGGGGTTGACACCCAGGATTTACTGCCCTTTGGTACCCCACAGCAGGTCAATGACGAAGTCATGCGCCTTAGAGAGCTACTCGGCCCCAATTTTATTGTCTCCCCAAGCCATGAAGCGATGCCCAATACCCCGCCGCGGAATATGGAGGCTATGGCACGAGCCGCCGCAAAGGGGCTGTCTCGTTAAGGAGTAAATCCCGTCAAAAAACAAAGCGCGTATCCCTGGGCAAGGGGTACGCGCTTTGTTTTTGTTCTGCGGCTTTGCCGCATCTATGCGATTAGGAGAATTGAAAAATGAAGAGAATTTAATAAAGATATGGATAGGGGTAATATCTTTAATCTTCCTCTTGGTCTTCTTCTTGCTCTGCCCTCCTTTCGTCTGTGTCATTATATCTTTCTTCCTCGCGGACAAACTCACGTCCCTCTCCCTCCTCAAACTCAATGGGGATGAAGTCGTTATTAAATGTGGAAAGAGAGGTTAATACGCGACTAGGCATTTCGAATGCAATAATTGCTTCGCGACCGGTTTCATCTATAGCGAGGAATGATGCAGAGACTACCCGGTCGAAATTACTGTTACCAACATATATTAATGTAGCAAATGCGCTCTCAAACGCCACATCTACAACGGTTGTTGTATGAAAGTGTTTTTGGGCATATGCAAGTGCCATGGGACTGAGCTCTTCTATCTCTTGGGGGGTGACATTAGCCTCAAAAGCGGCCCCCCAGTCACCTCCCCATTCCCTCTCTATATATTCATCCATAACTGTATGGTCAGAAGGTTGGTTTTCCATTATCATCAGCGTTGTTGGTGTAGTCTGCCTGATATCAATTCTTTTTCCAGTGATAGCGTCTATAGTGAAATAAAAGTGGGCGAGAGTATACCTTTGCTCAAGAAATGAATCCATTAAATCGGCATTTATATCATCCGGATCCTCACCGGCATTATATCTGGCCATAAACTCATCGTTTAACTCGTTAAGGCGAGCTCTTTGCTCCAAGGTGTTTCTTCTGCTAAAAGAGACAGCACCACTCCATAAAGATCTATTCAGATGCTCCCAGTCAGAAAACTCTAGTTCTACATACATACCGTCAATGCTTTCGCCGAAAATATCCATGATGTATCTGGCACCGACTTGGGCGGCCTCCTCCTTGGATAGTGCCGACGAGCTTATTTGGGTGCCGTCGAAAGTAGTGTTGATGAGATTCAAGTTCTGAGCTTGGACAGGATTGTGAGTTGGATGCTCTTCCCGTACAGGTGCTTCCCCTGTGGGGGAATCCTGGGTTCTTACATTTTCATTTGATGCGGGTTGATAGGTGTTGTCTTCACTATTACAGCCGCTAAGTAACCCGATTGATGCAACTATTGCTATTGCAGTCATTAGGTACTTCTTGGGCTTAGGATATCTCATTCGCATGTTCCCTTCGCTTAAGTTTTTGTGGGCCTCACAGTGGAAATAATAAGGGGACAATATTTTGAAGTTATTATGCCAATGTCACGGAGTTGTAAATGTTTTCTGCCCTGTCATTGCGAGGAGCAAAGCGACGAAGCAATCCAGTATTTGCGCAGGCTCTGGATTGCTTCGCTCTGCTCGCAATGACAGGTTGGAGTACTCTGTCCACAAGCTGGATTTCTAATGTTTTCATTGTTGAAAAAAAATTTAGAAAAGGGGTTGACAGGGATAATTCTGTGCTGTATATTACTATACATCACACAGTAATCAATGACGCAACATAACGCGTTCCACAAAGTAATGTATCGAAGGAGGAACTAAATTGAATGAAGCAATCAACCCATCTGCCCTTATTAGCGGCCATATCGACATTATCCTGTTGAAAATCATCTCTTTGGAAGATGGCTATGGCTACAGCATAAGTAAAACGATTTCGCAAATCACCAACGACACCTGCGAAATCAAAGAGGCTACACTATACTCCGGCTTGCGCCGCCTAGAAGCAGAAAAACTAATCGCCTCATATTGGGGAGACGAAAGCCAGGGCGGGCGAAGAAAATACTACACCCTAACACAAACAGGGGTAGATAGCCTGATGGAAAGCAAAATCAAATGGGAAATGACAAAAAAAATAATGGACAAAATCTTAGCATGGGAGGCTAACTATTATGATGAATCTCGAAAAAACTAATCTCACACCAGTAACAGCGTCGGCAATGAACAGGGCAGAAAGCAGGAACTACTACACATTAGCACAAGTGCAAAACGCCAATCTGCCAGAATGCATGGTAGAAAGGTATAGCCTATCAAAAACCGTCAAGAACCTGACACGGAAGATAAAGAAACTAGGGGGAAGGAGAGATAACTGTGAAAGACAAACACATATCCAAGTTTGTTAATGATTTATTTTACGATGTAGTTGAAAGCGATAGTGCTCGTGAGCAAAAGGAAGAATTGCGCATCCATTTAACGGAGCGGGTCAATGACTATATGGCCGCAGGTCTATCCTTTGACGAAGCTTTTGAAGCGGCAAAAGATGGATTAGGAGACCCAGAAGAGCTGATAAGCGGCTTTGAACGGAGACGTACCATTGTTGTGGATGAATTGGAAAAGGATTATGGTCTTCATATTCAAGTGCGTTTTAAAAGGTTTTTTGCAAAACTTGTTGCCCTTTCTCCATTTGTATATCTTATAGTTGGGCTGACACAAAATAGCTGGCAGCCTGAATGGTGGACATGGGGCTGGTGGACATGGGGCTGGGTTATTATCCCGATAATGGCAATACTGAGCTCTGGGATTGGACTTAATAAGATACCGTCAATTTCTCCTTTTATTTATATACTCCTTGGGGTTTTCCTGGGCTGGTGGGCATGGGGATGGCTGGTAATCCCTATTGCTTCGATTCTTTTTTCAGTCAATATAGCAAAAAAGAAGAAAAAGAAGAAAAAGAAGAAGCTCATTGCCGCAGTCATGGAGTTCGAAAAAAATGGCAAGACAATAAAAATCGACAACATTGCAGGAACTGTGGAGGTCATGGAAGACGGTGAAGTAATAAAAGTCGGTAAAATCCCAGGGGTTACGGAAGTGGATTACGGTAACTAAAGCTAACGACTGCCGTGACTATCACTTCAAGCCCTTGGACAACAGTTTCTTTGGACATAGACGGCATCTTAGGTTTGTTCAAGGTCTGCTTTGGGGCGAAAGGAATATGCACAAAGCCTGCCTTGAGCATGGGCAAATATTTTGCGGCATAATGCAATGCCCCATATGAAACATGATTGCATACAAAAGTCCCCGCCGAGTCAGAAATGGCTGCGGGGATTTCGTTTTTATGCAGTGCTTTAATGATGTCTTTGATTGGCAAAGTTGAAAAATATGCTACCGGGCCGCCTTCCACTATGGGGGTGTCTGAGTGGCGTTTGCCCTCATTATCGGGGATGGTTGCGTCGTCTATATTGATGGCAACTCGCTCCAGGGTTACATTCGGCCTGCCCCCTGCCTGGCCTACCATAATAAGAATATCCGGGCATTCCGACTCAAGTGCGGAGATTACGGTGTCGATACTTTTGATGTAAACAGTGGGCAGCTCCAGTTTAATGATTTTTATGCCATCGATTTCATTGGGTAGGGCCATAACCGCTTCCAATGCCGGATTAATTGTCTCGCCGCCAAATGGATCAAAGGCTGTTATCAGTGCTTTTTTCATTTTCGCTGTCCTCTCTTTCTTCTTGGGGGGCGACACCAAGAAGTGCATACCCCTCCCGGCAAACTATTTGGCAATATCCATCTAAAGTGGACATATCTCTGATGATAAACCGCCCTTTAATAAACTTTACTATATCGTCTAAACCCCCATCTTCTCTCTTATTCTTCTCAAAAACACAGGGCACAAGCACCCATTGGAATTGGCTGTGCTGGGTCGCAAGCAAGTATGGTTGCCCGTCTATATCCACGGTCATGGTATCTTTGTCACCGTATATTTTTGCCAGTACACATACAGCAAAAAGTACTCCTATAAGTATCCGGTAAATTATCAATAAAATTGACGCGGCTCTATACAAGACATAGAAAAATGAGTTCCCGATAAATTCGTAATCCACAATCATGCTGCGATTTACATATCCCACATATAAGAAAAGACATGCAACTATCAAAGAAAAAGCAGCGATGCCATTCGCCTTCTCTGACAGCCCGATTTGTATTTCCGAATAGTTTCCTGCTTTATGGTAGTGTTTAAAATATGCTTTGCCTTTAAGGAGCATTATACTGGCAAAACAGGATATAAAGGCTATTGCTAGTGCGGCAAACATATTTATGTCCAGGTTTGTTATAAAACCAGGTAAGAATCGCCCAAATCCAAAGGCAGAGATAAGAATAACCCATAAATCCAAGCTGTCTGGTAGGCTGGCTTGGCTGACCATCTTGAGTGGAATGCCGTATTTTTTTGCTTGAAAATATCGGGCAACATTGACCAATAGCAAGCTTGCAGCGGTTACAAGTGTAATGGCAAGAGTTATGCTAGTGGCGATATTGCCGGTCATGTCTAAAAAAATATTGATGTATTCCTGCATTTGTGGCTCCTATCCGCCTATTATAGTGATTTAAATGCCGCGCTTTCTAAAATGCGATTCTTGCTTTTGTTTTTGATACGAAAGATGAGTAGCGTTATTTTCGTATTATCGTGTTACTTTTCCGGTTTTTCCATTATCATCAAAACCGAGTTTTGCCATAAATAAAAGTTTCTTTATGAGATTTTCACACAGAATTACAGTATAATCAAGCTTAACAATAACAGGAAGGGATTGATAGTCATGAGCGTTACAGCATCAGATATCCAAAAAACCCGGGACTTCTACGCCCAAAAGAAAGACGCTCCGATTCTGCTCCATGAATTCGGTTATTATGTACTAGATCGATGGATTCGGGAAGGGCATATCAAGGATGCATCCGATTTAGGCAAGTATTGTGACTTCGATGGCCATGGAATGCAATATTTATGGGGGTTGGGCTGGTGTGAGGCGGAGTTTCGTCCCGCATTCGAGGAAATGGTATTGGAAGACCGTGGGGAATATGAGTTGGTCCAAGACTTTGCCGGCCGACACGTTCTCTATTTCAAAGGGCGGCGTAATGGCTTTATGCCCGAGTATGTGGATCATCCTGTCAAGGACCGTGACAGTTGGGAGCGGAATGTTAAATGGCGTCTTGACCCTGCCACGACCGGGCGAGAGGCTGATACAGCGTACGCAACCCGCCTCAAGGAGTTAGCGGGGCAGGGGGCAATGATTGGCCAAGCTGCTGTTGGAGGCTATATGTATCTGCGCTCTTTGGTGGGGCCGGAGGGTGCGCTGTATTTATTTTACGATGACCCGGAGCTTATTCACGACATTATGAAAGCATGGTTCGAGTTGGCGGACGCGGTTATCGCAAGGCATCAGGCTCTTATCGCTCCATTTCCAATCAATGAGCTATACTTAGCGGAGGATAATTGTTATAACTGCGGGCCGTTAATTTCCCCGGATATGCTACGGGAGTTTTTCTTTCCATATTATCAGCAGCTTATTACTAATATGAAGGCGCGGCAGCAGGGCAGGGGATTCCATTTTCAAATTGACACTGATGGGGATTGTCGCCCGGTTATCCCAATATACCAGGAGATAGGGGTGGATTATTTCTCACCCTTCGAAGTAGCCAGCAATTGTGATGTGGTGGCATTGAGAAAACAATATCCCGAGCTACTTATGCGGGGGGGGATAGATAAACGAATCTTAGCCGCTGGAAAAGAGGCAATAGATCGTGAAATCGACCGAATAATGCCATTTATGAAGGCTCAAGGGGGCTATATCCCCATGTGTGATCACGGAGTGCCAGAGGAAGTGGATTTTGAGGACTTTATACATTATCGCAAACGTTTAAAGGAATATGCATAATAAATTGGTATCGTCATTGCGAGCGTAGCGAAGCAATCCAGAGCCTGTGCAGAGCTGGATTGCTTCGTCGCGTTGCTCCTCGCAATGACAAGCGTTGAGATTTTTATTTATAGAGGAGGCCAAAATGAAAACGTTTCCAAGAACAGAAGTAGCAGGCAAATCCCTGTCACGTATGCTAATCGGCACCAACTGGATGCTGGGCTGGAGTCATAAAACCCCATCCAACGATGCCAGGATAAAAGAAACCTTTGCAAAGCCAGAGGATTTTTTCCCGGTACTTGAGGCATTTCTGGAATATGATATTAATTGCATCATGGGTATTGTCGGAGAAATGCCCCTGATGAAGGCTGCCATAGACTACGCTCAGGACAAAACCGGCAAGGAAATGATAATAATCGACACCCCAATAATCAATGTGGCAGATACAGCCGAGGCCCGCAGGGAGGCGGAGGCTGTAATCAAACGCTCCGCGAAAGCCGGTGCAACATTCTGCCTGCCCCATCATTCCAGTGTAGAAAAATTAGTGGATAAAGAGCAGGAAGAAATCCGTCGGCTTGGGGACTACACCGCAATGATAAGAGATGCAGGGATGATTCCAGGGCTATCAGCCCATATGCCAGAACTGATTGTATACTCTGATGCCAGAGGATACGATGTTGAGACCTATATTCAGATTTTTAATTGCATGGGCTTTTTGATGCAAGTAGAAGTCGAGAGCATAGCGGCTACGATAAATAATGCAAAAAAGCCGGTTATGACCATTAAGCCAATGGCGGCAGGGCGTGTGACTCCATATGTAGGCCTGACTTTTAATTGGAACGCCCTACGAGAAAAAGACATGATTACGGTGGGTTGTTTCTCTGCCGCTGAGGTTCATGAGGATGTGGAGATTTCTTTTGCGGCGTTGGAAGGACGGTTTCCTAATCTTGAAAGGCGGGCTAGCCCTAATAAGAAGCAGGCGGCGTTTGGGGAAGTGGAGTAAGGAAGAAAAATATGGGGCTGTCTTTCTAAGCAAAAACCATGAATATCTATGCAAAGCCTGTCATTGCGAGCAAAGCGAAGCAATCCAGAAGGTTTGATTTGCTGGATTGCTTCGTCGCTTTGCTCCTCGCAACGACGAGGCAAGTGCATAATTATTCATAAAAATGCTTAATGAGACAGCCCCGTTTTATTTCGTATACATTAATTACGAGAATTATCCCTTAACGTGACAATCCCTTTTTATCGTACATAAATACATATCACCTAATCCAAAACATAAACCGTAACTTCCCGCAACTCCCTATCCCAGAAGGTAAAGGCATCAAAGTTCTCGATAACAAAGCGGAGTGGCACCAGGACTCGGTTATTACGCAATATTGGAGTACCCATCCCATCGGGCAATTGCTCACCTACAGGCAGACGAAGGATTGTGTTGTTGTAGTAGATATGCGCGGTACGGGTTTGTCTTATCCAACGGGGAGAAGCACCTAGGGCTTCGGATACCAAGCGTATGGGTACCATGGTGCGGTTCCCAGTGATAAATGGTGCAACGTCGCTTGTTTGTGGGGTGCCGCGATAATAGTAGTCGTATTGGTTAATAGTCAGGCGTAATAGCGGTGTCGGCATCTCGTAGACAAATGCGCCTATAATCCCTGAGCCTACAAACTCAAAGTAGAAATAGCTGCGGTCTGTAGAGAAGCGGCCAGGGATGACGGTGTAATCCCCCGTATCCAGGTCAATTTCAAAGCCCATGAACATCAACAGTTGTATATCGCTAAAGCTTAGGTCGCCTATATATACGCTGATAATTGTACGGGTATCGTCGTCGGCTACCGCTATGCTGTGGATTTGTTCCAGTAGAAATAGGGCGTTGAGGTCGTCAATCTCGAGGATTGGGGTTACAAAATCCTCCGGTAGATTGATTTCTATATTTATTAGCTGAATGTCTGATGCATCGTCAGGGTTGTATGGCGCGGCACTAAACCTTGATGGGCCAACAGCCGGTGTGTGGGTTGGGGCCGGCGTTGGGGTTGGAGATGGGGCGGGAGTTGGGGATGGGGTTGGCGTAGCTGAGGAGGCGGTACCGGGGTGCCTTGGGCCTCGGATTATTGCCATTATTTCGTCCCGCTGGTCTAGGCAGTGGAGGCTGTCGCGGGAGGTGAATTCATGGAAATATGGGTCCGGAGCGGACGGGTCAGTTGGCGTGATTGACACAATATGCGTTTCTCCAGGAAAGACTGTACCCGAAAAGAAAATAACTCTTAATAAGTCTCCCACCTGCATATTGCCCTTTAATACCTCAACCACAGTGGCGTAATAAATGTCAGTCGATATAAACTCTGAACTATATACCTCACAAGCCAATCTTCTAGGCTCACCTATTTCAATAACTATGACATATGGCGAGCCAATTATGATATCCCTTAAATATTCAGAAGTAATAAACACACGGCCAATTGTGACGAAAGGGTCTCGTGGCAATGAGCGCACATATGAGATAACTTCTGCCCTGGTAAGCCCGATGCTGTCAAAATTCAGATATGAATGTAATGAGAGTGATTGGCCGTACATTGTGCTAAGTGACGGGTCATCTAAGTTGAGTATCATATCGGACGCAAACACGAATCCACCCAGATGGAGACTGGTATATACATCAGCAAGTCTTACCAATGTTAATAAATACTGTGTACCCGGTGTAAACTGGAATGCAGGGTCCGCAAAGTTGCGACCCACCTCTTGGTAGAATACATACACAAATATTGTATCCGCGGCATTACCGCATATCCGGTCAAGGACTTTAAATTCATATTCTGACGCTGTTTGTCCAGCCGGTCTTCTCTCAACAAACTCCGCGACTACAATATCAGTAGCAATTCCTACCGCATTTTCAAGATTCCAACGGCTACCCATGCCTATGCTTCCACCGCCACTGGATGACGATGCTGCCGCTGCTGCGGCTACGTTGCGTGAGCTTCTTGTATGCAAATGTGGGGCGTATGGGCGACTTGAGCTGTAAAATATCGTAGTCATAAATCCTACAATCAATATACATAAGACAACAAATAAATGTTTCTTTTTCATTACCATTTGCTCCTTTCGCTAATCCAATCAAGGTTGATTTTATGAATGAAGCAAATATCATCTGAATCTACGATATATTTGCCTAAGATGCTCTATTTCCGCCGGCCTAAGGGTTTCATTTGGACTAAACATAGGTGGTGCCCCCCTCATTACATCATTTGCATTTGGTGAATGTCCCAGGTATCCCAAAGCATGACCTAACTCATGCATGGATGTCATTGTCGCAAATTGAATGTTACGCGCATCGGTTGTAAGCCAGCTTCCACTATCTGAAAACACCGCAATTATCTCTGCGCTGGTTCCACTGCCGGTTAGTCTGAACACACTCCGCTCAACACCACCCGCTCGGACACTGCCCTCAGCTATCCCTCCGCTTCCGGTTTGATTTAGATGGACACCATACCGATGGTCAATAGGCAAATATGGACCTTCCCGCTGCCTCACACGGTCTTGGACTTCAGTTCGTCTTCCTCCATAAGCCCTAATATTTGCCGAATACATGTTTCCTACTGGTGTAAACGATATACCCAGAGCATTGCTCCATGCAGTGCGTGCGGTAGCCATTCTGTTACGGA
>WQVF01000018.1 GCA_009781725.1 Defluviitaleaceae bacterium
GTTTTTTATGCGTTCCCATTCGTTATCCGTTATTTCGTACCTGCGTCGTGTTGTTGACATCTTTCTTCACCCTACGACAATGTATCAGGTTTTGGTGCTTTTGTCTTTATCGAACACGTCCTATTTGATTTTTGCAATAATGACTCTATTTTTGGATTAAATTGTATCATCTGCCATTAAAAACTGCAATACAATTAGCTACATAAACTACACAATAACATGTCAAATTTTGATGTATTTCGACTTGAGCAGACCATTTATCAATACACAAGTTGCTATACCTAAAAAATACGAACACATCACAGGTGTGCTCGCATTTCATTTATCACTGAGCTGGAAGGATTCGAACCTTCGAATAATAAGGTCAGAGCCTATTGCCTTACCGCTTGGCGACAGCCCAAAATATTGGAGATATTTTATGTTTCACTTTGGGTGTTGTCAAACCTTACCTAGCTCGTACTCACGGTTTAGGATAATATTTCGGAGTTGTTTGCTATCTTTCACGGGATGCTTAAGCTCTATCCATCCCCGCCCTACGTCTCCAGCTTCATGGGTATCCGAAGCTGAGATTGGGCAGAGTTTTGGGCGGCTTTTGCATAGGGCTCTGGATTTTTTATTGTCGTTTATATGGCGGGGGTTGCCGTTGTGGATTTCTACTCCGTGTAGGTATTGGTGGTACACTATTTCGTTGCCATAGCGGAAGGGATGGGCTTGGATTATTAGCAGTTCGTCGCTGTAGCGGCGAAAAAATTCTTTTAGATGCAGGTTAGGGAGGTCGGAATTTTTTCTTAGGAAGTTCTCGTCTATGCCGTACACTAGGTAATCCATCCCAGGTGCACCGGCGAAGCTTAGCTCCATACCCAATATTACCCCAAGCCCCAGTTCATTGCCTCGTTTTTTTGCATTCTTATATCCTTTAAGAAAAAAGTCCACGCATTGATTCCAGTTATTCTTGAAGCGTTGCAATAAATAGCCATACATATGATCTGTAATTGCAATACCGTCAAAGCCTGCTGCATGGTAGGCTTCCACCAGCTTTTTTGCGGGGAAGTTGGCGCAGCCGCTGGATTCGGCGGTATGGGCGTGGGGTTCGAATTTATAGGGCATCTATATACTCCACTCGTAGATATTTGAAAATCGTTGGCCTTCCTTGTACATATCTGTCCACTCTGGTAGCCTAGCTAGACGGACTAACTTTGCACCTAACTTTTCACATACTCGGCGAGAAGCGGCGTTTCTGTAGTCGTTGGTTATTAGTAGTTTTTCCATCTTATGTGCTTTTGCAATAGGCGCAACCAGGCGACAGGCTTCTACAGCGTAGCCCTTGCCCCGGTGGGCCTCATCTATCCCGTAACCGATTTGTCCACCATAATATAGGTTGCTGTTATAATGGCCTCCCCCGTAGCCTATTCTGAGGCCTATATCTCCTACTTTTTCACCATTTTTACATATTGCAAATGTATAGCCCGGCACATGCTTTTTTTCTGGGTTACCTATACTTTTTTGTGTGCATACCAGATAGATATCGCCATTGTTTAGAAGAGGAACATCAATAAAGCCATTAAACTCGCAAGGGAGGGTGTTATAGTGGGCGATTTCCTTTTGGATTTCCCATTCATCTCGTAAGATGGCATATTGGCACTCGTCATAATACTCTCGAAAATAACCCTCACGGGCTTTACGGGAATCTTGATGCAGTGCTTCCTGCCGCATACCTAATTTCTCCATTATACGTATGGAACCAGGGTTTTCGGCCGAGGCGGTGGCGACTATCCGACGCAGGTTTAGCTCATCAAAACCAAAGTTCAGTAAATACGCGCCCACTTCTGTTCCATAGCCATTACCCCAATAATCCCGATGAAAAATCCAGCCTAAAGACCCGCGGTCTTTATTGATGTGAAGTCCGCAACCTCCGATTAGATTGCCGGTTTCTTTTAATATCACTGCAAAATCATATACTGATATAGGATTATTGGATATTTCTCCCATTGTATAGGAAATAAAGACCCTGGTTTCTTCCTCGCTGTTTGGGCCGAATAGCATGTGGTATGTGTTGTCTGCATTACCTGCATAGCTGTGTACCGCTTCGAAGTCATCTTCTTTGAATGGGCGCAGTATGAGTCGCTCTGTTTCACGGGGCTTCATTTTAACGACCTCCGTACATATAGTTCTCTATGATTTTCACCGCATTGTTAAGGAAGGTATGCTCACCGATGGTGTTAATCTTGAAAAACATCGCGGAGCTGCCTCCTGCGGTGATTATCGTTACGAAGAGTTCATCGCCAAAGCCCACCAAAGTTACCGACATGCTTACTCTGCTGCCCTTGGCCAAGCTATGGCGTTCATAGACCCGGACGGCACAGCGTACTCCGTTGTTGCTGTAGTCGCTACCGTCTTCATAGGTAGCGGAAATGCTGCCTTTCAATATGCCGTGATTAAGACGGTTAAGTAAATCATCGAAATTTCCTCGTAGTCTGGTTTCATATTTTGCCATATCAGTTCCTCCTTTTATAGCGAGCGGCTTTCGAAATCATGATTGCGCGTCGGGCAAAATCAGCCAAAAACGCCCAGTTCGCGTCGACTGTCTTCAATCATGTCGACTTCCTTCAATCATATTTCTCAATGTCGTTCGCTTTACCTATTATAACAGAAAAGCTCTTGTTACTTTTGCAAAAAAATCCGTATGGCGTCATACGTCTTTTTTTGTGCAAGGTGCTTATCTGTGTCTTTTCATTTTCTTTTTTCTGGGGTAGTATGTCCTGGATGATACATAAGGATGTGATTGTATGAAGCCTATTATCCGGCTGGACCAGCCTCTTATTAATAAAATTGCCGCAGGGGAAGTGGTGGAGCGGCCTCTTAGCGTTGTAAAAGAGCTGTTTGAGAACGCAATCGACGCCGGTGCTTCTACAATTACTGTTGAAATTGCCGAAGGCGGGCTTACTTCTATACGAGTGACGGATAATGGTGTGGGAATACCGGCGGAGCAGATTCTTTTGGCCTTTACTCGTCATGCTACCAGCAAAATTGCATCCGTTGAGGATTTATTTGAAGTGGGGACTCTCGGGTTTAGGGGTGAGGCACTTTCCAGTATTGCAGCGGTGGCTCAGGTTGAGATGATTACCAAGACCGCTGGGGCTATGATGGGCCTGCGCACGGAAATTCATGGCGGGGAGATGATTAGTAGCGGAGAGATTGGCACCGTCAACGGCACTACCGTGATAGTAGGCAATCTGTTTTACAATACCCCTGCCAGGAGAAAATTTCTAAAAAAACCCGGTACAGAGACGGGTTATATTTCGGATTGCTTGCAAAAGCTGGCATTGGGCAATACAGGGCTTACCATCCGATATATCAATAATGGCCAGATAGTCTTCCAGACCAATGGCCGGGGCGACCTTAAGACTACAATGTTGAGTATCTATGGTCATGAAACCGCTGCCAAGCTTGTGGATATTACCGCTGCTCTGGATGAGTTTGAGCTGTCCGGGCTCATAGGCAAACCAGAAATTGCAAGGAGCAATCGCAATCGTCAAAGCTTTTTTGTTAATGGGCGATTGATTTCCAGTAAGCTGCTCACACAGGCGGTAGAAGAGGCTACCAAAACAATGTTACCTGGGGGGAAATTTCCGGTTTATGCCCTTAACTTGAATCTGCCCCATGATACTGTGGATGTGAATGTTCATCCCACTAAGATGGATGTGCGGTTTGCGGATGAAGATGGGGTTTATCGGTTTATTATTGGAGCTGTGCGGGAAGGGCTTACCGAGAGTAATTTGATTCCGGAGATTAGGCTTGAGCGAGTGAGAGAAATCCCACCAATGCCCGAAATGGAGCAACCAGAAATCAAACCACCTGAGCCAAAAATTACACCGCATCCGCGTGTGGTCAATGACCGCCCCTACAATACAACTCCACCGGTGTTGCCAAAAGCGGAGCCCCCAAGCCCCCTTTCCCTAAAAGAAGAAAAATCCTTGCCCTCAGAAAGCCAGCCTTTTTTCACAAACTACACTATTTACGGTCTGATATTTGAGACATATTGGCTTGTGACTCAGGGACAGTCACTATATCTGATAGATCAACACGCCGCCCACGAGCGAGTGCTCTATGAAGAACTCCTTGCTAAGTCCAATCTAGGAGCCATCCCCTCTCAATCCCTCCTTGCCCCAATGCCCTTGCGCTTGACACCTATGGAATTATCCTTGCTAAAGGAAAGCATTTCACTATTTGTCCGATTCGGCTTTGAAATCGAGGTAAATGAAAACGGCCCCAACAAGGGAGCCCTGCTAGTGGCGGTGCCTCTTATGCTAAAGGGGCCTGCGCCTACTGAGTTTTTCACAGATATATTGGATAAAATCGGGGAAACGGGCTTTTCCCGGTCAGGGGTTTATGCCCACAAAACCGAAGCCATTGCAATGGCTGCCTGCAAAGCCGCCGTCAAAGCCGGAGATAATATGTCTCAGCATGAGGCCAGAAGCCTGGTTGAGAGGATGCTGACTTTGGAAAATCCATTTACCTGCCCTCATGGGCGGCCAACTATTATTGAAATAACACAGCGAGAGCTGGAGAGAAAATTTAAGCGGGGTTGAAATTCTCACCCCGCTTTTTTTATTCCCAATCCCATTCAAAGGGCATAATATCCATCCATGTTATATTGCCGCTTTCATTTCGTCTTAAGCGGTAGTTATTTGACGCCGCTATTACCGAAGGTACATACCACGGGGTTCCTCCCACATCCGGGTAGTCCCGCAAATTATCCGGATTATATAGGTCAACATTTGCAAAGGCCTGCCAGCCGTCTATACGTCCTAAAATCCGGTTGATTGCCGTCGCTACTTCTGCACGGCTTATATTTGCATGGGGCCTGAACACGCCACGGCCATCGCCTACCATCCAGCCAGTATAGAATGCCGTTGATACATAACCTCTGGCCCAGTTACTAACCTGATTCCAGTCAGAGAACGGTGCTGGCCCTTGATTGCGGACATTGGTCAGGCGCGACGTAATCGCGGCAAATTCCTGCCTTGTGATTGGGTCACCGGGCCTGAATCTGCGGATACCATCCTGGCACGCCGGGTCTCCGGTTATAAGGCCCGTATAGTAGGCCCATGCTACATAATTAAAATACCATCTATTCGGTCCAACGTCCGCGAATACGGCAAAATCATTCATTTGCCCAGGCAGTTCCCCAACTATATATTCCGAAACATGGGTCCTTACCAATACCGATGCGGCCTCTGCCCGGGTAATGGGAGCAAGGGGCCGGAAGTTATGGTGATTATCCCCCCACATAAATGCGCGGTGGATTTCATATTCATCTGTTATTTCAACCATGGGTGACGAGAGCAATATAAGAGGAGTAGGTGATGGTGTTGCCATAGGGTTTGGGCTTGGGGCAAGGATTGGAACCGGTTCTGGCGGCATAGTTGGCGTCGGTGTAGCAATAGGAGTCGGCGTAGCAGTGGGAGTCAGCACTACCTGAGCGGCAGTTACTTCGAAGGTAACTTGAAAGGCACTTATGATACCGCTTGCCCCGGATACCGTTACCGTTGCAGTAAATATGCCCACACCAAGGCCGGTATTAGGCACAACAGTAAAACTAGCCGTTGAGTTTACTAATATATCCGCAAGCGAAGAAATGCTTACGGCAAAGGCATCTGCATTTGACCCGGAAATGACAATCATAAGATTGCCAGTATCTTGATTACCAATATTGGTCACTGTTACACTATGTGGTAATTGAGTACCATATCCTATCGTGGCTGTAGGGAAGGTATGATTATTGATACCTCCGATTCCCCAAAAAGGCGTCCGCCGCCATACCCAGGTATCCGCCATAGTCGTACCATCGTACATGCTCATTAACTGAGCTGAGGTAAAGATGTAATTTCCAGTAGGTACGGTTAACGTTCCGGCCCCAATATTTTGCCAATGTCCTGTGTATGTGGCATTGGCGGGAACCGCAGGTAAAGCGGGGCTGCCTATAAAGCCAAAATTTTCTCCTAGTGTAAGCTTGCGCAGAGCAGTCGCGCCTGCAAACATACCAAGCATAGTCGTCACATTGCTGGTATCCCAGCCGGACAGGTCAAGGCTTGTGAGGCTGCTCGCCCCCTCAAACATTTGGCTCATATGGGTTACATTTACAGGGCTCCAACCAGATAGGTCCAGACTCGTCAGGCTGCTTGCAGAATTAAACATGCGACCCATAGTCGTCACTTCGCTAGTGTCCCAACCAGATAAATTTCCAACACAGGTCAGCGAGCTTGCACCTGCAAACATTCTATACATATTTGTCACACTGCTGGTATCCCAGCCGGACAGGTCAAGACTCTCAAGACTACTTGCGCCCTCAAACATCCAGTTCATTGCCGTCACATTGCCAGTATCCCAGCCGGATAAATCACCAACACTAGTCAAGCTGCTCGCACCGCTGAACATTCGGCTCATGTAAGATACATTACCAGGGTCCCAACCGGACAAGTTAAGATTCTCAAGGCTACTTGCATATCGAAACATGCTGGCCATACTCGTCACTTGACTAGTATTCCATCCAGATAAATCTCCAACACTTGTCAGGCTACTTGCATCTCGAAACATACTGTACATATTTGTCACATTGCCGGTATCCCAGCCGGACAAATCAAGACTCTTAAGACTACTTGCACCCCAAAACATCCTATGCATAACTGTTACATTGCCTGTTTCCCAACCGGATAAATCCCCAACGCTTTCTAAGCTACCGGTATCGTAAAACATCCAGCTCATAAACATTACATTGTCAGTAGTCCAACTGGACAAGTCAACACTCGTCAAGCTACTTGCGCCTTGGAACATGCTGCTCATATTCGCTACATTGCTGGTGTTAAAATAGTCTAAGCCTTCTATCGTTTCCATATTGTCAAGTCCGGCAAAAAGCCCACGCAAAGACGTCCCGGCAGTTATCGGCCCGGTGAAGATAATCCTTTCGATATCATCTTTATAGGCAAACCACGGGCTGAGTGAGGAAACGGTATTGATAAAACCTTCTTCCACAATCAAAGTACCGTCACAATATAATCGCCACGGCGCACCGACTGCATTGACTGTATTTCCGGAGGCAATAACAATACAAAAGGGTACAATTATTGCTCCTATCGGTATGGTTAGCTCATCTTCTTCTTCATACTCTTCCTTGTAATCATCTTCATATTGATACTCATATTCCGGCTCATGGTAATATTCGCTATTTTCAGCCCATTCCTCATAATATGCAAATACACTCACCGACCCAAGCATAAGGCTGCATACCAGTAGCATACATATAACTTTCCCCATGACCTTTTTCCTTTGTTTATTTATTTTCATGTAGCACCTTCCAAAATTTATGGTTATAGTGAATTAATTCGCGATATAACAATCTATCTCATATACAGCGCATACTCAATTAACATAGGACTACATTCCCATAACACTATTGTTTCATGAACACAAAAAAATAACCTGCACCAGAGCAGGTTATTTATACGTTATCACACTGTTACCGCCTGTATCTGTCTCGATTAAAATCTGTCACGGCGTGCTGTCTCCTTCTCTTCCAAATCAAAAATACAAGGAGCACCATGCCGACGACCATCATTGTTGAGCCAACCATTGTAAATGTAAACATTCCTAAACCTCCTGACATGGGCAGGTTAAGAGCCTGCCAGTTTCCTAGATACCATAGCCCGGATAGTAATCTAAAACCAGGTGTTGGTAATCCGCCGATAATCGTCGTAATTTCTATACTATCGTTGTCACCGACAACAAGTCTCCATTGCCCATGGGCACCTGGAAGCCATCTGGGTGTACTACCTCAACCAATTGATAAATATACCCGGTACTTGGGATACTAGGACAAAAAATCGACAAAAACAACAAGCAAATACTACAATTTTGGTACACAATGGTAACGATTATGCGACATGGCCATGGACATAGGGGGTAATGCCATAAATGTCAGCATAGTGACTCTTAATCAATTTCCACATAAAAAAGCGGCTTCGCCGCCTTGAAGCTTGCTTCAGACCGGCGCAGCCGCTTTTTTATACAGTTTCCTAACATAAAAAAAAGCTGTCTCGTTATTGCTTAACGAAACAGCACCTGATTAGTCAGACATCTATTGTTGTGTGTAGCGTAGAGATATGTTAATACCCCTCACCCTTCAGCCCTTGCACCAATTTTACAATCCGGCTGGTTCCCAGTCTATCCGCCCCAAGGGATATAAACCGGTATGCGTCTTCCAAAGTGGCAATGCCCCCGGCGGCTTTTACTTTTATGTGGAGGGCTGTATGCTTACGCAGCAGTTCCACGTCCTCGAAGGTGGCACCCCCGGAGGCAAAGCCCGTTGAGGTTTTTATATAATCGGCACCTGACTCGCTTACCACTTTGCATAGGGCGATTTTTTCTTCTTGGGTCAGTACCGCGGTTTCTATTATTACCTTGAGGATATGACCGCAGGTAGCGGCTCGGACAGCATTTATATCTGAAAGGATTGCGACATAGTCATGGTCTTTGGCCCGACCTATGTCTATTACCATATCAATTTCCGTTGCTCCTTGGCGGATAGCAATTTCTGCTTCATGAGCCTTGGCCGCGGAATCGGCGTAGCCATTGGGGAAGCCAACTACCGTACATATTTTCAGTTTCCCGGCTGTGTGAGCCGCACATTGCGCAATCCTTGATGGGGGTATGCACACCGAGGCGACCTTATATTTCACGCCTTCATCGCAGATTTTAAGATAATCCTGGGTGGTTGCAGTTGTGGTTAGCAGTGTATGGTCTACATAGCCTAGTAAATTTTTTATGTCCATGGTTTCATCCCTTCCTATTTTCTACTTGCTTTTCAACATGGGGGCACAGAGTAACGGCAGCAAAGGCCAGTTTATCTTCTTCCACAAACATATCCTGTACCAATTGCTTGCACATGGCTATATTTTCTTTTGCCTCGGCAATTTCTTCATTATTAAGGAGATTTTCTTCGGCCAGGGACGCGAAGGCCTTACTATAGATATCCAGCATGTCCTCCGTGTCATCAGTAACAAATAAGTGGATAATTTTATTTACAATTACCGTCAGGATGGCACTTAAAACTCCTGCCCCTACGATACCAGCGATAATCCCCAGTACCAAGCTTTCCAATACCAAACCCAGCACATGGCTACCTAGCATCCATCCTGCCGTCCCGCCTACCAGCAACATAAGTGCCAAGGTCACATTTATCACAAACTGCTTAATGGAAATCCGGCCACGGATTAAGCTGAATTTGTCGATTGCCAACAGCACCACCACGGAGATAACCCTAGTGACCATGTTTGCCCTAAGGAGCTCGAAGGCCGAACGCAAAATCAGCCGCGGCCCGACTCTGAGCGCGTTATATAGAATTTGCGCACCCTTGGGTGCGGCCAGCTTGGCGATATCACTGCCTGAGCCGACTTTTTTTTTGATAATGGCTATCTGTAAGGCCTGGGTGCAGACTTCCGTCCCATCGAAGGCGGTATATGCTTTTATCGGTGCTGCCATTGCGATTCCTCCTGAGCACAGCATGAAAATAGTATAGCATATAATGTGCACAAAAAATCCGTATGTCACCATACGGATTTTTTGTGCAGTTTTGCCTGTAGGTGCGAACGCAGTTTACTTCTTAAGGCAGGTCATCCCCTGGAATAATACGCTCTCTCATGCCGCAGACACCTACAAAATATACAGAGCCATCGGCTTCAATTACTGCATTGCCCTTTACAGGACCATAGTCATCGGTCATTTTATAAAAAAGAGTATAGTCACCAATTTCGATAATACCATAGCCTTCGGCGGCAAAATGATTAATCATCACATCATCCAAGTCGGCGGTAAAGGACATTAATCCTCTAAGGCCTGGTATAGTGTCGGGTCTATCGTGTATATAATAGTCGCAAATAAGCGCATCCTCCGGGCACAAGTAAGCGGCGTCATGCACTTGGATTATCTCACGGATGCCGCATTCTGTTTCAAAAAGCAGAGTGCCATCTATTTCTTGCGTAACCCGAATGCTTCCGCCTATCTCATCCGCATCCACCGCCATAGAAATGGTCATACTGCCGTCTTCATGTCGTACTGCCCTAACAACTCTGTCGCGTAAGGCCGGGCTTGCTGCCAAGGTAGCCCGCCGACAAAATCATAATTGCTATAACTGCTGCCAATATGGCAAAGGGTTTTCTGATTCTTCTTGTACCTTTCATTGTACATCGCTCCTCGTTAATTTTGGCTAATTTGCCTTTTAGGATTTCTAGGTTCTTGCCATAGTTTGCACTCTCGACAGAGAAATCCAGGCCTTTACATTTAGCCATGAGCGCATCGTCTGAACTATATCTCATGGGTTTTCCTCCAATCAACTAATAAAAGTCTCGAGTGGAGGCGGTTACACCGCCCCACGCACGCCTTCATTCGCTAATAAATTCCTCAATTTTTTTAGTGCTCTATGGACAATGACACCGACATTTGAGGCACTTATGCCCATTATGACTGCGATTTCATCGTGCTTTAGGCTTGTTGCAAATTTCATAGATAAAATTTGCCGTTCCTGCTCTTTTAGCTTGGACATCGCTGTTATCAGAGCTCTATTGTCCTCATTTATTACCACAACCTCTTCAGGCTGCCGGTTAAATGATACAATTTCCACGATACTATCCAAGGTCACGAAGTGCTTGCGCTTTTTTCCGCGCAGGTAATCTGTGACGGTGTTTTTGGCTATGCCAATAAGCCATGCCTCCACAGGGAGATTGCTGTTATATCGCTTCCAACTAGTCATTGCTTTTTCAAAAACCAAGCTTGATAGCTCTTCGGCATCAAAGTGATTGTTTATTCTAAAGCTTATATAGTTGTAAACATTTTTATAGTGTTGGTGGTATATTGACTCCAAGAGCTCGCTGTCCATTTCGGTCAGGACGTACCGCTCCTTGGCCATTACCATAGTCATCGATGACATAGTGCCTCCTTTCTTATAGATGCAACTTTATCTTTGGCTGTAAACCAGTTTATAATGCTTGCAAGCTTTATACTATGGTATACGAAAAAAATGTATTTTCATTACAATAATATTCTTGAAAGAGGGGTGACCTATGTATACCCTGGCACTGGTAGACGATGAAACATATATCCTGGAACTGCTGAAGGACGTTTTCCCATGGGCAGAAATGGGATTTAAAATCGTTGCCTACTGCTCTGCGTCTCATGAGATGCTAGCATATTTGCAAGAAAACCCCGTGGATGTTCTTCTTACTGATATTATCCTAGGAGGAGAAACTGGCCTTGAGCTAAGTGAAGCTGCACGGAAAATAAAACCTAACATAATAATAGTAATACTTTCAGCACATAGCGAATTCGAATATGCCCGCACAGCAATGCGGCTTAATATCTTTGATTATCTTCTCAAGCCCATTACCCATGAAGGTGTCACTAAATGCTTTGCCGCTATAAGGGACAAGCTGGATATTGCACGTAATTTACACAAAACTAATCAGGATGAAAATTACCGTCTCAACCTGATAAAGAGCTATATCGATAAACATGTGGGAGAGGATATCTCTTTAGAAAGCATGGCGGCCCTCATTGCAATGAATCCGGCGTATTTTAGCCGGTTTTTCAAACGGCATCAGGGGATGTCTTTTCATGATTATCTGGTTGCTCGCCGTATGGAGAAGGCAATTGATTTGCTGCAAGACCCCAGGAATAAAGTATTTGAAATATGTGCAAAGGTAGGCTACTACGGCAAGCAAAGTTTTTACAAGCAATTCCGCAAGCATACAGGCCTGACACCGGTGCAGTATCGGGATAGAATCTTACAAACCCGGGAGGATGAACCCTATGAATAAGCTTCGCCTTCCTCAGATACTAATAAGGAATAAGCAATTTAGAGCGTCTTTTCTCAAGTATTTTGCGGGGATGGCGGTTGTGGTCTTGGTAGTGGTCATCGCATATAACATTGTCTTAAGCAATATTTACAGTCTGTACTTGCAAGATGCCCTGTATCGATATCGTGAGCAGCATATTCATATGACCGGCGATTTCGTCAGTAATATATTTGAAAGAGTAAACCAAGCCCAATTTCTTATCACCCACAACGAGGATATTGCGGCTGTGTTAACGGCAGCCCCCGAGCTCTTACCCGATATTGCAGATTATTCTGAGGAACGGCTACGCCAATCCGACATCCATAGGGCAATAGGGCATTTATTTTATTTTACTTTTCTTCCCCCTGCGCTGCATTCCGTTTATATCTATGGCAATGCTAACAGCCATGTCCTTAGCTGGACGGATTTTCGTCCTTTTGAGGATTTTCATGACAGGGACTTTATGTATAACAGAAATATTTTTGTGCGGACGGATATGCCTGGGCAAAACCCGTCGGACATGATTACTGCCCGCCGGGAGATAGTACGTCATGGAGAGATTATAGGCATTGCCGCATTTAATATTGAGTATGACCGTTTTGCCTTCTACGTGGCTCAGGAACTTTATGGGGCTCCCACCATCGCGGCCATTGCTGATGAGGATGGCATTATTTTTTATGCAAAAAACCGAAGTCTGTTAAATACACATATGCATGCTCATTATCTTTATGCAGCCTCATACAATGAAGCCACCGCAAATGGCATCAGCGTAATATACCGAGAGGGCCAGGTGATTTCCGCCGTGCGCTCTGTCGAGAGCATTACCATAGTAAGCACCGTTGAAAGCACCACAATCGCGTATTTTAGGGGACGCTTTTTCCGTGTTGTGATTATCGGCGGAGCTATCGGCCTAATAGGTGCGTTTATACTGGCTTTTGGGATAGCGTTAAGGCTTTATGGCAATATGATTCGCTTGGTAAATATGATAGGGGAAGGAGGGAGCGTCAAGCTCCCTAAAGACAAAGCCTATGTAATAGAAAGCATTGCCAGTCTGACAGCCCATAACCGCCATATTGAACATGAACTTGCAGAAAAGCTAACAGCGCTAAAGAATGCGCAAGTTGTAGTGTTGCAAAATCAAATCAACCCACATTTCATACTCAACACATTACAACTGGTGAGCCTTAATGTTTTAAAGACCATTAAATCCGACAATGATGCAACAAGAGCCATTGCCCTGCTCTCGGAAATTTTGCAGTCTAATTTAAACACTGCAGATTACATGGTGCCACTCAAAAGAGAAATCCATCAGGTAATAAAATATATCGAAATCCAACAAATGCGGCTAAAGGAACGCTTCAACATAGACTGGGATATCCCCGAGGAGCTAATGACCTGCCAAACTGTAAAGTTTGTTATCCAGCCAATTGTAGAAAACTGCTTTAAGCATGGTCTGATGGCCAATGGGGATAAGGAAAAACGCATTGGCATAACCGCAGCCCGAGACGGTGACGCTTTATTGCTAGTCATAACAGATAATGGCAAGGGCATGGATGCAGCATCCTTTACAAACCTACAACGCAAGCTAAGCCAAAGTCACATGACCGAGAATAAACATATAGGCCTATGCAATGTAGATAAACGAATCAAGTTGATTTTCGGAGAAAGGTACGGAGTAACCGTAGATTCCGAGCTGGGAATCGGCACCAAGATAACAATCCGACAGAAAACAGTGAGGTAATATAGCCCAAGGTAAAAAAACAAAACCAAAAGTAAAGATTGGGTAATTTACTTGTGTTATTTGTGTACATATAATTTTTCTTAGCAGTACTGATGATGTTTTCGTTTAACATCATGCGTAAATTGGTTAAAACTCACAAAAGGTGATGCTCATGACCGCTAAGAAAAAACCACCGTTTATCAAACAACAAGGCTTCAAATTATTTTTGATGCTTGCACCATTTATTGTGCTGGTGTTTCTCTTGAATTACTTGCCTCTTTGGAGCTGGCGGTTTGCATTTTATGATTTTCGGCCAGGGCTGGATATGACTTGGGACCGGTTTGTTGGGCTTGATAATTTCCGCAACCTACTGGGCAATCAATTCCAGCGGGAGCAGCTGGTGCAGGTGCTTATTAATACACTTGCAATGAGCGGTCTTGTGGTTATTACAATGCCTTTGCCTATGTTTTTTGCCATATTTCTTTCCGAGATTAAGTTTGCTCCCTTTCGCAAGACGGTACAGACCCTTACCACTATCCCTAATTTTATCAGCTGGGTTATTGTTTTTTCCGTTGCCAATGCAGCTTTTGCTACTGGGGATGGATTTGTTAATCGGTTTCTTATACAGCATGGGATAATTGAGCAGGGGATTCCTTTTCTTTCCTCTCCCAATAATGTCTGGATTACACAAATCGGCTGGTATCTTTGGAAGGGCATGGGTTGGAGTGCGATTATTTTCTTTGCGGCAATGACCAGTATCGATACTGGGCTTTACGAAGCTGCGGAATGCGATGGAGCCGGGCGGGTAGCCCGTATCCGACATATCACCATACCGGGGCTCCTTCCTACCTTGTTTGTAATGTTTGTCTTAAATATTGCCAACTTCGTTAATTTTGGCCTGGAGCAGCCCCTGGTATTTCAAAATGTGATGAATCTGCGATGGATTCAGACCTTGGATTTATTTATTTTTAACCAGGGTATTACAGGGCGGCAACAGTCTATGGCTATTGCTGTCGGGATTTTCAAAACCATTATCAGCTTGATACTGGTGTTTGGAGCCAACGGACTTTCTAAGTTGATTCGTAAAGAATCTGTTTTCTAGGGGGACGCATATGGCCAAGCGTAGAAATACTAAACTCAAGCTTTCTGATGTGCTGTTCTATGTCCCCACTTATATATTTTATGGGGTGTTCACATTCCTTTGCATCTTTCCTTTTTACTATATGCTAATCAACGCCATAAGCGCAAATGACCTTTCAGCCCGAGGACTTATTATTTTCATCCCTCAAAATATCCATTTTAATAATTTCCTTGAAGTTTTCCGGCTACGAGGTATCGGTCAAGCCACTTTTATTTCCTTTGCCCGGACTCTCTTGGGTACTGTGACCGCGGTGCTTTGTACTTCCTTTGTGGCATACCTATTGACCAAGAAAATACTGTGGGGGCAGAAATTCTGGTATAGGTTCTTTATTGTGACTATGTATCTTAATGTGGGGCTGGTACCTTGGTTTCTTAATATGCAGATGTTGGGGCTTACCAATAATTTTATGGCTTATATCATTGGAGTGGTCAATCCCTTTAATCTTGTACTGACTAAGACCTATATTGACTCCCTTCCTGCTTCTGTTGAGGAATCGGCTGAAATAGACGGTGCCGGGACTTTGAGGGTTTTCTTCCAATTGATTTTACCATTATCCAAGCCCATCCTTGCCACTACTGCAGTGTTTACCGCGGTGCTCCAGTGGAATTCTTTTATTGATAATCTGATACTGATGACCAACGCGCCTCAATATAATACTTTGCAGTTTGTGCTTTGGGAATTCTTTAATCGTGCTGCTTCTGTTGCGCAAATTTTACAAGGGGGACCGGGAGGGACTGCCGACCCAGCGTTGCTAATGACAGGGACCTCTCTTCGGATGACGATTTCCATTGTAGTTGTACTACCTATAATTCTAGTTTACCCATTCTTCCAGCGTTATTTTGTCAAGGGCATTATGCTTGGTGCTGTGAAGGGTTAAGTTTGAGGGCAGAGCCCTCATTTAAAGGAGGAACTATCATGAAAATGAGAAAAGTTTTACTGTTATGTATCATCGCGGCCGTGGCTTTGGTTTTGTCTGCGGCATGCAGCCGTGATGATGACGAGCCTGCTGCGGAAGCGACACCGGAACCGGCAGTTGAACAACAAGCCGAAGAAACACCTGAGCCCGAGCCTGTTACCGATGACAACGAATTTGTAACCCTGCGTGTATTCTCTATGGCCGCCAACACTTCTGGCCTTATGGACAATACCTATTGGGGAGAGTTAATCCGCCAGGACCTTAACCTGGTAATCGAGTTGCTACCCGCCGGGGATGAGGCCGACTCACGCCTTGCAGTACTTATGGCATCCCGTGACCTTCCGGACATCACCGTGTTCCGGGACAACCCAGCCCTTGTAACCGACGCTATTGAGGCCGGATTCCTAATCAACTTGGACGATCATCATGACGCAATCCCAAATGTACTAGCCAATGCTCCAATGGCGTTGCAGTTTATGCGGGATAGTATCTCCCTGGGAACAGGTAACGCCTACGCAGTACCAAACCGTGTCACCAACCAGGCCAACATAGCAGGCAGTGTTACCGGCCCCTATCTCCGCTGGGATTTATATATGGAGCTAGGTATGCCTCAGATGATAGATTTGGAGGATTACCTGGAAGTAATAGCGCAAATGCTTGACCTTGAACCGGAGAATCCTTTCGGCCAAAGTAACTTCGGCTTCTCGATTTTCAGCGATTGGGATGGTAATGTCTCTTGGCCTGTGCGTATTATTACAGAATATTTTGGAGTAACTCAGGATGGCTTTGGCTTCTCGGAAGTCAATTTTGCCAATAATAATCAAATTACATCGATTTATGACGATAACAGCTATTTCCGCCGGGCAATTCATTTCCTTAATCAAGCCCACCAAATGGGTATCATGGACCCGGATATTATTACCGATACCTTTAGCGATTATATTGAAAAGGCAAACGCCGGGCGAGTACTCTTCCAACTAATGGGATGGACTTCCTGGGCATACGAAACAGAAGAAACCCGTAACTCCATGCGGAGCTACATGGGTGTATTCTTCGAAAACCAGCGGAAGCTTTTCCCTGCACCCCCATTTGTAGGCGACAGCAATTGGACTGCTGTTTCCGCTACCTCTAATCATCCTGACCGCGCCCTTGCACTACTTAACTATATGTATTGCTATGACGCGTTGTGGCATCTTGCCTGGGGGCCACAAGGTATTGCCTGGGATTTAAACCCAGAGGGCAAGCCCTTTAGGACAGCCCTTGGTTGGGAAATGGGCAACAACCATATTCCCTTTGAAAACGGCGGACTGATAAGCGAAGGTCTTAATCTGATGAACTGGTTTGGAATGCCCTGGCATGTAACCCATCCAAGATTTAATGCCAGAATGGATGAGCTTGACTGGCCTAGTACTGAGTACACTCCCCCTGACTTTGCGGTATTTGAAAGCTGGCGCAGTATCACCGGTGCTTTTGACAGTATGGAATATGCCGCCCAGCGTGGTTTGTATACGATAATGCCTTTTGTACCGCCGCTGCCTCCAATGCCTGACGATTTGCAAAGGATTCTAGACCAAGTATCAGCGGAGAACTACAGCTTTACCTACCGGATGATTCTTGCAGCCAATGATGCCGAGTTTGACGCTCTATGGGATGAATTAGTGCACAGAGCCTATGGTATGGGTGCCCAAGAGGTCAATGACTGGGTAGTGGAGCAGTTTGAGATTAGCTTGGCCGAAGGTGCTCGTTACATGTACTAAGAAGCTAAGACAAACCACCTCGCTGTCGATAACGGCGGGGTGGTTTTTTTGTGAAATGAGGACAATATGAACAAACGTGAAAATTTGCTTGGGGTGCTTAAAAAACAATCCTACAAGGAAGTCCCAATAGATTTTGGGCTCGCTCCGGCCTTGGTCGAAATATACCGGCAACGCACCGGGTCTGACCTGCATTATATGGATTACTTCGGTATGCCATGGCGGCCTGCTTATGTACCGGTGCCTATAGTAAAGGAACGGAAATTTCCTTATCAGCTAAAGCCTGGCACCTATATCGACATGTGGGGCGTAGCCCACGAACCAGGTTCTGCCGCTGCTCTTCATATGACCAGGATGCATCATCCACTAAAAGATGCCGACAGTGCTGCCATACTGGATGAATACCCCTTCCCTTCCTATGATGAATCCGAAGCCGATGAAATTCGTGAAAGCGTATCGCGTCTCCACACCCAGGGCTTTGCCTCTGTAGGTTATATGCAAATGACCATATGGGAGACAGCCTGGGCTATCCGCAGCATGGAAGAGCTGTTCTCTGATATGATAGACGAAAGCCCTTTCGCGGAAAAACTGTTTAATACCATCACAGAAATCGCAATTACTCGCGCCCAGATGTACATCGCAGCCGGGGTGGACATCCTATACCTAGGAGACGATATCGGGATGCAACATACCCCTATGATGTCCATGGATATGTACACAACATGGCTTAAGCCCCGGTTGGGCAAAGTAATTTCCGCCGCACGGGCCATCAACCCGGAAGTCATAATTTTCTATCATTCTTGTGGGATGATTGACCCATTTATCCCTCATCTCATCGAAATAGGGATTGATGTATTGCATCCTATTCAACCAGAGTGTATGGACTTTGAGGAAATTTATAAGGAATACAGCTCCAAGCTCAGCTTCTGCGGCACATTGGGCACACAAACGACCTTCCCGAAAGGTACCCCAGAGCAAATGCGTGCCTCCGTTTTTCGTAATCTTGATATCTCAAATGGGGGCAAAGGGCTGTTTATCTCCCCAACCCATCTTGTTGAGCCGGACGTCCCCTGGGAAAATGTAATTGCGTATGTAAATGCTTGCAAAGAATATGGAGGTAACCTATGAAAATTCTCAGCAAACCTGAGTACTTAGAGCAGCTTGACTCAACCCGTGACCAGAGAATAGCCTGGTGGCGGGAAGCTCGCTTCGGCATGTTTGTCCACATAGGACTTTATAGCAGCTTAGGCCGCAATGAGTGGGCAATGGCTTTCGAAAATTGGCCTATTGAGGAATATGAAAAACTGGCGGATAGGTTCACAGTAAAGGAAGGCTCCGCCAATGCATGGGCCGCCCTGGCCAAAGAGTCAGGTATGAAATACATGGTGCTGACTACCCGACATCATGACGGGTTTAGCTTGTGGGATTCTAAAGCCAATTTGTACAACAGCGTAAACTACGGCCCCAAACGTGACATCGTAAAAGAATATGTAGATGCATGTCGCACTCATGGTCTTGGAATAGGCTTTTATTCATCCTTGATGGACTGGCATCATCCTGACGGTGGACGGGCCGCTTACGACAGTGCCGCGCGCAAACGCTTCCAGGATTATTTATATGCCATCAATGAAGAACTGCTTACCAATTATGGCAAAATCGACATCCTATGGTATGACGTCCCCTGCCCGATGGAGCATCACGAAGGTTGGAACTCCCTTGAGATGAACCAACGACTCCGAGCCATTCAGCCCCATATAATAATCAATGACCGTTGTCACCTCCCAGAAGACTTTGGCACCCCGGAAGGGCATCTCACCGCCGAAGCCAAACGGGACTGGGAGGCATGTATGACATTTAACGGGATAAGCTGGGGCTATGTTGATTCAGCCAAAGCCATACCCTATAGCTACAACGCCCAGCGGATAATCAAAATGCTAAGCACCGTCTCTGCCGATGGAGGCAACCTACTGCTCAACATTGGCCCAGCCCCAGACGGCAGCGTACCGGAAGAGGCGATAGAGCCATTGAAAACAGTAGGCCAGTGGCTGGCAAAAAACGGTGATGCCACATACGGAAAGCTAGAGCGAGTAAAATATCGATTCTGCAACGGAGTCTGTAGTACCAGCAAAAAAGGCCATAACTTGTATGTATGGAATTGGATTTGGCCAAATGACGGGGAGATAATCCTCGGCGGGTTTACATCCAGAGTAAAGAGTGTACACTATTTGGATGGCGGGAAGCCTATCGCCTTTGAGCAAAGGGACTGGCGAATTTTTTTGAAAAATCTGGCTACCCCCGACTCCATTGCAGGTGTTGCCGTTATTGTTGTTGAGTTCGAAAAGGAAATAGAACATACTCCTTTTCCTATCACCCCGTCATTAAACAATGGCCAAGAGTTTAAGGAGCCCACCTATGGATAAACTACTATACGGAGTAGCCTACTATACCGAATATCTGCCCTACAACCGCCTGGAAAAAGACATGGCAATGATAAAAGCTGCCGGGATGAATGTAATCCGCATAGCCGAGTCTACTTGGTCCAGCCATGAACCCTCAGAGGGCATTTTCGATTTTACCCATGTGACCCAAGTAATCGAAGCCGCCGCACGGGAGGGCCTGGATGTCATCATCGGCACCCCGACTTACGCAATCCCACCGTGGATGGCGGCAAAACATCCTGAAATCATAGCCGACACAGGTCAAGGCCGGGAAAAATACGGCCGACGTCAAAACATGGATATTACAAGCCCCATCTACCTATTCTATGCCCAGCGTGTTATCCGTAAGCTGATGGAGGCAAGCTTGCATTATCCTAACGTAATCGGGGTACAGCTGGACAACGAAACCAAGCATTACGGTACTTGCGGCCCCAATGTGCAGCGTATGTTTGTACGCCATTTACGAGAAACCTTCGGCCAAATTGACAAAATGAACGAGGCATTTGGTTTCAACTATTGGAGTAACCGGGTGGATGCGTGGGAAAATGTCCCTGATGTAACAGGTGCCGTCAACGGCAGTTTCCGTGCCGAGTTTGAAAAATTCCGCCGCAATCTGGTAACGGAATTCCTCACATGGCAGAGCAAAATCGTCAAGGAATATCTGCGAAAAGACCAATTTATCACCCATAACTTCGACTACGAGTGGCGGGACCATTCCTTTGGCTTGCAGCCTGATGTCAATCATAAACATGCTGCCAACGCAATCAGCCTCACAGGCAGTGATATCTACCACCCCTCCCAAAGCAAGCTCACCGGCACTGAAATCGCTTTTTGCGGTGCTACTGCCTACGGCCTCAAAGAGAGCAATTACCTGGTACTAGAAACCGAAGCCCAAGGCCTAATCGAGTGGCTGCCATATCCCGGGCAGCTTAGATTACAGGCATACAGTCATCTGGCAAGCGGTGCTTGCGGGGTTATGTATTGGCATTGGCATAGCATACACCATTCCCAGGAAACATATTGGAAAGGCGTGCTAAGTCATGACCTTGAGCCCAATGCCATCTATCGTGAGGCTTGCAATATAGGAAAAGAAATCGCAGCCCTTGGCCCTATCAGAAAAAAGAACGATGTTGCCATCTTGGTTAGTAATGAGAGCTTAAACGGTATAAAGATTTTCCACTTTCCAGACCGGTCTTTTGAGTATAACGATGTTTTGCGGTGGTTCCACGATGCGCTGTTTGAAATGAATATCGAAATAGATATTATTTTTCCCGAGGATGTGGCGCGGTTTTCTCAATATAAAATGCTGGTGGTACCTGCCCTTTACTCTGCGCCGGATAGCTTATTGGAAGCCTTAGAAACTTATGCCAACAATGGCGGATATTTGATTGCCGGATACAGAAGCGGCTTTTCTAATGAATTTTTACAGGTACGCCACACCATACAGCCAACCCCAGGGTGCTTTGGGGTGGAATATGACCTGTTTACCAAGCCTGTGGATGTGGCATTGAAAAGTAATCTCTTTAAGGAACCCCGCTTCGCCTCCCACTGGATGGAAATGCTTCGCCCAACCACTGCCGAAGCATTAGTAACCTATGACCATCCAGCATGGGGACAATACGCCGCCGTCACAAAAAATAAAACCGCCGTTTATATCGGCTGCCATATGGAAAAAGATGCACTCAAAATTCTGCTTAAAAGTTTACTGGAAGAGGCAGGGCTGTGGACAAAAATACAACAGGCCCAATTTCCGATAATAATAAAAAGCGGCCTGGATGTTAACGGCCGCCCCACTCATTTCTATATGAACTACTCCGGCGCAAGCCGCAAGCAGGAAATTTATCACACCGGCGAAATAGTCGATTTGCCACCTTGGGGTGTTTCCGTTTTTACCGAAAATTCACATTAACTCGCCCACTGGTAGTCCGTACATCCATAAGATTTTCTCCTGACCCTGACCCGACTTGCCCGCGGTTGCCAAGATTATTTCCGTTTACTTGCATTCTGCCGGATGTTGAGGATAAATTTAACCTAAAATCATCTTGATTATTATTGACCTCCACCGTCACACTTCCCGACGTTGCGGAAACAATAGTATTTGACACCTGACCGTCCACATCTATATTACCCCGGCTGATATTTATCCGCCCGCTGACAGACCGGGCCTCCATTTGCGTCCAGCCGATGCTTTCTAAGCTAATACCGCCACTGGTTGCCCTGACATAAAACCTGTCTGCATGAGGGATGCGCTCTGCAGAAATCCTTCCTGATGTGGTGTGTAGATTAACCGTATCCATTTCGCTTTGGATATTGCTGACGCTAATACGCCCACTGGTGGCTTGGGCATGAAGTTCATTCAAATGACGGATGTTTTCCACAGATATACTGCCGGATGTGGTACGTAAGCTAAGATTTTCCGCAGTATGATTATTGTCTCGGACCTGGATGCGGCCGCTGGTAGATTGGGCTGTGAGATTGGAGAATCCTCCCTCTACACGGATTCGCCCCGAGGTAGTACGCACTTGGATATCGCCACCATCAACAAGAAAATATGTGGGCAAGTACAGCCTAATTTCCCTGCCGCTTCTTGGAGAAAAATCTATATTCATCAAATTATAGATACTGGTCCCCGAGGTCCGTTGGTTGATGGTGAGAATACCATCTGTGATACGAATATCCACGTTGGAGGTGCCTGAGTATACAGCAGGTTGAGTAGAGGTAGGCAGAATTGTTACATTGGCAGTGGTTGCACTGATATTTACCGAGTGAAATTCTAGCCCGTTTTCTGTAGGAATATCCAATGCCTCCAAGCTACGGCCCCCTCTGCCAGAGGACACCACACGAAGACGCCCATCCTCCCAAAATACAGCCCCGCCTCTTGCGCCGTTGAGCCAGGCGATACCAAACAGGCTTGCACCTAGGAGAACCAACAATACGGCAATACGAATAGGACGAATGCGCCTGCGGGTAGAGACTACCGCAAAGTCGCCATCATGGGTTTCTTGAGCGGATGGTGGCATGGAGTTGGCATATTGAGGATCAATTGTGGGGGTGAGAGGGCTGGGTGTATAGCTCTCAGTTGTATCCCGCCTTCTTCTTATAAGTCTGGAAATCGCAGGGAACCCTCTCAACAACATGACGCTTCCCTTGAAGAATAAAATACCAAGGCCCAAAGCTGCAAAGCCAATCCCCGCAGAGAAAACCCCAAACCAAAAATCGTTGAAAAACGCTGCAGGGGCGGAAATCAAAGTCATTACCCCGGCAATGAGTAACGCAATACCCGTAACAACCACGGAAAAAATAATGGCAAATAAACCCACAATTAATCCAAATGCCGTAGCCGCAAGGGGGATTCCTACCGGCACCGCAAAAATCGCAAGCAAGGCAATATGGGCAGTCTTAAGCCCGCCTCGTCTCTCTCTGGGGGAGTGTGAGCCTGCGGGTTCGTAGGTATTAGGCCTTTGAGATACATAATTTGATAAAATCGTAGCAACAACCTCACCGGGGCTGCCTAGTTTGGCTATCGCGTCAGCTTCGTCGTGGGCGTCTGAGATATAGCCCTCGTAGTATTCCAGTGCATCCCGCTGTTCGCTTTCGGGCAATGCCCGCAGCTTATGGGATAGCTCGGACAGAAACTCATTCTTAGTCATATTTCTCCTCCATATTAAAAATATACAAACCGTATCTGCGGGCGCGAGCTCCACGCGTACTTGCTTCTCATTCTGGTTTTTTTACCAAAAATCCATTAATCCTCTGTACAAAATCCCGCCATTTCCCCGTGCATTCCAATAACCTTCCATGGCCTTTTTCTGTAATCTGATAATATCGCCGGTTGCGGCCACTATGGGGGATGTCATATGTGGTAAGGCAACCGGCGTTTTGTAAACGGCGCATAACAGGATACAGGGTGGACTCCGAGACCTGTAATGCATCCTTTACCTGCTGAGTAAGATTGTAAGCATATGCGTCTTCCTCAGAAAGAAGAGAAAGTACACAGCCTTCTAATAATATACCTGTAGCTTGAATTGCCATAGCTTCTCCTTACAATGCTTTTTTGATGTGTGCAATATTATACGACATATAATATTGTATGTCTGAAAAGTCTGGCTCATAATGGGTGAATGCAAAATCAAAACGGGCTTCTCCCCCGCCTTCCGCAGAGGAGAAGCCTGGTACCGTATTGGAGTTGGCCAATGAGCTATGTGAGGTTGAAAATGTAACACGGGATTACAAGCAAGGAGACATAAATCTACGAGCAATAGACGGCATCAATTTTGAGCTGGATGAAGGTAAGCTCAGCGTAATAATAGGACCATCCGGCGCAGGTAAATCAACAGTACTCAATATCCTTGGTGGGATGGATATGGCCACTTCCGGTATTGTAACTGTAGGTGGCCGGGACATCACTAGCCTAAGCCGCCGCCAGCGCACAGCCTATCGCCGAGACGATATCGGCTTTATTTTTCAATTCTATAATCTAATACAAAACCTCACCGCATTAGAAAATGTAGAACTGGCCTCCCATATCCGCAGCCAGGCAAGTGACCCAACTACTATCTTGACCCAGGTAGGCCTAGAAGACCGTATCAATAACTTCCCGTCTCAACTATCCGGGGGAGAACAGCAGCGGGTTGCGATAGCCCGGGCTTTGGCCAAAAAACCAAAATTGCTACTCTGCGATGAGCCCACAGGAGCACTTGACTACGAAACGGGCAAAGGCATTCTCAGACTACTTCAAGATGCTAGCAAGGACGGCATGACCGTTGTTGTAATCACTCACAACTCCGCAATAACCCCAATGGCCGACCGTATCGTTAAAATCAAAAGCGGCAAAGTAGAGTCCGTGAGGGACAATCCCAATCCCAAACCTGTTTCGGAAATAGAGTGGTAAAGTTGCTGGAGGCACCTATGAACCCTTTCTGGAAAGACATAAACCGGGAAATCTCTGCCACAAAGAGCCGCTTCATCTCCCTAATGCTGATATCTTTACTCGGAGCTTTCGTTGTTGTCGGCATTCACGCCACAGCCATCCATATGCGGGACGCGGCGGACGCGGCTTATCGCCGTGCCAACCTATATGACCTACAACTACGCCATCCTATAGGCTTTTCTCCCGAGGACGTCGAGGTAATCCGCAATCTTGAGATTGTATATTCCGCTATGCCCACCAATATCACAGACATATATATTTATGTAGGAGACACACAGCGTACCATGCGAACTTATAGCCTCCCGACCCTGCCCGAGGCAATCAACATCCCAACCTTATTAGAAGGCCGCCTCCCAGCCACTCCTTATGAAATTGCTGTAGAAAGGCGATTTCTCAGGGAGGGAGGGTTTTCTATTGGCGATATGGCTGATGATTATTTAGTCGTCGGCCTTGTGGAATCCCCCCTTTATCTCACCGGAGCCCGTGGCAATACCACTCTCGGGGACGGGACAATACGATTTTTCGCCTATGTATACCCTGTCCCAATTTACACGGATATATATGTAATAATGGAAGGCTCCCGTGACCTCCACCAAGTCTCCGACGTCTACAATGCCGCAGCCCAAGAATGGCGGCAACAACTTGAGGCGGTGCTTGCCGAAGCTATTGGCGGCTTTGTTTTCACCAGACAAAACGGTATTGCCTTCGAGTCCTATTTCCAAGATACTCAGCGGCTGCAACAGGTAGGATATGTATTCCCCATAGTATTTTTCCTAGTAGCGGTACTAGTGAGTCTCACCACCATGACCCGTATGGTCGAAGAACAGCGCGGCCAAATTGGAATCTACAAAGCCCTTGGCTATAAATCCGGGACCATTTTTATGAAATATCTGCTATACGCTGTGATTTCCGGCTTATCAGGGGGGATACTCGGGACAATCCTAGGCACCAATATCGTGCCTAGGATTATTTTTGATGCATACGGCCATTTGTACAATATGCCTCATTCAAATCACCCTATCCCATGGGGAGTTGCGGCTATTTCCATTTTTTCTGCGGTGCTGTCCGTTACTGCTGCGGTTTTTTTCGTCTGTCTAAAAGCAGTACAAGAAGAATCCGCCAGCCTAATGCGCCCCAAAGCTCCAACCCCAGGGAAGCGTGTTCTAATAGAAAAAATCCCGCCACTTTGGAACCGGCTTAGCTTTATAAGCAAAGTCACCTCAAGAAATATCTTCCGATACAAAGGCCGGTTCTTTATGACCTTGGCCGGAGTGGCAGGCTGCACGGCACTGCTGGTGACTGCCTTCGGCCTTGGGGATTCCATAGGTAGCGTAGCCCGGTTGCAATTCGAAGAAATAATCCGATACGATGCCCATATAATTACAAGGGAATTATCCTATGCTGACCAGGCAGAGCTCCTTGTCCTGACAATGGAATCCCGTAATGATGGACCGACCCCAAAAGCTTTGTTTATCCGAAGTATGACCGCCGACGCCCACACACAAGCCGGCGGTTTTCCCGCCTCAATTATTGTCCCAGAGGATATGTCTCACCTAACCGACTTTGTATATTTGGAATCCCAAAGCAACGAGGGAGTGCTAGTCACAGAAAAGCTAGCAAGAGAAATGGATATCCGTACAGGTGACGAATTCACCATAACTCTAGGGGATGGCCAATCTCACAATGTGCAAACCGTGGGAATAGCAGAAAATTACCTACTCCATTTTATCTACATGCCCCAAGAGCTGTTTTTATCCATATTTGAGCAGGAAAGCTTTCGCCCAAATGGCCTATTCATAATAGGCGACATAGACTTGCCAATTATACGCCAGCACTCCTCCGTAATGGGCATATCCAACACCGCCTGGATGCGAGACAATCTGCGAGAACAAACCGATGCCCTGGGTATTGTGACCATAGTGTTGATGATTGCAGCTTGCATTCTGGCCTTGATAGTCCTCTTCAACCTGACAGAAATCAATATCTTGGAACGTATGCGTGAATTGGCAACAATCAAAGTCCTAGGGTTTCAAGATATTGAGACTGCCATGTACTTATACAGGGAAAATATGGTGGTGACTTTAATGGGGATTGCATTAGGGCTGATAGGAGGCGTCTTCCTCAATAGCTTTATCCTCACCACCGTGGAAATCGATATGCTCAAATTCCCCCATATAATTAATCCCACTAGCTTTTTACTAGCTAGTGGGATTTCGGTGTTGTTTGCGCTTATGGTTAATGCTTTGACTTATCGGAAATTGATGGGGATTGATATGGTTGGGGCTTTGAAGAGTGTGGAGTAACTTAAAGAATTGTCACCCAGTCTGGTGTAAATCCTATTAAGTCCATCGTATCATCAAAATCAAGCACTGCTGGTCGGTCAACTTTGAAGTTTTGTGCTGATTCCGGAACATCGTGCATTACAGTGAATTGACTACCATGAGGTTGCCAAGTGAAGGCGTGTCTGTCTGTTGCCTTTTCATACCCTTGCAAATTACCATTTCGGTTTATTCGCCATTCATAATCCCGAGGAGAATAACGTACAGTATCATATTCGTAAATCGCAAATTCCAATCTATCCATGTTCCTAATCAATATACTTGTACGCAGGGGTTCATATCTTTCTTTAGCAATGCTGATTCTTTCGTTATAAATGCCCAAAACCGCAGCACCAGTTGCGTCTATATCTGCCAGTGGGTCTGTAATCCCATATGAATAATTTGGACTACAACGGCCGGATATAATACGAACTCGTTTTGTTATATGTGGGAATGGCATTTTGACCGATTTGACACTCCATGCCATCCCTTCAAAGACAACATCCGCAAGCCCTAAGGGTGCGCTAAGATGTTCTCCTCCGATTGCATTCGCAAAAATATCGCCCCAATCTTCACCGTCGATATCTGCCTGCCCCACAGCACATCTGTATGTTATCCATTTTCCTATATTAACTATAATGTCATCTGGCACCTGTCTAATGGGATAAATCTCAAACCGCCGTGCGTTTCTGTTGTCTCTCAGCCTGGGTCGCTGCATACAGCACCTCCTTTAGTACTGCTTTAATCATATTTACCGGAACGGCGTTTCCGGCCTGTTTTCTGGTTTGACTGTCATTACATACTATTTTGAAGGTATCGGGAAACCCCTGTAATCTAAGCATTTCCCGTGGTGTCAGACGTCTCACTCCATTAACTAACAGATAATTATAAGACGCCCCGGCTCGTAGCGCACAAGAGTAAGGATAGGAGCAAATATTTCCGCTCTTGTTTTCATGCCAAATTGCTGGATTGTGTGCACTAATGTGCCTTGACTTCCGTTTTTGGATGATTCTTTCAGACGCGAAGTGTTTTTCATCTACATCTGTGTCAGACTCAAGTAGCATGGATAGGTCCCACCCTGTCTTTTCTGTTGGGAAAGCAAAATCCACCATGTCACGAAAGCCCACAATAATCGTTCGCTCTCTTTTTTGAGGCAATCCAAAATCCAATGCATTGAGAACATCCCAATATACTGTATATCCAATATCATGCAGAGTTGTAAGAATCGTTTGTAATGTCTTTCCGTTATCGTGCCGGCTAAGCTGTTTCACATTTTCAAGTATGAACATTTCTGGTGCCTTAGCTCTTAGTATACGAGCAATATCAAAAAATAACGTACCACGGATATCATCAAAGCCCTGTCTGTTCCCAATAATTGAAAAGGGCTGACAAGGAAAGCCCGCAAATAAAATATCATGAGCCGGGATATCCCTGGCATGAATTTTCGTTATGTCTCCATGGGGCTCAATGCCATAATTTGCGGTATATGCACGTTTAGCTTCTGAATCTATCTCAGATGCAAAGACGCATCTTCCGCCTAGTGCCTTTGCCGCTTGATGGAAGCCGCCAATCCCAGCGAATAAATCAATATATGTAAAATTGGACATGCAATCACCTCCGCCAATATGTGGAACATATTTTAACATAGCAAAACACCCCACGCCAGCCAAAATCGGCAGACGCAGGGTGTTGTATTCCATACTCCGTAAGATTATGATTTAGGCCTAATCCATCCGACTTTCATCTAAAGCTTGCAAATCACGCTTCATGCTCTTACCCTCCTATGATGCTATGAGTTTGATTACATTATTGGAAACATCTGTGCAGTGCAATAAAAGCCCATCCATTTCTGGATAGGCTTTATGTCACATACATTGCGCTTTACAGTAATGTGTAGTTACACTACAACCGTATAAGCTCCGCAATACTCATCGCAATATTATCCAAGATATCAAAGAATTTGTCATTCAAATCATAAAACTTTCCGTTAGGCTTGGTAAGTGGATCATATGCATCAATGCTTTCCCGGTCCTTCCTGGCCACCACATATGTCGTAACCCGCCATTCCTCCAGCAGCCGGCATACATCCGGCACTGAGCGTCCTGCTACCGTCGGCACATGGGGCGGTGCGTCTGTTATTAGGATAAAGATATTGCGGCCGCCTTCGTCTCTGTGGGATTTTAGCAACTCTACCCCTGTTTCCAACGCATCCAGAGAGGATTCTGGAATATCTCCGCCGTAGGTTCTTGGGATATTTTTTACTTGCTTTTGGAACTTTGGTACATCGTCTGTAAAATTGTATACGCTGGGTTTTTCGTTTTCGCCTAAGTCACCAAAACCGATTAGCCCTAGCTTATACCCTGCTCCTTTGGAGGCTAGTATATTGGAAAATTCCACAGCCCGGTCTTTTACACCTGTGATATATGTGTCCATGGAGCCCGTTGTATCTATCAGGAAAACTACATTTACCTTTTCGCTGCTACCTGTTGTCTTTGGTGGCGGGGCTGCCGTGTTGGTACGGTCTATCTCCGCACGCTCGGACCGGCCTGTGGCTAGGTCTTTTACATATACTTCAAAGATATTGTTTTCGTCTATGGCATAGGTAATTTCCAGTTGGGTTACTCCCGTCAGGCCGGTAAGGGCAACGGTGCCCACGTATTTTCGGAACTCTTCCTGCCCCTGCTCCCATTGGAAAACATCTACATTTACACGGTCTGCGCCGGACATAGACGCAAAATTGCTGTCGGAAATACGACTGGGGATTGGACTGCCCATTGGGATTATAGGAATAGCCTGACGCTCCATTGTGGCGATATTGGTGACGGCCTCTGTGCCAAATACTTGGCGGGTAATCTGGCCCACACGTACTTGCCTATCCGGCAAATGAATCAGGTAATTGTAAATACTTGCTCCCATTGCCACGGATTTAGCAGGGTCAGTTGCACGATATGGCTCTTTAAGGTAACCAGCAACCATACGACGCACCATGGGTATAAGAGTTGAACCTCCTACTAACACTACTTTTGAGATTTCATCGGTGTGCTTCCCTGCCCGTTTCAGAGCCTCTTCAATAATATCCCGGCTACGGTCTACATATTTGCGAATCATCGCCTCGAACTCTTCCCGGGTAATTTCCGCGTTGAGATTCTTGGGAACGCCCTCTACTATGACCAGCGGATTTATACGCACGGCTACCTTATTGGTGCCAGATAATTTTTTCTTGGTTTGCTCAGCTTCTTGCTTTAGCTTTTGCATAACCCGTTTACGCTCGGCGATTTCTAAGGAGTCCAAATCAACCCCGGTTTGCTCTATGAAAGTCTGCTTCATCCAGCGCACCAGCTCCGCATCGAAGTCATCACCGCCAAGGTTCATATCTCCTACATCGGATAATTCTTGGAAGGTCTCTTGACCGTTTTCATCTGTGTCTACTCGCAGTACACAGGCGTCGAAGGTGCCGCCGCCTAAATCGTATACCAGCAATGTCTGGGCATAACTTTGGCGGTAGCCATATTCGATGGCAGCGGCCAGGGGCTCGGATAGCAAGTATACATTCTTAAATCCGGCTAAAAGTCCCGCTTGTTTGGTTGCGTATATTTGTCGGTCGTTAAAATAAGCGGGATGGGTGATTACCACTTCATCGAACCGCTCCTCCGCTTGAGCTTCGGCAGCTTGCTTAAGCTTGCGAAGAATCTCTGCGGATACATCCTCCGGGGATTTTTCCATCCCATTGATATTAAGTTTTTCCCCGTCTCCCATTAGCCGCTTTACAGAAATTATTGTGCTTTCCGGGTAGATAATTGCCCCAGCCTTAGCCTCGGCACCTACAATTACTCCTTCGTCGTGGTAACAGACCACGCTTGGCAGTATTTCGTCTGTACCATCTACTTTTACTGTCTCCAAGCTGTCTATCTTGTCGTTGTAGATTATTGCCGCTGAGTTGGTGGTGCCTAGGTCGATTCCTAAATATGGCATATTTTCCTCCTGTTAGTATTATATAATTGTCTTCTTAAATCTATCAGGGTCGAAAGTCTCCTTATACCCACTAGCCGGATACTCCGCTCCAAATCCCATATCCTCCACCTGCCCCCGCACAAGTCCCCCTTCTTCTTCTACCATCAGGGTCACCCGTAGTTTGGTTTTCCCGCTGGGGCGAACAGGCAAGCCGGTGATTGCAACTTCACCTATTGGCTTACACGCTTCGTAGGGGTCGTTGGCGTTTATACGCTCCAACAGCTTAAGGTCCAGACCGGTCATTTCGTCAGCGGTTTTTCCACTTAGGGTAAAGACATGGCTTTTCTTTGCCAGAGCGAAAGGGGTACCTCTTCTTATCATTGGGAAGAAGCTTTTCTTTGTACCGGTATCTAGCTCCAAGCCTATATCATGACTTACCGTTACTTCGAACTCTACGGATAATTTGCTTGCCACTGTACTAGGAGCGGGGTCTGTTATTTTATCCGATTCCACATCAGGGCTTGCCAGCAAGCCCATTTTCATCGCGGCATAGTATGTGGCACCCAAAGAAATATCCAATGCAGGCCGTTCCGATGAATAAATTTTGTTCTCATCGCTAAAAATATCTAAAAGCATTTCTCGCACCCATGGCATTTGGGAGGAGCCCCCTTCCAGCAGCACCCTATCTATATCATCCGGGGTAAGACTGCCGGTGTAGGTCTCACGTAATGCCTTAAGCACCAGTTTGCGGGTTTTATCTATGAAAGGATTGATAAGAGTATGAAAGTCATCCCTAGTTATTTGCTCCACGAATGGCGGAATGCAGAAAGTGAAGGGTATCCGGAAGGACTTGACGCCAGAGAGTCGCTCTTTGGCCTCCCTGGCGCGGAGACTGAGCTCAACTTGGTTTTCTATGGCCAGCTCGGACGGGGAATGCCCGGTTTTGGCTTCTATTAAACCGCCGCAAAATTCTACTAAGGTGTCGTCTATATCATCGCCTCCGTGATGGGCTTCCCCTCCTTGGCTTATTACTTGTAGCTTGATGCGATTCTCATCCCTGTCGGTTATATGAAAAAGAGTAATATCCAATGTGCCACCGCCAAAGTCGAAAACACAAATCCGTTCGTCCTCCATTAACTGCTGGCGGAAATTATAGGCCAGGGCTGCCGCATTGGGTTCCTTTATTAGGCAGATTAGTTTATCCTTAAGCCCTGCTATTTCACAGGCCCGATGAGTAGCCTTTTGTGCCGCGTCGTCGAAATCGTATGGCACAGATACCACAAGCCCAGCGATTTCCGCCTTAGGGTTTAGACTTTGGGCGTGGCTAACTAGCTCCTGCAAGATTTTTGCGGAGACTTCTTCCGGGAGATATTCCTTGTTACCTAGCTTTACGGTTTCATTGGTACCCATTTTCCGCTTAATGGACCGGATGGTAGTCTCCGGGTAGATTTTCATGGAGCGAAAGGCTTCCTCCCCGATTACCCATTCATCATGGTCGTCCTCGGGGCGGTATTGTACTACCGAGGGCAGGGGGATTTTGCCGAATCCGTTGGAAATATCAATGGCTTCCGGACGGCTGTTTGCGTTGTCCCAATAGGATATTACGGAGTTGGTTGTGCCTAGGTCTATGCCTAGGACATACCAGTCCTCGGGTAGATTGCCCATTTTTGTGATTTCTTCACGGTAGGTTTCCCAGTTCATTTTTACACCTGATTTCTATAGACCTCTTCAGAAATAGGGAAAACAAGCTTGAAGTTCAGCTTGTTTATCCCTTTTTCCGAAGAGGCCTTATGCTATATTTACAACAAATTCCTCTTGATACTCACTCCTAGGAAACAACTCCCCGAATCCTAAGTCCGATACCTTGATTTTCATACGCTTGTTGGATATAAACTCCACGCCGAATTTTAGTCGGGTAGTTCCCTTGGGGCGAGGTGGCAAACCGGATAAAAGGGGTGAGGCTAGGGTGATTTCGTGGCCTTCTTTCATTCTTTGGGTGATGAAGAGCTCTAGTTCACCGCTGACTTTGCCGTTTACCAGCACCAACTTAGGCTCATGAACCTGCCACCAGTAGGATTCCCCTAGGGCCAGGGGCAAAAATGCATCTCCGGATTTTATCCCTATATCACCTAGTAGCTGGTGGTCATCCTCTACCATGTAGGATTGGCCTGTGGCAACGCCTAGTATCCGTGCCGCCGTTTGGGCCGCTCCTTCCGCTGTTACCAGCTTGGGATTTTTATACATATGAATTTGGGAAAGAGCAAAAACATCCTCCACCGCCTCCCGGGCCCATAACATTTCAAAGCCCCCCCCTATGCACAGCACTGCATCAATATCTCGGGGGGCAATTCGCCGTTCTGTTGTATTTTTCCCAAGTGCGTCTGATATTAGGCGGTCAAAATTTTGGGAGTAGGGTGCTACAAGCTGTTGTACATAGTTATGGGTAACTGTCTGCTGGAATGGGGGATATACAAAGTTATAATACAGCTTTACGGGCTTTGTTCGGATATTCTTTTGGAATAGCAAATCTTTGTGCTGGTAGGTAAATGCGGATAATTGCTGCTCAAAGCCAGAGGTGGTTTCTCCTCCAAAGAGCTCCCGGAAAAATACATTTACATCATCTAAAAGATTGCCGGTGCCGATTTCATCATTGAAAATATTTGAGAGTGCCGTTACGCCATCATTGCGGAGCTCGTATACGCCGGAGCGGACACAACTGCTGCCATAATCCAGCAGCAGCACCTTTCCCTCTGCCGGGTGGCAGTTGCGATAATGATGGGCGAGTACACATTCCCGGCTCGGGACCAGAGCAAGCAGCTCCTTTTCATATCCCGCCAGTTGAAACGCCTGTCTTAGCTCAAGCTGAGCCTCATTGCTTAACCTGTCCGGTATAGCGGCTATTATCCCTACAATTTCCGCCTTGGGGTTAATATTCCGGACATTCCCGATAACTTCTTTTATAAACAGGGCTAAAATACTTGTATGCCGGATTGTTTTACCGTCAACCTCATAGTACTCCCGATGTCCCAGGGACGAAAGCAGGTTGGAGAGAGTAATTTCTGTTCCTGCCCCTTGGTTTAATATTGCATATTCCCCAAAGACCCATTCCTTGGTCTCGGGAATGTACTGTATTACCGTGGGAATAGAGGGTTTGCCATAACCACCGCTTAAGTCTATGACCTCGGGGGCATTTTCGTTTAAATTATAAAATGCAATGCCTGTGGACTCATTACCTATATCCAGGCCAATGATGTAATAAGTTTCATCATGCTTTTTTTCGGGGGGCAGGTCTCTATATGTTTTCCAATGCATAAATTTATGACTCCTACGTCGGCACTTTTATTCGGATGTGTAAAATCCGCTTTGCGGATGTTTACACTACCTCGCTGCCACTACATTGGCTCGAAGTATTACCTGGTCACCTGCCTTATAACCGCTGACCATTGTTTTTATGATTTCCCCTTTGGCAAAGCCCTCCTGCTCCTCAGCGGTAAGGACTTCGTGTTCTTTACCGTTAAAGGGCTGGTGAGGCTCTGGGCGTATTGTAGTTATCTCTGCCTCTCCGATTATGTTCTCCAGGGCGTTGAAGGTCTCATCCAATATATCTACGGCAATCTGTATCTGGGGTAGCTCTGATTCCCTAAGGCGGGATACGCTGTAGTATAAAATTTCTTCATAGGTACTGATTTCGTATAGTAGATTTTCTTTTCTGTAGCGAAGAATGGACTTATCCAGCTTGGCTGATATAGCGGTGATATGCATTGTCAGTTTATCAGAATAGGCAGTGAATGCGTCCAGCTCCATGCATTTGTATAAGAATGCCTCTATTGAGTCCTCGGCAGGAGGGGCGGCAATCCAAGCCATTAACATCTGGCTTGCTGCATCTTTTGATTCATGGACAGGTAGCTCAGTAGGCAAGATGCCTTGGCAATTTGATTTAAACTGCTCCAAACTCTCTCTTAAGCTGTCTATCTTAATCGTTATGGTTTCGGTAATGCCGGATAAAATTTCCTTTTCCCTTGACTCGGGGGACTTGGGGCTGGATGCCAGCCAAAACTGTGTTGTCTCAAAAGTGGAGATTACATCCTCGGATAGCTCTATTTCGGATTCTGCCAATTGGTGCAAGGACTGAGCGGACACCAATTCTTTACAGCGTATTTTACCAAGCAAAATATCCGCCTCTTGTTCAAGGGCGGTTAACATTGGAGTTGTATCTATCTCTACAATCGGTGGAGTAGTTAAAATTTCCTCGGTAAAACCCGCTGGCTGCGGCAGAGCAGGGGTTGTATTTTGCATCAGCTTCCTAAAGCCGCTTACCACTGGACCGGTTTGTTGATAGGCTTCTCGTAATTTTGACAATACGGGAGCCGTGTTCTCCGTATCAAAGCCTACCGATTCTATGGCTTTCACCTGCACCTGAATAATAAGCCCAAGGACCTCCCATTCCCGCTCGAGAAGGTCCGTAAAAAAAGCGGCGGATTTGCGGTTATGCAAATCATCTATACCCGCTAAGCAGCGGGTAAGATTTTCTTGGTAGAGGGCATCCAGCGGAGGGAGGATATATTCGATTATAGATTCCAGTAAGGGCTCGGTGGGATTATATTCCTGTTCAAAGGCTTCGATTTGGGTGGCGGTGTGCAGCAAAGCTCGTTCTATGATGGCCTGCTTTTCCTTTGCAATAGGATTTGCGGATTCCGTTGCCACATCTTCGAATTGCCTTTGCCGGGAGTTAAGAATATCACAAAGCCCCCCGACCAAGTCCGAGTTGTTTTCTCCGGCTTCGAAGCTTGTTACAACCTCCCGGTAGGTAGCCATTAGATATTGCAAATGGCTGTAAATGCCCTCGTCCTTCTGCCCAAGTCGGGCAAGGGTCAGGGCGTCCAGGGCAAGTCGATTCCAGGCAGTTTTTTTTATACAGGAAAAATAGTGAGCCGTGTTCTTATGCAAAGCCTCTTCCATCGAAGCCTGTAAAGTCATCCATCCTTGCCAGAGCGTATCCATAAAATCCCCTCTTACCACTGTTCTAACACAAATAGCACAAGCAAATCAACCTCTATGGGAGCGGCTTTACCATAAATGACAAAACTCATCAATACAATTCATCCACAGAAAGCTCTGTGACTACCCCATCAGTAGATAGGCTTCGGGCTGTTACCTTAAGCATATTATCCTGTCCAACATGGAAGATTACCTTGACCTTCTCCTGACCTTTTACACCTTGAGGGATTCCTCTAAGGGAGGTGCCCGCAAGGCGTTTCATGCCTTCCTGGCTTACGTGCAAGGGCTTGTCCGATGTCTTGGGCATGGTGTTTTCGTATACTACAATGGCCATACTGGATACATTGTCAAAATTGGTGATTAGAGGCTCGGCGGCGTCTATGGTAAGGCCATCTTTGGGGATATCCTGGCCGGCGGACACGATTTCCATAAAGCGGCGGCCTGCGATTTCTAAGCCCAATGGATGGATTGTCTTTTCATGAACTACCGGGCCACGGACTGTTGGCATCATAATCATATTGCAGTAATGTGCCGCTCCTTGGGATATGCTCAGGGCAGGGCTAATACGGGACTTGAATGGCTCTTTACCGAAACGCTCGGCAATTTTTTCTCCTACATATAATATAGAAGAACTACCTCCCACCAAAAATACTTCGTCAATGTCGGTTTCGGTTAGGCCGCCTGCCTCCAGGCAGTGGGTGACACAGGCTAAAGTCTCTTCGATTAAATCAGAAACACTTTTACCTTCGAATTTTTCAAAAACAGCGGGGCTGTCACCTAGTGAGTTAATCCGCTTATGAGTCAGGAATTGCTCCCTGGTGATTTCCATGCTGATGTTTATTATCCTTGGCTCTTGGATTATAGGGGCCAAGGTAATTTTTGTGGCCTTGGTTTGGCTGAGCCGTTCCTTGGCCTGATTTGCAGCTTGCTGCAAGCGCACCAATGCGACCTTTTTCTGCCGTTTGGAGACACCGTCATCGATATTTTCATCAAAGAGGTCGATTTCCTCGTTGGTGAGCTTTTTGAATTCCTCATAGACCATGTCCATTATGATTTTATCAATATCATTGCCGCCCAGGTTATTGTCGCCATAGGTGCTTACTATTGAAATAGCAGGCTCCCCGGCTTCCTCTACTTTTATTTGCAGGACGCAGGCGTCAAAGGTACCGCCGCCGAAGTCATAAACAAGGATTTTTTTATCCGTGACTTCGTTGACTGCATAGGAAATTGCCGCGGCGGCAGGTTCTAGGCGCAGATAGATGCTCTCTGGGTCAAAGCCTGCAAGAATTGCCGCTTCCTTGGTCATTTTTTTCTGTTTGTCTGTAGAGTTGGCAGGGACTGTAATTACACAACCGGAAAATTCTCCGGTAATACCAAGCTCCTCCTGGGCGTATTCATCTGCTTTTTCCTTGAGATGCCCCAGGATTTCTCCGGCAATTTGCTCAGGGGTGAAACGGTATTCTTTGTCATCTACGTTAACGGTAAGTTGGGCATCGCTGCCTAGATAGCGTTTAATGGAAAGTACTGTGGAAAGAGGATAAATTATCGCGGCTTCCTTGGCCTGTACTCCAAATATCCGAGAGAGTTTATCCTCATCCTCAGGGTCTGATTCAAATTGAATGGCAGTGGGGAAGATATTGCTGCCGTCTATAGGGATGGTCTGAGCCTCCCCTTGCCCAAAATTATAAATACTTACAACTGAGTTGGTTGTGCCGAAGTCGATACCGAGGAATAAGCCTCGCTCTGTGTCTAGTCCTAATGTGCCCATGTATTGCCTCCTGTAAAATGATTTTGGAATTGGTTTAATTAAATGTACGGGAAATATAGGCTGTGTGTATGGGGATATTACTCTTTTGTTAAATATACCCTTAATACAAAAAAAAATCCATATAAATGGATTCAAGAAAGAAAATATCCGAGCGTTGACAGGGGCAATGACGCAAACATCTACTACGAATGCTTACTAAATCAAAAAGAATCATTCATAATCCGCGCGAAAAAGAATCGGACTATCCACAAAAGCCAAAAGATAAACATCCTCGCCCTAGCGAATCAATTCAAATACAAGCTCTGTTTAAAAGAATGGCAGAAAGGTGGGCTATATCGGTTTAATTAGCGAGAAAGCCCACGAACGTTTGATGATTATGGAGCTGATTCACGTCTCTAGACGTATTTTTGACACTATTTTTTGTTGAAAATTCGCAATAGGGTGCTATACTTCTTACCTTTGACCATAATCCCTACCATCGCAATCAAAGCAATGGCGATACTTACACCGCCCGCTATTACAAATACCATTGCACCGCTGCCACCGGACATTGGCAGTTCAAATTGAAGCATGTTACCTATATACCAAAGGCTATGCCGCCGTGGAAGGTTTGGATGTGTAGTCGCATTAAGCTGCGGTGCCAATGAGTTAATAGCGAGCGGCATAAATTGTCCGCCAATACTCACTACCTCAAAGGGATTGACCCCAGCCGCGGCAACCATGTTATATGTGACACGCCACTGTCCTAATGGTGCTTGAAACACGAGTGGCGGCACTAACTCCACCAGCTGGTATGTGAATCTTGGATCCATATCAAACGCAATATATGAAGATGTTGTGCTAGTTGCTACATAGTTACCCGTTGCAAATTGTACCGCGACCCATGGGGTATTTGGTAAATTAGTTGAAGGGTTAATAGTAACAAGCCCATCTGACCCGGTGCCTAATGTTGCTTGCACAGTTGGAACATTGGTACGAAACAGTATAAACTGCGCACCTTCAACCGGATTTATAACCGGAGGGGTGCTATATAGCTGCTGATCTGTTTTAATAAATTCGAACCGCTCAGATCCCACGAAATGATAATTTATATCATAGTTGTTTAGTGGATGACGATGCGGCGCAACAACGATTGCAGGTTGACTCGTTGTGGCAAAAGCCGTTGCTGGTATGGCTGACGTTGCATTGCTGGGAGACCAGTGTAAGCTGCTTGCGCTATTATTGTTAAAGGTTACGTTGCTTAGTGTCAGATTACTGTAGGTAACGTTATTTCCGGTAAATGCCGGTGGGACAAAAGTGAGAGGCTCGTCATACTCGTGCCATTCTGTAAAGATGCCGCCGCCCATTCCGTAGGGCGCACTGTTTCTAAGAATATGTGTACCAGTGGCATTGAGCCTGCTATTTTGGGTTACATAAATACCGCCGCCGCCGCCGTCAACTGTGCCGCTGCCAGGGGTTAGTGCGGTGTTATCTATGATTTGACTGCCGCTGCCCAGGTTTGCTTCAGAGGTGTTTACATTGGCACCGCCGCCTATACCCGGTGTGGTAAGCGGGCCGATAAATATACCGCCTCCCCCATATCCGGGGCTAGTACCGGTAGCAATATTGCCCTGTACTCTACCGGTGGATGTGCTTGGCATTGAGAATAATCCACCACTGTTTACATATACACCACCGCCACACAGGGCAGTATTTGGCTTGATTGGATTCCCATTTGCGAGTAGGGTAGGGTCGCCGCCAATTGTGCCGCCATTCATAACAAACGTGGATTGCTGGCCTTGTATAGGTGATGTTGACCTTGGCTCCGCACCTACCACAAATGCGCCGCCGCCTCTTGGGGCAGTGTTGCCGTAGATTACTGGGTCGGCTGTTGCATGTGTCGAAGCACTTGAAGGGTTCATTGTAAATTGCGAGCCGCCTACAAATGGGGCACTAAATATGATTGCCGCCCCGCCGCCGCCGTTTGTTGCTTGGTTATTGCGGATAATCCCGCCATACATGTTAACAAAAGCGAATCCGCGACCCAACGCCACGCCGCCGCCATATGTGGTTTGATCCAAAGTGCCATTTCGCGGATGGGTTTGCGAGCCGTTATTTTCTATTATTCCGCCATGCATTGTGAAAGTTGATTGTGCGTTGATGAGCCCATATCCTGCATTCTCAGCACTGTATATGCCAACACCGCCGCCTGGTTGGTTACGGCTGGCATTGCCGCTTATTACACCACCATACATAATTGCATTGGCTCTATATAGGAATATTCCGCCACCTATACGGCCTACGTTGTTTGTTATATTTCCGTTATTAAGAATAAAGTAGCCATCCCGCCCGGACACGCTTACGCCGCCGCCATTTCCCAGGACGGTTGTGTTTTCGGTACTGTTATAGCTAATTGTGCCGCGCCACATATTTGTTACGGCATTGTTTATATTTACGCCGCCCCCTGTATTATGGGAATAGTTACGGTATATAAGGATTGGTGTCAGAGTGCCCGTTGGTGGGTTTTGCTGGCACATATTAAAAACCGCACTATTGCGCACATCCACACCGCCGCCGCCGCGCCCCGGTTGGGTTGCTTGGGCTACATTATCGCGGATTGTGCCGCCGGTCATGTTAAATATCGTTCCGCTACCTGTGAGATATACCCCGCCGCCTGTACCTTGCGATGAAGGAATTATGGCACCTGTTAGCGCAGTATTGTATCTTATTGTGCCGCTTTGCATATTAAAGTGCGCGCCGGAACCTAGCCACACCCCGCCACCGTGTTGGGCAGTATTGCCGTTTGTTTGGCTTGTGTCTCCAACAATGCCGCCATTCATAGTAAAGGTACTGGTTGTGCCTGAGATATGCACACCACCGCCATGACGGCTGGCTTCATTGTTTTGAATGCTTCCGCCGGTCATTGATAGCGTGCCGTTATATATATATACTCCGCCGCCATCTGTAGCAGAGTTGCCGGCTGTTGCCAACCCACCAATATTGCCGTTTGACAGATTAAATGTCCCGCCAGCCAGGTGTACACCACCGCCATAGCTGGGAGTTGTGTTAGCTGTGTTGCCGTTTATGTTGCCTCCGGTCATGTGTACAGTGCCGCCGCCCATAAACACGCCAACACCACGAGATGTGCCGGTGATTGGGGTATTATTGTTGTTTACATTACCACCAGGGCCTATGGTAAAGTCACCGCCAGCTACATATATACCACCGCCATTTAAGGCTGTATTATTATTAATGTTTTTTACCGCAGGGCCTACCATAGTAAAGTTGCCACCAGTTACAAAAACACCGCCTCCCCCTTGAGCCAGGGCAGTACCCTGGGTTGTATTACCGTTAATATCACCCATATGCATAGTAAAACCACCACCGGTTAGATACACACCGCCGCCACTAATCAGGGAATTGTTATCTTCAATTGACCCGTTGGCCATAATAAAATTACCGCCGGATACATGAACACCGCCACCCCTCTGGGTTTCAACAGAGTTGGGAGCCCACACATAATCCACGTTATTAGCTGCTGTGAAAATACCATCAGCAAGCTGACCATTATTATTAACCTCGCCGCCAGTCATGTTAAAGTTGCCGCCGCGCAAGAAGATACCGCCGCCAAACTGCCTGGCAGAGTTATCATTTACATAAAAACCTTCACGCATTAAAAAGCCATGGCCGCCCAAATATATGCCGCCGCCATTTATACCCGCAGAGTTGCCGGTGACGTGCAAGGTGGTAACTGCTGGGTCTATGGTCATTGTGCCAACCGCCCAGTTAATACCGCCGCCATTATGTGTTGTGTGGTTATCGATAATAAACTTTGGGTCTGCTCCGCGTACATTAAAATGCCCGGTGTCTACCTGCACACCGCCGCCGTGTGGGAAGATAGTTGGCTCAATGGGAGTAGGATGCAAATGCCTGTTTACATTTGCCGCGCGGTTATCTCTTATTATACCGCCGTAAAAGTTGAATGTCGGCATGTTTTCTGTGCCAACTCTTGTATTGGCAACGCCGCCGCCGCCGCGCCATCCTGCGAAGTTGTTGTGCACAACACCGCCATGCATATTAACGGTACCCTGCCTAATACGAATGCCGCCACCTTGACCCCAGGCAATATTATTGCGTATATAGCCGCCATTCATAGTAAATACAGAGTCATTGTTAAGAACAGCTACGCCACCGCCGCCGCCAGTACCACCGACAAATATCGACGAACTTACATTGTACGCAATTGTCCCATAATGCATGTAAAACCTGCCGCCCCCGCGTATATCTACACCACCGCTCATCCGGCTGGAACTTAGATTATGGAGTATGTACCCCCCCCACATATCAAAACGCGCATTTGCACCATTTACCGTAACGCCACCGCCGATACCAGAGCCGACATGCGGACCGGTACCATGATATACGCCTGTGCCGCCCATGGCTATGTTGTGAGAGATCTCTCCCCCATTCATAATAAAGCGTGAATTGTTTGCGGCCGTACCGCCTCTTATTCCAACACCACCTGCATGGTTGGTTCCAGTTGTCCTGCCATATCTGATGAGGCCGCCATTCATTGTAAATACAGCGGAATTTTCTACAGTAATCCCAGCTCCGCCACCTGATGTAGCACCAAAGACCCGGTTTTCTTGGATAATTGTATTGTGCTCGAGAACCAAATTGCTGCCAAGGCCGGTAACTGTTATACCTCCGCCTTCGCTGTACCTGTCTACACCACAAAGAATAATATTGCTAAGTGTAAGGGTAGAGCCTGCGGAAACGGTAAAGTGCCGGGCTGTAGTTTCGTTGGTTAAAGTACGCCTAATACCGCCGGTATTAGTTGCAAGATTAGTGCCATAAGAGGCTAGTATAATCCTGCGTGCGCCGTTGATCACTATGTTTTGCGTCATATCAATATCGGCGTTTACCGCAATAATAAAATCATTGCCAGGCAGTGCATTGGTTGGCGCATCGGCAATAGCTTGAAAAAGGCCATTAAACCCAACTGGATTGGAAAACACATCAACAACCCAATCCGCGCCAAAAATAAATGGCCTAAACCCAACTGGAGTGGGTAATATCTCAGGGATTATTTGTATATTTGCATATGGTATTGCTATAACAGTTTCATTAATGATATCTCCATCAGGGCAAATTTCGATGGGCATTACTCTATTAGCCACCCCGTGGTTGATGGTATAAGTCCACCCATAAGGCAGATTTACATCAATAGTGGCAGCATAATCAACCCACATAAGCTCTAACTGTACGGTAACATCATAGCAAATTACAACGTTAGCCTCGTATTCAACATGCGAAGGCCAAACATCTGTACTATAATCTTCGCCTACAGTTATGCTAATTTGTCCCATGTATGTGGGTGTGTTTTCTATGTATAGATGTGTGTTGTCAGAGCTAGCACCGGTATACTCAGGAGCATACCCTATGTAGCCGCCATTATATGCATCGTATTCATTTTGGATGTTGTTGTATTGTTCGTATCCAGGATTGTACTCGCTATAATCGTCCAAGTACTCCTGTGCAGGTAGGTATTGATAATCTATAATGTAATCTTCGTAATGAGCTGTGTAGTCTGCGATAATTACAACAAAAGCCACAGCAACAACCAAAACAGCAAATAGCAAAAAAACGCGAGCTACTTGGCATTTTGGAGTCCTGCGACCAGCAAGCTTCTGCTTCATGCTAATCGCTCCATAGTATGTATATATTTTAGACTATTTTAGTGCAGGAGTGTATTAGAGTCAAATCCAAATGGTTACATTATTAGTTGTTTTTATTACATTTTTGTAACAAATTATGTTGTTTGCTACCGTCTATGATTAGCATTGTTCTTCCAGTGAATAATTTCTTTATTTTTTTCATATAGTTGTCAAACAGAGAGTCTCCGTCACTAATCTGGCTACTTTCGTCGACTCCAGTTTATCATATAGGCGTTCTACTTGAAAATGAGCTTGCTCCTTTTTAAATAGAACGCCTATATAGTAATGAGAGAGAATGAGTGTGTAGGAGTGCTTTAGGAGGAGAAAATGAAAAAAGCGATGAAATGTTTTACAGTATTGTTGTTAGCTTTATTGTTTGCAATGGCTGCGAACCCTGTATCAGTGCATGCAATTGATATCGCAGCCCAAGCCGCCATCGTGATGGACTTTGAAACAGGAGAAATTCTATTCCAGCGGGATATTCACACCCCCAGGGTGCCCGCAAGTATGACCAAAGCTATGACAGCCTTTGTTGTATTCGAAGAAATCGAAGCAGGAAATCTGTCTTTGGATACCCTTATCCCAATCAGCACCAACGCCGCCAGAATATCCAGCGACACAAACATGCAAGGTGCGCCATTTCCCCTTGCTGTGGGGTCATACCATACCGTAGATATGCTGCTACATTTGGCATTGCTACCCTCATCCAATGGTGCCTGTGTTGCCCTTGGGGAGTATATCTCCGGTACAGAAGCAGCCTTTGCTGTTCGTATGAACGAAAGTGCTGCAGCAATCGGGATGTTTTCCCAGTTTACCAATGCACACGGTGCCATTGCTCATTACACCAATGTATATTCCATTGCTGTACTTGTGCGTGAGTTTATCTACAGATATCCCGATATCTTACATATTACCGGGGCCAGCTATGTAAATTTCGGAGGGGTACGCCGAAATAATACCAATCAACTCCTGACAGTACGCCCATATGCCGGTGCCGATGGATTTAGAACCGGCACCACCCGGGAAGCAGGCTGGTGCCTTGCCGCTACCGCATATCGGGATGGACGGCGCATTATCGCCGTTGTAATGAATGCACCCAACAACGATCGACGATACAGCGACAGCATTACATTGCTGGATTTTGGCTTTGCAGAAATGGAAAGAAGGGATGAAGCCCGAGCCCAAGCACTGCGCCGCTCCCAGATTCAAATTATCCACGAAGGAGATGCAATTGCATTTAACATACCCCCGCGTATCGTTAATAACCATGCCATGGCACCGGCGCAGGAATTATTCAAGGCACTTGGGGTATATACCTTGGATATCCAGCCTCAAATAATCGACGGTGTAGAGTTCGTACCGGTACGGGCTGTAGCTTATGCCCTTAACTTGCAAGTAGTCTGGGACAGCGAAACCAGAACAGTAACTATAGCGAATTAAATGAGAAACCGTCCAGACCGAGCCGAAAATAGCGGACGCATCAACGCTTTTTCGGCGACAGGCTGGACTGATTTCGAATTGATTCGCTATATCTTGGAGAGCTGTTAATGGATTTTTTCTGAGATAGGTAAACCTCATTATCATAAAAATATATTGCTACCAACTCTCGCGAACCCCGCCATCACTGGCAATAATCTGCCCAGTAATCCACTTGCCATAATCACTATGAAGAAACAGCACCAAGTCCGCAGTATCATTAGGTGTGCCCCATCGTCCCGCAGGGAATTTTTTTGCTACCTCGCCATATGCTTCCCCAAAACAATAACCGGTATCATTAGGCCCAGGATTTACGCAGTTGACCCGGATATTTTTATCTCCAAGCAAGCGCGCCCCTTGGCGGCATAAGCAAATTATCGCTTCCTTGGATACACAGTATGCCATTTCACTGACCATTGGGCTCAGGTATTGGCCGCTGGTAAACAGGGTAATTGCATTGCTCCGAGTTATATCCACCTGTGCCACAAATGACTGAATCATCATCATAGAAGCCCGGATGTTTACATGTAAAATCGGGTCAATATGCTCGGGGGTCCAGTTGCCAATTTTCTGGGCTCCTTCTTTGATGACCTTTTCTGCGTTGCCCGGCACCCCTAAGTCCGAGGGCGTAAGAGCCGTAACTTTTAAGCCTGCATCCTTTAGCTGCTGAGCAACGGCTTCAGTGCCTTTTGGCATTGCAGATAAATGATTAGTCGTAAGGTCATAATCCGAATATCCATGAACAGCGACTTCTGCTCCTGCTTCCGCCAGCCTCTTGGCCAAAGTTGCGCCAATCCCCAGAGGGCGGCTTACGCCTGTAATCAAAATCCTATGCCCATCCAACCTTAGAGTTGAGTTATTCATATATAACCACCTCGCTAACAGGATAATATTCATACTCTTCTGTCTCAGGCCTATCAAAGGATCCAATCAGAATTCTAATCGCAAAAAAAGCCATCACAGCCGTAACCACAACAAAACAAATAAAGAGAATAAGTCTAAATCTTATATGTACCCCTCCGTCACCATCGGCGGGTGAGCTATGGGTGGTCTTGACTTTATTAAAAGTGACCTTTACTTCTCTCTTATGCATATCTGCACCTGGAGAAGTCAGCAAAAACAATATACCGCAATAAGGGCATTTGCATTGTCCAATATGATGGGCACCGGTATTGACAGAAGCAGAAGCTCCGCATCCAGGGCATTTTACTGAAATGGCTTCCATTGCCAATCCTCCATAATAACAATAAAATCCAAGAAAATAGTAACATATATGTCAAGCTGTATTACTATCAATTGGTGGTTGATATTTTTCACTGTACTTCAACCTCCGTTATGTTGGATTATAATATAATCCCGATTAGACTTGCCTCAATATAAACCGAAAGGATGACAAAAATGATTAACAAAATCGAAGCAGGAAAAAGAATTTCCTCCATGCGAGGCAAGTTGGGGTATTCCCAAGCTGTATTTGCTGAAAAACTCAATGTAACTCCACAAGCAGTATCCAAATGGGAAACAGGCCAAACCCTGCCGGATGTAGACATCTTACTGGCACTTTCGTGGATGTGCCGAGTAACCATCAATGAAATCTTGGACTCAAACGAGGTGTTCGTAGACCAGCTTAATAGCATCGAGCGGGAGCTGATAAGAATGAACAAGTTTCTTGTCTGTCCGGAATGCAACGATGGCATGTCCCTAAAAGTCCAAGGCGTCAGCGGAAGGCAATACTACGAATGCGGCAATAATCACAGGTTCAACATTGATGACGGCGTAATTTACTTTAACTCCCGAGAAGTAGATGGTGAGCTGTGGTCCTTATATTTAAGAAATTACGAGCATTACCTTAAAGAGGCTACCCACCCTGGCCTTCCAAGGTATATGGAAGGTGATATCTCTTTCAAGGAAATTATGTGGCGAGAGATAGAAAAACTCCGCCCCGCCACTATACTAGACCTGGCCTGCGGCACTGGAAACGGTATCAAATATATCTTGGAGCGGATAAACTGGCCCTGTACGGTTGTCCTTACAGATTTAAGTCATAGAATCCTTGCATGGAATCGACGCTTCTTCACAGAAGAAATGCGAAACCCTTATGTAGACTATGTCTTCCTTGCCTGCGATTGTGCAAATATCCCGATTTGTGACAACTCAATAGACATGGTTTTCTCAAACACTGGATTCGAAAGTATGCAAGATAAAATGATGGCAGGATTCAAAGAAGCCCAACGTATCCTAAAGCCTGGAGGACATGCTGTTTATAACATGAGCCTAGTTGATGACCACAGCAGTAAGAACACAAAGAAATGGATTGACCTGCTATATAAGTCTCTCTCAGAGGATTCTCCCTTCGACAAAAATCTACTGCGAGATGCCTTGCAATGGCAAGCTAAGTGCAAGATAACAGGCTTTAGTGAAAACCAGTCCATAAAAATCTATAGTGAAATGCCTGCTCCTGATACACAGGAGTTCCCCTTTGAGAACATGATACTACGCTGGATGGGATGCCACGTCTTTGTTTCGAGAAAATAAAATCTTTACCTAATCTTTGATTTCCAACACCAAAAACTTAAAAATTAGCCTGTACCATTTAAGCAACAAACTATGACAGGAGCAAATATATGGACAAGCTAAAAATCGCAGTGATCTTTGGGGGAGCCTCACCGGAATATGATGTTTCCCTTGAGTCAGCCTATAGTGTAATCACACATATGGATAACTCAAAATATGAGGTAATAATGCTAGGCATTACACCTTCGGGAAAATGGCTGCACTTTAAAGGCTCCCCTGAAAAAATCAAAAACGATTCCTGGAATAACCCCACGTATTGCATCCGGGCCATTATCTCCCCCTGCCGTAAAACCCAGGGCATTTTATCCGGCACATATAGCGAGGTAAAGCTTGACGCCGCAATGCCGATTCTCCACGGAAAAAACGGCGAAGACGGAACGTTCCAAGGTCTGTTGGAACTTGCAGGCATCCCTATTGTCGGCTGCAAAACCCTTTCATCCGCCCTGTGCATGGATAAGAATCGTGCTCATAAAATCGTATCCCTTTCCAAAATCAAAGTAGCACAATCCATTGTTGTGGGCATTGGCAGCAGAGTCGATGCTACAGAAATTGACAAACTTGGGTACCCCCTATTTGTCAAACCAGTACGAGCAGGCTCATCCTTTGGCATCACCAAAGTCACATGCCAAAGTGAACTGCCGGCAGCACTAGAGCTGGCGTTCAGACATGACGATAACGTCATTATTCAGGAAAATATCCAAGGCGTAGAAATCGGCTGTGCTATTCTCGGCAACGACAACCCCATGGTAGGGGCACTGGATGAAATCGAGCTCACCGGGGATTTTTTCGATTACAAGCAAAAATATACTCTGGAGGCAACGGAAATTCATGTCCCGGCACGTATTTCATCGGACAAAACCCAGGAAATTATAGATATCACCAAGAAAATTTACTCTGCTTTGGATTGCTCCGGCTTCGCAAGAGTAGATATGTTCCTGACCCCATCAGGAGAAATATACTTTAACGAAGTAAACACAATTCCAGGCTTTACTCCTCATAGCCGATATGCAAGGATGTTTGATGCAATAGGCGTAACCTATGAACAAATCATAGATACTGCAATTGAGCAGGCGGTAAATGCATGATGGCATCAGCATTTCCTGCAGGCAGAGCTTGGATTGAGCTTAATATGGAGAATTTACGCCACAATGTAAATGTACTGCAGCACCGTTTACCGGATACGTGCCGGCTTATGCCTGCAATCAAAGCCGACGCCTATGGCCATGGCGCATTACACATTGCAAAAGAGTTAAACACTTGCGGTATAAACGCCTTCTGCGTTGCATCGGTGCAGGAAGGTGTAAACCTGCGTCTTCATGGCATAAAAGGCGAAGTCTTGATTTTAGGATATACCCATCCCATGCATTTTCATATGCTCATAAAATATAGCTTGATGCAGACTGTTATCGACTATTCCTACGCTACCATTCTAAATGGCTATAATGAGAAGATTAAAGTCCATATTATGATTGATACCGGTATGCACCGACTGGGAGAACGAGCAGAAAACACTACTAACATTATCAACATTTTCAAATGTGAAAACCTCGAAATTTGCGGTATTTATACCCACTTAGGCAATTCCGATAGTAATGAGCAGCCTGAAAAGGAGATGACACAGCTACAAATAAAAAAATTCAATAATGTTATTTCTATCATAGAAGCCCAGGGTCTGACCATTCCCACAAAACATATTATAAGCAGCTATGGTGTATTCAATTATCCTGAGCTGGCTTATGATTACGCCAGAGTCGGCATTGCACTCTTTGGAATGTTAAGCCGTAAAGATGACACAAAAAACTACGACACAAATCTTCGCCCTGTTTTATCTATAAAAACAAGGGTAAGCGCAGTAATCAAGCTTAAGGCCGGAGATATTGCAGGCTATGGACTCTCTTTTAAAGTAGAAAAAGATATGGAAATTGCAGCATTGGCAATAGGCTATGCCGACGGCGTTCCCAGGAGTTTATCATGCGGCAAAGGACATATATTGATTAATGGCAAGAAAGCAAAAATAATCAGTCATATATGTATGGACCAAACGATTATTGATATAACAAATACCCCCTCTGTAAAACAAGGGGATATCGCGGTCATTATAGGCAACTCAGGGGAAGAAGAAATTACAGCCTGCGACATAGCAGAAAAGGCCGACACAATAGCAAACGAGGTACTAAGCCGGTTGGGCAGCAGGCTCGAAAAATATATTATGCCTCAGGGCTCTTGCGAAAAATATCCAGGGTATGGTGACTCGCCCCCACCATATCAGACCTTTCGCATATAGAAAAATGATACCGCAGATAAAGTGCATAGGTTTCATCGTCCATTTCCCCAACCCCATCCTTTATCCACAATGTAAACATATCCGTACCCACATAGTGGAGCCGTTCCACATCAAAGGCGGTCATAATCCTATCAACATCCACTTTTCGCACAACCTCGAAAACAAGCTCAGGCCGTGAAGCCGCGGCAAAAGTCACAGGATGTATTAGTCCCTGCTGCACAAAATCCTTAACATCAAACCGGTTTTGCCCAAAACCTGTTATGGTAATGGATGGGTCACTTTGACAATACGCCGTAAACACCACACCACCGGGTTTTGTCACCCGCAATGCCTCGGAAATAGCACGTTGCTTATCCTCATCTGTATAAAGATGATATAGCGGCCCCAGCAGCAGGGTAATATCAAAGGAGTTATCATTGAAGCTTGATAAATCCAGTGCATTGCCTTGGGTTATATTTATATCCTGCTCCGGTGCTACTAAGCTGCGGAAGGTTTCTATATTGGATGCTACAAGCTCTACCGCCTCTACTGTATAACCCATATCCGCCAATGTACGACTATACCGCCCGGTTCCTGCACCGATTTCTATAACCCGGGCACTGGGTGTAAGATATTTCTCTACGTATCGCATTGTCGTAAGATATTCCACCAACCCATGCCGGGAAGAAAGCCGCTCCTCCTCTTCCCGCTCGCCGTAAAACACCGCAAGGTGGTCGACCTCCCCATCAACCGCCGTTGATTTTTGAAACGGCTCCGGTTCGCCATTAAGGTTAATCCAGTACCGCTCATCCACCTCACAACCGGTTATGGCCAACCGTTCGAATTCTCCACCGCAGGCCTTGATAGCACCACGGCTACCAACATTGTCCAAATCGCAACATATCAACACCTTATCAAGCCCGATAAGCCGGGCTTCTTCCAAGCATAATTTAAGCATAGCGGTAGCATAACCTTTTCGCCGTTCCATCGGTCGCACGCCATAACCTATATGCCCTCCATGTTCTGCAAGATATCCTTCCTGAAGAGCGTGGCGCAAGTTTATCATGCCCAAGATACGAGACTCACCCTCCCTCAGTAGCATAAAAGTATCCGCAGCTACGTACCCAGGCATAGGAGTGGTTTCCATATCTCGGCAGAATTTAACCCATGTCGGGATATCCCCCTCCCATTCATAAAGCCCGCTGTCACCGTGGGAATGGGTGTCGTATATACGAAACTCATCCCGATAATCTTGAATTTCGGCTAAATACTCCAAGCTGGGTCTTACCAATATTAAATCACTCATTCGATTCCTCCTGCAAGGAACTGTCGCACTTCTTTTCTGTTCCTGAGTATAATTTGATTAATATCCGTGTGAATTGATAATTTTTCAATTATCTTAGGCCGCTCCCTGGCTGGAAACCGCCATATCCATTTCAAAAACGTAAAATCAAGCTGCTCAGGGCAACCCTCAGCCATATCTGGACGGGTTGTGCCTCTGTTCTTAATTCGCCTTTTAGTAACACCCCACAAACAAGTAAAGCGATTAAAGTCAAGAAGTATAACCGAGTCTGCTCTCTCAAGCCTTAACCCCATACTACCACTATAATTCCCATCAGCAATCCACTCTGCCCCCGATAACACCATCTTTTGCTTTTCGACCCATTCATCTTGAGGCGTCACCATCCACCCGGCATTCCAAAATTCCGCGTCCAAATGAATAACAGGCAAATCAAGTCGTTCTCCGAGCTGACGGGCAAGAGTGCTCTTACCACTCCCGCCTGAACCGATAATCATAATTCTCTTACCTAACTTGTGCATGGCCTATCCCTCCAATTTAGGTAGTGTTCGATAAATAAAAAACATTGTGCTATTTCAACAAAATCATAACGCAGGCAAGGCAAACAAAAGCTTTGAAGCGACTGACGAGCTTATCATATCTAGTGGCAACACGCCTAAA
>WQVF01000019.1 GCA_009781725.1 Defluviitaleaceae bacterium
AAAGCGTTGAGGAGCGAAGCGACGAAGCAATCCAGGAAACTTGCGGGTTTCGACATTCTTGGATTGCTTCGCTTTGCTCGCAATGACGGCGGTTTGCATATTTATTCAGTGTCTTTGCTTAACGTGACAGCCCTCTGTTTGAATGTAGACAGCCTATGAGATGCTTAGTAGGTACGCTCTACCCGTCGTTCTAATACTATTTCTTTTTCTTTGTTTTGCCGTAAATCGCTTGGGCTATTGTCCATCCAGCAAAAGTCAAAATACCGGCAATCGCATACCTTAGCCATTCACTTTCCAACCCCAAGGCATTTATTGCCAACCATGCTATGACGGCAAATATGATGGCACCCAAAACACCAAATAGAAATTTCATCATGCTCCCCCTTTCTCTAATATAAATATCTTTTCAGTTTTTTCATTTGCTGAACACTATAAACAATCAAAACCAAAGATATCACAAGTCTTGCCACCGCTTCCCAACCGCCCATTGCATCATAAAAATCTCCAAAGCCTGCAATATCATAATATGAAGCCGATACCGCAATCCCAATTGCATTGCCCACAAGCAAAGCAAGCAAGATAACTCCTGCAATAAACACACAGACTACAAACTTGTTATCCGGCGTATTGATTTTTTCAGTCATATTCTATACCCCTAATTTTTTTGCTGACACCCTCTTTCGCTGCGACAAAAAAAGGCAAAGGGTGATTGTCTCTGCTATACAAAACCATGTAAGAGGTTGTGTAAAAATAGCATCTTCGGTAATTGGCGTTCCGGTTCTAGCCCAAATAACGACTACGGCGACCAATGCTGCTATAAACCCAAGTGTAGATAAAATTAGGCCGCTTTTTTGAAACTGATTGTCATATTGACACGCTCCTCAAAAAATTATTAAAATAACTGTCCCGATTACGGCGCAGATTAGAATGAGTACAGACATCACAATGCGCACAATCCTAATCTCACACCGCAGTTCGTCTCTTGACTTTGTGGGCTTGCCTTTTGCTATTTGTTCTGCATTTGCTCCCCTAACCAACTTTGATGCAAGAATGATGATGATTATTGCTAATAAAGTAAGTGTAGAGAGTATGGTCAGAATAATTAGATTCATAGCTACCCTCCCTTTGCTTTCGATTTAATATACTACCAACTAAGGGATACTCTAACATTCTCGGCACTCTCAAACTCCAACCTCAACCTAATACTTCCCGGCTCAAAATCATCACTTATGTCTAATATCTCGTTAAAATTATCCGAAATATCAATCCTTCGCTCGGTTTCGTCTTGTGTGATAATCAAAACAACACTTCCACTGCTATTTGTGTTCTCTACGTGTAACTCAGTTAGGCTTTCGGAAGTAAAGGTTATATCTCGCATGCTGTTGCCATTGACCCTGTTTATGGAAATGAACCAACTATCAACTTCATTGTTATGAGTTAGTGTTCCAGATGTAGTCCATGAACTGACAACTCTGGTTTCACTGGAGCAAGCAGTTATAGCAACGATAATTGCCGCAATAATCACGAGTGACATTGCAGTTTTTGCTTTCCTCATGTGTTTTCTTCTTTCTTAAACCGATTCCCGTAAAAACTCACAACATAAAACACCAAAAGTACTACAATAATTGCACTCCCAACAATCCAAAACCACAATACTTGTAACGCCTCAAAGCCCGATATAATTACCAATATGGCAATCGGTATAAGTATTTTACCCATGAACTTACATAGAGCCGGTGTGTCGTATTGCGACTTTTTGTTTTCCGACATTAAGTTATAACCTGCTAATAAAAACGAACCGCGCCCCGTAAGCATAATGAGACTTACAATAATTAACCATCCACCGTTAACCGCGTGAAGCCAAAAATATGGTGACATACAATTACCTCCTAATTTTAAGTACCGTAAAGATTATTGGTTTACGATGCTGTTTATCCAAGCCAAAATATCCCTCAAAACTTGTTCATATACGCGGTCGGTAGGCATATAATCGCGAATGTCGTTATAAGAAGTTTGTGACTGCATAAACATGTGGTTTACATTATTGTAAAGTATAGATTGTACATGTGCCATGCCTTGGGTATAGCTTACAAGCACGTTAAAATCTTGCTCGGTGAATACTTGGAAATCTCTGTCACCGTGTAAAATCAGAACAGGTGTTGTGTTGCGGGCCATGAATATTTGCGGTAAGGATTCCACAATAGAGAGTTGATAAATTGCGGGCATACCGAATATCACTGCTTCTGCTAATTCCGCTTCGGTCATGTTTGGCATGTTACGAGCTTCTTCGAGGGCACTTGCAATTATATCCAAGTTCGCTGTCAATATAGCGTCTGCTTCTTCTTGTGAAATAACCCCTGCGGCAATCAAATCCGGCAAGTCATTCAATGCATCTGTAATTACTTGCATATTTTGGTCGTATGAAATTTCGTACAATCTTCTTGGCGAACCACCCATCATTATTGCACCGTCAAGATTGCCTTCTTCCATTATACGAGGCGCAAGCATCGCACCTAAACTAAAGCCGGCGACAAATACAGACCCAATGCGTTCATCTGCTCTTAATAGTTCCACCGCCAAAAGTGCATCTTCAATTGATTCTTCCCAGACAGTAACATTACTTCCAAAGGCTTGCCCAAATGCCGTGCGGTGAGTAAAAGTACGCTTGTTATAACGCAAAACCGCAATGCCGTTTGAAGATAGATAATCCGCAATATCAAAAAATGGCCTGTTATTAAAAAGGGATAAGTCCATATTTTGTGCGCCAGAACCATGCACGAGTATAACGGCAGGAACAGGATTGTCCGCGCTGGCGTTTTCCGGCAGAGTTAATATGCCATCAAGGGGCCAAGCTGTTCCCACCCCCAGTATGATTGTTTCCGCAGTGTATGTTGCATTTACGGGAGGGAGCATAGGCTCAAAAATAAAATCAATGCCAAGCCCCGCAATTTCGCCCATATCATTGACGGCTATGTTATATACCGCTTCACCCATAACATGGGTGGCCGCTACATCAAAAACATGAAATCCCGGAACATATGAGGCATCTATGACAACAAAACCTTCAATGTCCCCATGTGGCACCAATATCCCCATGTTCAAGTCAAAGGCTTGTTGCATTTCGGCACTCATCATTAAAGTAGCACCGACAATATCTCTGATGGCAAATCTTTCCATGAAGTTTGTAACGATTACCTCATATGTTAATGTTGCGGCAAATCTTTGGACGGCAAAGTCCAGCGGAATCCATGTAACCCCGGGCGGTTCGATAAATCCGCCTATTTCACTTACTAAATCATCTACCGAAAAGCTCCATGTTTCGCCATTTGCGAATGTGACGTATACCGTTCGGGTTTCACCATGCCAATCAACTATAGCACCATGGGCATAAGCTGTTTGGCGTAATGGAACATAGACCACGTCGTTTTCAGTTCTTTGGGGCACTTCGTCCAAAGGACGAGCGATTGTGATAGATGGAATAGCCACGATAATGGCTAACACCAACGCCAAGATTACTGTTTTTGTTTTCCTCATAGCAAAACCTCCGCTTATTTTGTTTAACCTACTTGCCGCTTAAAAACACAGTAGCCTACATCACCTATGCCCAAAAAGCCTTTTGGGTCTATTATTTGAATAAGCTCCCACCCATCTTCACCAAGCTGGTTTAATGCATTTTCAAAAACTTCCGCCTTACCGATGTTTATTGTGGTGCTGTTTTTGGACTGAAAGATTACATCCTTTGCAATCTTTAGATTCTTGTACTCAAATTTCATACCTTTCCTCCTAACGCTCATTATGGGCCACATCATGCACAGAATTCTTCATTTGCCGTGCGCTATAAACAATCTTTTGGTTTTTTTCCATCTACCTGTCCTCTTTCTTTTTTGTGGCCTTAACATACTCTTCTTTTTTACTCACATTAAACACCTCCTCCCGCTATCAAGGTCAGCACAGTCTCCAAAGCATCCATACCATCAAGGTTTCGCACATGCGGCATAACGCCGTATACTTCAAGGGAGCGGCCATATGCATCCGTCCTGTAGCCAATATCTATACGCCAGATTATACCTGTGTTTGGCAAAGCGATATAAAGATGTGAAGAACCCATTACGCCGGAAGTATTTTCGCCAACAACGGTTGCAAGCCCTGTATAAAGCATGGCTTCGGTAGCCAGTACAGATGCCGACATACTCATACCATCAACAAGTAGCCATACTTTGCCACCAAAATTTATACTGTCATAAGCAGGGGTAATTTCCATACGGGAAAGCATTACATAGTCAAGGCTTGATAAATCGCCTGGATTAAAATGCGGCATACTATGCCCCGCATGAAATTCTCCGATAGGTATAATTTCGGCAGATACTATGTTTTGCCAATAAAAAACGCTTTCCATGTACAGCATTGTTTGTGCAGTGGCATCCATAAGCCTGGCCGCTAAATCGCCGCCTGAGAAAAATTCACGGGTGCCAATTTCCACAGGCTCATTAATAAGCCGCCGCAGAATAAACTCGTTAAAGTACGTTGTAAGGCCCCCCATGTTACTGCGCACGTCCAAAATCAAGTGATTGAAATCCTGCACTTCCTGCAAAAACGGCAGTATTACTAAATCGTCATACAGCGGATTGGCAAGGAAGCTATTGATGCGAAGGAACGCGACTTCATCGGGCACTATAATTTCCGCAACAATATTACCCGGTACGTTAGGAAACGCATCACGCACATCGGCGTTCAAGTCCACGTCAACCTCTCCATACAACCAAACAGCAGATGGGTGTGTGTAGGCTTCTAAAAACATTTGAAGTAACAAGTTGTTTTCGGAATCATGTGTTTCATCGTGATATTGGCGTAAATTCGCTGTCAGTAATGCGGTGTACACATCTAATGTGCGCACCCCCAAATGCCCTATGCCCATAAGCGGTGGTGCAAACTCAAAAGCCAGCGCAGCAAAAAGGTAGTTTGCGGCAATGCTTCTTGCATCATCCCCGTCCTGTATAGGGAATTGCGTTCTCAATATAGCTTCATCTAACACTGCTATTTGTATCGGCTCCATAGCTTCGATAAAACCCCTAAACATAGCCGTGTAAGTAACAAAGTCAAGTTCCATTTGACCTAACACGGCCCTGTCCAACACGCTGTCCCACGGTGAATTTTCCAAGATAGCGTTTACCATATAGTCAAAGTCGTATAAGACTATATCTCTGGCTTCCTCGGTTAAGTAAAAAGTGATGGTGGTGGAGATTGTTTCGATAAAAGATGCAAGTAGCAGCATTAAATCATCTTCAGATATAAATGATGTGTTTTGCCATAAACTAACGCCATCTTGCAATGTAACGGTAACACCATTTACATATGCGGTGGTTTGCTCTACAAACAAAACTACCGTACCGCCATCTATGGCTATGTGTATGCTTCTGTCTCCACCCTGCCATTCCACAATGCCGCCTATATCCTCAAAAAACGCCCTAATGGGTGTAAGCTCCATTTCTTGCGGTGTTTGCCGTGCAAAGGCTACCGCTGGTATTGCCATAATAAGGGCTAATACCAACGCCATAAATACTGGCTTAACTTTACGCATAAAAATCTTTCCTCTCATTTTTAGTCGTGTTACACGTCTTTCTTGTTTTTCTTCTTTTTGCGAGTATGTAGGCAGGTATCCCACATACAAGGGCAAAAACTACAGCGACAATGGCCGTCCGGAACAACGTCTCTGCCATACTCCAATCGTTATCCAGCACAAAAACATTAAGAAAAAAGAACGCCAGACAAAAACCAACTCCCACTCCGAAAAACGTTTTTACCTCTTTGCTCATGGCTTCAAACACTCCTTTTTGTTTTTATGTATAAACAATATCAGATATTTTTTTCTTTGCGGTAGCTTGCAGTAACTTACATAGCTGTTGCAGTAATTAGTAAGTAAGCATATGGATTTCATATTGAGATTGACTATCGAAAATGATAAAATATAAATAGAAACGCCGAAACACAAAGAAAAACGCAAGAAATATCCCAAAACAAGGAGCGTGGATCCCCGCTATGGTGTATGTTGCGGTCTGTGATGATGAAACAAAAATAGGCGCAGAATTGGAATGCGCCTTGATAAAGATTTTTGATAATATGCAAGTGGAGCATGACATAGATGTCTTTTTTAGTGGTGATGAGTTGTGCCGCTGTATGGAAGCCGGGGCGCACTATGATTTAATTTTCCTCGATATTGAGTTTGCAAAGAATGAAATAAACGGCGTGGAAGTTGGGCGGCTTATCCGCGAAGCCTATCAAAACAACAATGTTTCCATTGTCTACATATCAAGAGAAAAGGATTATGCTTTCCAGTTGTTTGAAATACGCCCATTGAACTTTCTTATAAAGCCTTTGGAGTATGATATATTGGAAAAGACCGTAAAAACCTATCTTAATATTGCGGGGCTTTGGTCAAGTGAGTTTTCGTATAATGTTGGGCGTGATACCCTCAAGGTAAAGATTAAGGATATTGTATACCTAGAAAGCAGCGACAGAAAATTGATACTGCATTTTGTCGATGGCAGGATAGACGAGTTTTACGGTTCGCTGAAAGAGGTATATCAAGAGCAGCTTAGAAAATTTGATTTTCTGTTTATCCATGCTTCCTATGTAGTCAACTTTGATTATATATCTGCTATAAGGTATAACCAGCTATCATTGACAGGTAGTACAACGCCTTTGCCTATCAGCCAAGGTAAGAGGAATGAGATAAGGGAAAACTACTATGCAATAATGAAGCGGAGGAGGGTGTGATTGATAAATTTTTACACAGGAACATACCTTTTTTATAATATTATGGCTGTTTTTGCCATTGGAAATTTTATGAGGGTGTTCTTTGAAAAGAGAAGAACAACATTACCGGTTATGATACTTATATATCTGTTACATTTCGTATCATCCGCTATTGCTTTTTTGTTGATAAACATTCCTGTAATCAGCATTATAATCAGCATTTTGACGATTTTCTTGATAACGACAATTTACAAATCCTCAATCATGAGGCAATTTACTGCAACAGCAGCTTGCAATCTCTTTTTAATTATTATTGAATTGCTTGCACTTTTATCATTTGGCTACTATCAAATGTCTATGCGTGAACATTTGGAAATTGAAAATGCTTTGTTCTTTATTTTTACAGGCGCATTAATATATGTAATTTCACTATTATTTCTGAAAGTCAAAAACATTAAGAAAATTTCAACTTTTTTCCCTCCTATGTTTTGGATTTCAGCTTTAGTGATTTCGGGTTTATCATCAATTGGATTAATAATAACTATGATGTATTTACCTCAAGTTATTGCTATGATTTTTGTAATTATTGTGCTTGGGATTAATGTGCTTGTTCTCTACCTCCAAGATACCCTATCCGCCGCATACGAGGACAAACTAAAAGCCGCGCTGCATACCCAAGAGAAAGAATACTATTTTACCCAGTGCCAACTTATGCAAGAATCTGTAGAAAACATAAAAACCATCCGCCATGATATGAAGCTTCACTTAGCAATAGCAAGGGATTATACGGCAAGGGGCAAAGCAAACGACGCAACAGATTATCTTGATGGTTTGCTTGGTGATATAGAGAAAAAGGAAGTTTATAGCAACACAAAAAACACAGCCTTTGATAGCATAATCAATTATAAATTAAATGATGCTAAACAAGAAAATATCAAACTGGATATACGCTTGCTTATTCCCCCGGCTTTGAATATGGAAGTGGCTGATGTTGTTACCATACTTGGCAACCTTTTGGATAATGCTATTGAAGCCAACGCAAAGGCTGAGGATAAAGTAATCAAATTAGATATAGAGTACAGTAAGGAGAGCCTTTTTATCCACGTGGAAAATACTTTTGACGGCGTAGTTAAATATGCACAGGGTAAGAGCGGAGCAGAAAAAATTATTACCACACGCAAGGACAGTGATAACCACGGCTACGGTCTAAAAAATATCCGCAATTCTGTAGAGAAGTACAACGGTCATGTGGATATTAGCCATGATAATAACATTTTTTCTGTTGGGGTTTTGCTTTATGTGAACGAAGAATAAATAACTCATCCAAGTATGCTTGATTAGTTGCCCTACACCACAGCCGTCGATACATATGGTATGCTAATGAAAAACAGAATCCAGGCTCTGGCTATTCACCTAGCCTGGTAGGAGGCTACCATGAAAATAGGAATCAGCAGCTACAGCTACAACCCATTGATGAGCGATGGCTCCATGAGCTTGATGGATGCAATCACCCATGCCGCAGAGACAGGTTATGAGCAAATCGAGTTCATTGACCTAAATCCCCTAGAGGGAACAGATGTCTTGGATTTTGCCAAGGCAATGTGTGCTCATGCCAAGGAGAAAGGCATTGAAATTTCCGCTTACACAATTGGCGCGGAATTTATGTTCCCAAAAGTTGGAACCAGCGCAGACGAAGTAACGCGAGTCAAGGGCTGTCTTGATATAGCGGCAACTCTGGGTGCCAAGATGCTGAGGCACGACGCAACCTGGGGATTCAAAGGTAAAAAGGGCTCATATATCGAGGCTGTGGACGCTATTGCCCCATATATCCGTAATGTAGCCGAATATGGTCAATCTCTTGGAATTAAAACCATGTGTGAAAACCATGGATGGTTTATGCAGGATAGTTATCGAATGGAATACTTGGTGCAAAAGGTGAATCATCCTAACTTTGGATTGCTGATTGACGTCGGTAATTTCCTATGTGCCGATGAATCTCCTATAACCGCAGTAGCACGGCTTACGCCATATGCCAGCCATGTACATGCCAAGGATTTTCTTGTGAAAAGTGGTGCCGAGCCCTCGCCGGGGGATGGGTGGTTTGGGTCGAGAGGAGGCCATCATCTTAGAGGAACGATAGTCGGCCACGGAGTTGTGCCTGTTGCTCAATGCATAAAAATATTACTGGATAATGGATATACTGGGGATGTCAGCATGGAGTTCGAAGGGTTGGAGAACCCGCTATTTGCTTCCAGGGCGGGGTATAAGCTGTTAAAGAGTATCGTATAGCAAATCTGTAAATTGTCATTGCGAGCAAAGCGAAGCAATCCAGAAGCTGTGCAAATATAGCGATTTCAATTGAGAGTGATGGTTTTTGTCACTCTCAATTGAAACGCTTTCTGACATTTAACTATTTCGGATGGGCTGTCAGGAAAGATAAAGCTCCCTGCGATATATGTATTTGATGATGGGCTTGATGTTAAGCCCGTACAAAGGGGTAAATACAAGATACAAAAGGGGGTAGCGTAAAATGTCCGAGACAAAAAATCAAAAAAACAAAAAACCGACTCCAGAAGAGATTGCTACAGATTTTCTTGAAGGCCAGCGGTTAAAAGATTGTCTAATGTTTATCGAATTTCTACGCTCCAATAACCTGCCGCCCCGCTGGATAGCGACAAATGCATGGGAAGTAAAGCCCCATAAATACAAAATTCTGGGACAGCTCACAAGCCAAATATTGCGCCGTCTTAGAATAAATAAGGAAGAAAAAAGCTGGTCTGTGAGCTTTCATTATTATTCTCAATATAACGAATATGTAGCTGACGACGGAATGCGACAATTAATAACCCGTAGCCTGTACGTCAAAAGAAGGTTTTGTCATGGTGAAGGGTGTAGAGCAACTGTTGACTTGAATGTTTTCGGCAAAATCTTTAATAAAATGTGTTGTAACGAACAAATTATGATTGTAAATCCTTCCGGTGAGGATTTAGAGCATACTAAGAATTTATTGCTGTTGACGAAAGAAATCGTCGAAAAACTAATCTCTCCACCAATTCTCTAGCCGTAACCCAGTAATATTTTCGAAGTTCTTCATTCATTATAAGAGGGGCTGTCTCATTAAGGAGTAATATAAAGCCCGTCATCCCGGGCTTGCCCCGGGATTCCCTTAGTCTTTCGACAATGATAATGGGATTCCGGATTTAATCCGGGATGACGAGCCTTGAAATTACAGCATTCTTAACGAGACAGCCCCTATATCAACCTACTTAAAACCTTTTCTCAAGCTCCGCAAGAAATAAATCCTCATCCAAGGGCAATTCCACAGTCTTGCCAAGCCATCCGGATAAATGCAGTGCATTGGATATAGTCAGCCCGTGTATTCCTTCCTCACCGCGGGCTATAAGCTCGCCTTCACCTTTGATGGCCTTTACAAAGGCGGTCATCACCCCTGCGTGTTGGGGATAGTCTCCCGGACAGTCTACTACTATGCGCTCAGCCTTGGGAGATGCAAACATTACCGTGTTGGTTTTGTTAAACTCCCGTTCACTCATTTCCAGCTTGTAATGCACAAGCTCATCATTTTCGAATACCAACTTGCCCTTATCCCCCAGTATTTCAAAACGATTGGTCCCGGGGCAGTCAGCGGTACAGGTTACGAAGGTGCCTGTTGCGCCGTTTTCATATTCGAAATAAGCGGTTACATCGTCTTCTACTTCTATATCATGCCACTTGCCGTGGTGGGTAAAAGCGGTTATCCGCTTGGGCATACCACAAATCCATTGCCATAAATCCAGGTTATGAGGGCATTGGTTTATGAGAACACCCCCGCCTTCCCCTTTCCAGGTGGCACGCCAGCCGCCGGTATTGTAATAGGCTTGGGGACGGTACCAGTCGGTGATAATAATGGAAATCCGTTTAAGCTCACCTAGCTGACCGCTTTGGACTATTTCCCGCATTTTGATATGCTCCGGCTTGGTGCGTTGGTTATACATAATTCCATAAATTACTCCGGCTTTAGCGGCCTTTTCGTTCATTTCTCGTACATCCTTGGTGAAAACCCCGGCGGGTTTTTCCACTATTACATGGATTTTATGGTCCAATGCCTGCATCCCGATGACTGGATGGTCGTAGTGAGGGGTAGAGACCATTACCGCGTCTATTTGGCCGCTCTTGAACATATCAGGAGCATTATCAAAGGTTGCTAGCTCAGGGTGGTCTTTTTTTGCTGCTTCCAGTACTGTGGGGTCGATATCGCAGATGGCCGTAAGTTCGCAGCCTGGCACCTTGCCGTCCCATATATCCCGTGCATGGCCCCTGCCCATAATCCCAAAGCCTGCTATTCCTATACGAACCATTTTTTTGCCTCCTTCAAATTGTTAAGACTTTTTTCCAAACACTTAAAAGGATTTGCGCCGTAGCAGTCATCTTGCTCTACCATGGCGTATTGTACACCGGCGGCGGTGCAGGCATCGAAAATGCTATGCCAGTTAAGGTTGCCCTCCATTACTTCCGCCATAAGCTGCTTGCCCCCGGCCCACGCCATATCTTTTAGGTGGACAACATCAACGCGCCCGGCTAGGGCCTTAATCCACGCGGATGGGTCCGCTCCTCCCGCTTGTACCCAGTAAGTGTCCAGGGTAAAGCCCAGTAACGGGAATTCCTCAACAAGATAACCCATCATCAGTTTGCTGTCATACTTTTCGAATTCGAAATCGTGGTTATGATACATCAAGGTCATTCCGGCATCTTTGATTTTTTGTGCCGCTGGGGTGAAATCGACGATAAACTGCCTTACGCCATTTTTGTTTCGCTCATAACCTCCCGGAGTTGCCCCTATCCCAATGTAGTCGGCACCCATAATGCGGTGTTCTGCGATTACAGCCTCGGTTTCGTCCTTAATCCGGGCCGGGTTGGTGTGAGTGATTACAATGTCAATCTCGTGGGTTTTGCAGATATCCGCCACTTCCTGGGCGGGTATTGGCCCTATTGCGGATACCTGTACGCGCTTGTAACCCATGTTCGCAACCTTCTTAATCGTTGCTGCAAAGTCAGCGGCGGTTTGGGTGTGCTCCCGTACCGTGTACAACTGCGCTCCGATTTTCATGTTGAGTTATACCTCCTTCGTGAAATTATATTCAACTGCGTTGATAATTTAGCTATCCTCCCAATTATGATATACATCTTGGACATCGTCATCTTCGTCCAGTAAATCCAGCATTTTTCCCATTTGCTTGAGTTCTTCCGGGGTAGTGAGAGTAACCCAGGTCTGGGGCAGCATTGTGACTTCTGCGGAAACCATGGGTACTCCGGCATCTTCTATTGCCTGCCTTACGTTAGAAAAAGAGGCCACAGATGTATGAATCTCATAGCCTTCTTCTTGTACAAGAAAATCCTCGGCTCCTGCATCAAGAGCCATAAGCATAAGCTCTTCCTCGTTTATGTCTGGGTTTGCTTCGATTAAAATCTGGCCGATTTCTGAAAATGAAAAGGATACACAGCCTTGAGTGCCGAGGCTGCCGCCCCCCTTTGTGAAGGCATGGCGTACATTGGCCGCAGTGCGGGTACGGTTGTCTGTCAAGACCTTTACGATTACAGCAACACCGCCGGGGCCGTAGCCTTCGTAAGTTGCGGAGTCGAAGTTGACGGCACCTATATCTCCCGCGGCTTTTTTGATGCTGCGCTCGATAGTGTCATTGGACATATTTTCGGCTTTGGCCTTGGATATAGCATCTCTGAGACGGCTATTGGCGTCAGGGTCAGGGCCGCCGCCGTGTTTTACCGCCATTGCGATTTCCCTGCCCAGGCGGGTAAAGACTCGCCCGCGAGCAGCGTCGTTTTTTTCTTTCTTATGCTTGATATTTGCGAACTTGGAATGGCCTGCCACTTTAGTCAACTCCCTTGTGATATAGTAATTTTAATCCAAAAGACGGGATTGAAATTACTATGGTTTCGGAAAACATTTTAGTTGAGAGTGATAAAAACCGTCACTCTCAATTGAAATCGCTATACTTTTCTGGTTTTGTCATTTTGGTCGACGCCGCTCTATTAGTCTACGGTTTTCATGTACAAGGCGCATTCGATACGTTTTCGCTGCAAATCACAACCAATCTCATCCGGTAGACTTATATCCCCGTTGGCATAGTAGGCATTGGCCATACAGCCGCCGCTGCAATAGTATCTGGCCCAGCAATCCCGGCAGGCGGGCTTGGTATATACATGGCAACCTACAAAGTCCGCCACAACCTGGGTGCCTGTTACTCCCGTATCCAAATCCCCTATGCAAAACCTATCATCCCCAACAAATTGATGACATGGGAATAGCTTGCCGCTGGGGGTGACAGCCAGATACTCCGACCCTGCGCCGCAGCCAGTGACTCGCTTGGCTAGGCAGGGGCCGCCGGATAGGTCCATTATAAAGTGGAAGAAATTGACTGGGTGCCCTTCCTTTTTCCGTGCTAGAAGGGCATCCGCCAGCTTTTCGTATTCGGCATAAAGGGCCGGTAAATCTTCTTTGCGAAGGGAGTAATCCATATCGGGTGGTGCCACCACCGGCTCAATGGATACTTGGGTAAACCCAGCGTCCGCCAGATGTAGCACATCCGCGGCGAAATCTAGGTTTTCACGGGTATAGGTGCCTCGTACATAGTAGTTTTCATGGTTGCGTGAGTCGGCTAGGGCCTTGATTCTGGGGTAAACTGTGTCATAACTGCCGCTTTTCCCGATTTTGCGCATACTGTCGTTGACCTGAGGTCTGCCGTCCAGGCTTAGCACCACGTTATCAAAATTGGAATTTATGTATGCGTGGTCATCCTCCGTCAGCAGTGAGCCGTTGGTTGTAAGGGTAAAACGGAAGCATTTGCCTGTTTCCTTCTCACGGGTGCGGCCATAGGCCACCAGTGCCTTGACTGTATCAAAGTTAAGCATGGGCTCTCCGCCAAAAAAGTCTACTTCCAGGTTGCGCCGAGGTCCGGACTGGGATATCAGAAAGTCCAGGGCCTTTTTCCCTGTGTCTAAAGACATAAGTCCCCTATCGCTGCCATAATCCCCTTGTCCTGCGAAGCAATACCGGCACCGGAGATTGCATTCATGGGCCATATGCAGGCATAGGGCTTTGACCACAGGTTTGCGGTTTTTCATGTGGGCATGAGCCTCATTTTCCCTGGAAGGGGAAAAGAGCTGACCAGCATCAATAAGCCGATGGATTTCTGCCATAACTTCCTGGCTTTTGGCAATATGATTAGGATTGTCCTGCATTGCTGATATTGCAGCAAACGCAACCTCATCAACCTCATGAAGGGCGCCGCTGGCAATATCAAGTACCAGATGGCGCCCATTTACAGTAAAACAGTGAATCATTACTTGCTTTGCTCGCAGACTTGATTAGCGACTGTGCAGGAGGTTTTACAAGCTGATTGGCAGGAAGTTTGGCATTCGCCACAGCCGGTATGCTCGTGATTTTCTTCGGTTTGGTTGCCTGGGAAAATGGTTTTGATGTGGTTCATAGGTATCTACCCCTTTATGAATGATTTGAGGATATTTTACCTTATATGTAGGGATTGCACAATCGCGTAAAAAAGGGCTACCCCTTTACAGGACAGCCCCCTTTCGTTTAGATAATCCTATATATCGCAAAACTATAACATCTTTTCTTAATTATGCAAGAATTTAATCTTTTATGTCTGAATTTGTATGTATAGAATTGGAACAACTGCGACATAATGGTATTAACTTTATTAAAGGAGTGCGGATATGTCACAAGAAAATGATATAATGAAATACGAAATCGCAGAAGAACTGGGCCTACTGGATAAAGTTAAGTCCACAGGCTGGAAAAGCCTTACAGCCAAGGAAAGCGGCAGGCTGGGCGGCATTTTGGCTCGCAGAAAAAGGCAGGCCCGGAATGAGGGGTAAGTATGTCTAACTATAGTGGCTTTGCATATATGTATGATGTGCTGATGAAAGATGTACCTTACGATGCATGGGCCTGTTACATAGACAGAGTACTGCAGCGGCATTTGAGTGAATCCAAGGGACATATTGTCGTGGATTTGGCCTGCGGCACAGGAAATATAACATTTCCATTGGCGGGGATGGGATGGGATATGATTGGGGTGGATATATCTGTGGATATGCTGTCCCAGGCGCAGGCTAAGGGCAACGGAGTGCTATTTTTATGCCAGGATATGAGAGAGTTGGACCTCTACGGCACCGTGGACGGGATAATATGCGCCTGTGATGGGTTTAACTACATATTGAAAGAAGCAGAGCTTGCTGCGCTGTTTAAACGCATAAGAATGTTCCTTAATCCTGGCGGTGTGTTAATTTTTGATATGAACACCGAATATAAGTTTAAGGAATTGCTTGGGGATAAGAGCTTTGTCGGTAAAGGTGATGGGGCTTCATATGTATGGAACAATAGCTATAACCCGGACACGGGGATTAATATGTACCATGTAGAGTTTAATCCGGCAAATGGCCGCCCCTTTGAAGAGGTACATTATCAGCGGGGGTACTCAGTAGAAACGATTTGTGAACTGTTAAAAGACGCCGGATTTGGCACTGTGGATGTTAAGGATGGATATACAGATGTTGTTCCGGGGGAGAATTGCCCACGAGTTGTGTATATTGCTCGGTAATCTATGCGACATTTTTTTTACAACATTTCCATTTAAAATGGGGCTGTCCTGTTAAGCAGAAACCATGACTATTTATGCAGGTGTCCGTCATTGCGAGCGAAGCAATCCAAAAATGCCGAAATGTGTAAACTTCTGGGATTGCTTCGTCGCTTCGCTCCTCAACGATTTTATGTTGGACAGACGGTGTGCATAATTATTCAAAAAAATGCTTAGTGAGACAGACATCGTGACGCCCGCGTCACCCAAAGCAATGTAATTCTTTGGTGCCGCGGGTTCATGATGTCTGTCCCTTTACAGGACAGCTCCTTTCTTTAAACCACGCATTTATCACGATTCATCCTCTATCCCCGCCAACGCTTCAAGCAAACAATCCATATCCGCCTGCTGAAATTGCAAAACGGATTCATCTCTATGAGCCATAAAGCGCAGTCCTGCGTTTTTGCGATATATGGTTAAGGCTTCTTCGATTTGCTTAATCGATTGGAAGTCCATCGCGTCTTTTGCTGGGGTTACCAATACGCTTATATATGGGTTGTGGGCTACGGGTTTTTGTACTAGTCCGAATCCTGGGGGTGTACTTCGTTTTAACTGTTTGTTCTGGGTGCTTCGCACCCCTGACATTAGGTTGCTTGCCAAGGCTGCGCCTTTGCGCACAGCGGTACGCACCGCAACAAGCACATCGCTGGCGGGGTGGCGCATCCATACTATTTCATGCTTAAAATCGTCGAGCTTTTTTAGATGCTCGTCTAATAATGGGTTATTGGTGAAAATTCGATAACTCATGGCATAAAGAACCGCTCCAAGACCAAAACAGCTTCATCAGCGTCTTCCCCTTCGGCCACTATGTTTAAGGATTGGCCTTCTTGCATATTGAGAGAAATTATACCCATGATGCTTTTGGCGTTAGCGGTTTTTTCTTCTATTACTAAAGATATACGGCTCTTGAATTTGCTAGCCGTCTGTACCAGCAGTGCCACTGATGATGGCTCCAAAAAAGATTTGATTAATACAGAACGCTCAACCATAGTCATCTCCTGCTTTCTAATTAGTAAATTTCTTCTGCGATGCTTTTGCACAGAAAAATTTGCGGTTTTTGCCGAAGGCAAAAAAATTTCCTATTCCTTTTTATATCGCTGCATTTCTTCAGCTATCTCCACAATTTTGCGCAAACGGTGGTTTACTCCGGACTTGCTGATGGGTGGTGTTAGCATTGCACCTATTTCCGCAAGATTGGCGGTGTCATGGGTTTGCCTTAGACTCGCCACATCTCGTAGTGGCTTTGACAATTGCCCCAGTCCTATTTCCTGAGCAATATACTCTATTGCGTCAATCTGGGCCTGAGCTGCGGTTACGGTTTTGCTTAGATTTGCGGCTTCGAAATTTATCTGCCGGTTAAGATTATTGCGTAAATCTTTCTCAACCCGCCTGTTTTCAAAGACCAGTAAAGACTTATTAACACCCATAATCCTAAGTGCATCAGAAATCTCCTCTGCTTCTTTTAAATATACTATAGTTTGGTCATTTTTGACCAGTGTTTTTGGATGAAGTCCAAAATTTAATAAAATATCTATGAGTTTGTGGGCCTCGGGCTCTGATAGGGTGAAGGCCAGGTGGTATGATTTTTCCGGATTAGTAATGGTGCCGCCTTCAAGGAAGCAGCGGCGCACAAATGCCCTGCGGCCGGTGCTACCGGTTTGCCCAGTGATTTCCCGCCGTACATCATTGGAAAAGGACATATCGGCCCCCTTTGCTAACCTTGCTTTATATACTCATCCCGCCCTATATCTCGGTGCACTACATCTGCGGCCTGCTCTCGCTGAGTCAGTGACCGGTGAAGGTCGCTGGCTAATGCCACTGAGCGGTGTCGGCCTCCTGTGCAGCCTATGCCTACAATCAACTGGTTTTTCCCCTCGCTGATATAGTGAGGGATTAGCATATCTAGCATATTGAGTAGGCTTTCCATGAAGCGGGAGGAAATCTCATGGCGCATTACATATTCACGAACGTCAGAATCCAGACCGGATTGAAGCTTGAGCTTTGGGTCGTAGAAAGGATTGGGTAGGAAGCGCACATCAAAAACCAAGTCGGCCTCGCTGGGTATGCCATTCTTAAAGCCGAAGGAAATAATATTTACTTGGAAACGGTTAAAGGCCGCGCTATTTGAAAAAATATCATGGACTTTTATTTTTAGCTGTCGGGGGAGCAAGAAGCTGGTATCTATGATGTAGGAAGCTTTTTTTCGTACTTCTTCCAGCTTGGCTCGTTCTTGGGTAATACCGACACTTACTAAGCCGTCTTTGGCCAGAGGGTGGAGGTGACGGGTTTCCTTGTAACGGTTAAGGAGTACGTCGTTGGCAGCATCTAAAAATAGAATTGAATAAGCCAGGCCTAGGTTGTCCAAATCCGCAAGTCCGGCAAAAAAATCCGCAAACATAGTACCCCCGCGGATATCGATGCCCAAAGCTACTTGGGTGATTCCCGTATCAGGCTTTAAGCATAGCAAGGCAAAGCTGCCTATAAGGGCGGGGGGCAGGTTGTCTACGCAGTGATAGCCTGCGTTTTCCAGGATTTTAAGCACGGTGGTTTTGCCTGCACCGGACATGCCGGTGACGATTACTATGTGCATTTGGACCTCCTACATAAATCCCAGCATCTGCATCTCAGGTTCAAGCCATATACCAGTTGCGGCATGGACTTTTTCTTTTACGGTGGCCATCAGATTAAGTACATCAGCCGCTGTAGCATTCCCTGTATTTATAACAAAACCGGCATGTTTTTCCGATACCTGTGCTCCCCCTATGGTAAAACCTTTGAGACCACATTCGTCAATCATTCTTGCGGCGTAACGGTTGGGCTCATTCGGGCGTTTGAAGGTGCTGCCGGCACTTTTTTTATCCAGGGGCTGGGTATCGCGGCGTTTGGTCATTAAGTGGTCCATATAAGCTTTAATTTCATCAGGGGATTTGGGGCTTAGTCGAAATTTGGCCTCGGTTATGATTGCGGTTTCCTTTTGGAAGCGGCTTTTACGGTATCCGAAGGCTAGGGATTCTTTCGCATGGGTTATTACTTCCCCGTTTGGGAGCATGGCGATTACTTTTTCGCATACATCTTTTGTCTCGTGATTATAGGCACCGGCGTTCATGAACACGGCTCCCCCTACAGTTCCCGGTATGCCGTGGGCGAACTCTAAGCCGGATAGGCCTATTTCTTTGGCGGTATCCGCTAATATGTGGAGCTTTGTACCGCTACCCGCAGTGATTTCGTTTTCGTTTATCTGTATTTTGTTCATGCGGGTGGTGGTGATTACCACGCCTTTGATTCCGTCGTCGGATACAAGTACATTGTTGCCGCCCCCCAGAATCGTTACGGGATATCCCTTTTCCAAGCAGGTCTTCCATATTGCGGCTAATTGCGTGGTGTCTTTAGGAGTGACGAAAACCTCCGCCGGGCCGCCTATTTTAAAGGATGTATGTTTCGCCATAGGCTCATTTGCAAGCACCAGGCTCGTCGGAAGTAGTTGACGAATATCATTAAACATGGAATCCTCCTTACAATCCACTCTCCAGATGCTGCATAACCCTCTCTGTAAGGGCGTCCGCCGCATTGTATCCCATTTTTTTCTGCCTATGGTTTATAGCAGCGGATTCGCAAATAATGGCAAGGCTGCGGCCAGGTCTTATGGGGATGGAGTGGCTGCTTACATTGTTGCCCAAAATCTCCGTGTATTCTTCCACTTGGCCCAGGCGGTCATATGTCCGGGTTTGGTCCCACAATTCCAGATTAATTATCAGGTCTATCGCTTGGGTGGGCTTAATTGACTGTACGCCAAACATTTTCAAGATATCTATAATACCTATGCCTCTAAGCTCTAAGAAATAACGTATATTGGGAGGGCAGCTTCCCACAAGAGTTTCTTGAGAAACCCGCCGCACTTCCACTGCATCGTCGGCAATAAAACGATGCCCCCTTTTGATGAGCTCAAGAGCGGTTTCGCTTTTGCCTACACCGCTGTCCCCGGTTATCAACGTGCCTACGCCGTAAATATCCAGCAGGCAGCCATGCATGGTAATCCTAGGGGCCAGCTGTACCTTCATCCAGCTAATCATTTCCGATATAAAGTCTGTGGTTGAGGCACTTGTCGTAAGTATCGGCACATTGTACTCATTGGCATAGTCTATCATTTCCGGGAAAATGCCCAGCTTACGGCTTATAACAATTGCAGGTATAGGATGCTGAAAAATCCGCTTAAGATTCTCCTGGCGGTACTTTGCGTCCAGCTTTTGCAGATAGGTATGCTCTACCATGCCTATAATCTGTAGGCGCGTCGCATCGAAATAATCAAAAAATCCGGCAATCTGCAATGCAGGCCGGTTGATGTTTACCTGGGTAAGAACCTTGGAATCTATGTCTATGTCAGGGGTTTTGTTTTTGAGACTAAACTCATTGATTACGTCTCTAAGGGGTACGGAGTACCCGCATCCGGGCTTGTTGAATGCTCCGCTAGCTACTAGACCGCTCATGTAATTTCTCCTTTGATGTTTTCTTCGAAAAATTTTAGTACCGCCTCGGCACTGGATTTATTCATGGAGGGTGCTTGTAATAGTTCATCCATATCCGCCTGGGCGATGGCTTCGATACTCTTAAAATGCCGCAGCAATGCCTTCCTACGTGTAGGGCCGATTCCCTCTATGTCATCCAGCACCGACCGAACCTGGCTATCTGCTCGCAGCTTACGATGATATTCCAGTGCGAATCGGTGGACTTCATCCTGTATCCTCGTCACCAGCTTAAATCCTTCGGAATGCTTGGGCAGGGCAGCTTCCATCCCTTCGAAAAGAAGGCCTCTGGTACGATGCCGCTCATCCTTGACCATGCCGCATACAGGCAAATCCATATCCAACGACGCAAGAGCCTTTTTCGCGGCAGTGATTTGCCCCTTGCCCCCGTCTACAAAAATAATATCCGGCAGCTTCGCAAAGGCAATATGTTCCGCCTGATACCGTGCAAGTCGCCTGGTGATTATCTCTTCCATTCCCGCGTAATCATCGGGACCAACGACAGCCTTGAGCTTAAATTTGCGATAATCGCTGTTTTTTGCCTTGCCGTCCTCGAATACAATCATTGAGCCTACCGACTCATACCCCTGGATATTGGAAATATCATAGGCTTCGATTCTGGCCAGCGGGCCAGGTAGTCCTATTGCCGCCGCGATTTCATCTAAGGCATGGTTATTACGTTGGGCTTCCTGTTTTATGGTTTCGTGAGACTGGGCCATCACCAGTTCTACATTGGTTTGGGCCAGTTTAACCAAATCCTTTTTCTGGCCCCGTTGGGGTATATTTATGGATATTTGTCGTTTTGCCAGTTCTGACAGCCATTCTTCTATTAGTTTTTTCTCGGCAGGGGGAGTCCCAATGAGTAATTCTTTCGGGATAATAGCCGCTTCGCTATAGAATTGTTTTATGAATGCGGCCAGGACGGTGCCATCATCTTCCGATTCGGAATCTGCCGTCATCATAAATCGCTCGTTGCCGCAGAGCTTACCCTCTCGTACAAAGAAAACCTGAACGAGTGCTTCACCTTTTTCCGGGTCACGAGCCAACGCCAATACATCTTGGTCATCCGTAATTGTATCCACGCGCTGCTTCTGCTTAAGATCGTTGAGAGCATTGATATTGTCTCGGATTTCTGCAGCTTTTTCGAACTCCATTGCCTCGGCGGCGGCGTTCATTTCCTTTGTTAGCCGTTCAAGTACCGGGGCGGTTTTTCCTTGAATAAAACGCTCTGCCTCAGCTACATATTCATTGTACTCTTCCTCAGTTACCAGCTTATTGCAGGGAGCCTTGCACTGGCCGATATGATGGTTAAGACAGGGGCGGTCCTTTTCATAATCCCGGGGGAACTGCTTTTCGCAACGTCTCAGAGGCCATAGGCGATGCACTAAGTCAAGTATCTCCCGCATTCGGGTTGTGCTTATATACGGGCCAAAGTACTTGGCTTTATCCTTGCCTCGTTTACGGGAAAACATTACTCGAGGCAGGCGTTCACCAGTAGTTATTTTTATATAGGGATAGGCTTTGTCATCCTTGAGGCGGATATTGTACTTGGGCTGATGCTGCTTTATCAGGTTGTTTTCCAGTACAAAGGCCTCGAATTCACTATCTGTTACCACATAGTCTATGGCTCGGATATTGCTTGCTAGCACCTTGGTCTTAGGGGTTGCGGACTCAGTGAAATAACTCCGCACCCTTTTGTATAGGTTTATGGCTTTGCCTACATATATTATGCCCCCCTGGCCGCCTCGCATGATGTAGACACCGGGCTTGTGAGGGATATCACCAAGTTTGGAAGCATCCATATCTAATCATCATCCCCATAATATGGGTCATCATCGGGAGGCGGGTACCATGGTGGGTCTTCCGGTGGATCCTCCGGGGGTGGGGTTGGTATTGGTTGGTATGGGGGATCTTCCGTTATGGGGTCCATTATCAGTGTTACGCTGTTTTCACCGGCGGAGATATTCACAACAGTTGAGTAATCATTGAAACCGGGCAACGTAGCCGCAATGGTATGAACACCCGGGGCTAATTCCACCGAGGTAGGGGTCATCCCTATCGGCTGGTTATTTACCCAAACCTGAGCACCTGCCGGCATTGAGAAGATAAATAGATTGCCCACTTCCGGCTCAGGGGTTTCTTCTTCCAATGTGACGTGGATACTGACTATTGCCTGGTTCATCTCCACGGTCCGCTCATAGGTGTAGTATCCGTCCCGTTCTACCCGAAGACTTACTGTTTCGCCAAACTCGAATTCCATGGCGGCGTGTAGGGAGGTGAGTGCCCCGTTTATAAGTACCCTTGAGCCCCCAGGGGAAACTGTAAGCTCCAGCACAGCGGCACTTGGCTCTACATCTGCCAGGTTGACAGTCGTTGTCTGGCCTTGCAGGATTTCCACCTCGGTTATAAAGGCCTCAATGTTGCGCCCCTCAACAGTTACACGATATGAGCCTTCTGGCAGGGCAATTCTATCTTCTAAGTTTGCAAAACGATGCATACCCTGGCCCAATGGGTCCAGGATTACCCTGCCGTCCAATACATCGCTAATATTGGTAAATTCGAGGAAACCATGGCCATATGCCACATCAATAAGCCAAATAGTGCCGCCCAATGTGACCAAGGTAACAGTGTCGTCGGGAGAAATATCTGCGAGGAGGAATGGTAATCCTTGATGAAGAATCAATGTTTGACTTGTAAAAGTGAATACATCGTTGCCCACAGCAATAGTGGAATTATCTATATCCACGCGGAAATCAGCGGGGATGATATCCCGGGTAAAGGTTTGTCGCAAGCTAAAGATTTGGCCAGTATCGGGGTCATAGGTGACATCCATCAAATGCCCCACAGATAAATGTTCGGTTTCCATTTCATTACCGAAGCGGTTGCTGACGGAGGTATCTTCTGTGAGGGTATAGCTCCTGGACTCATTGTTAGTAATGTTCATCAAAGTGATATTTTGGCCAGTGATACCTGTTATCATCCCCGTTAGCTCCCTAGCATTGAGGGGTAGGGGAGTGGGGGTTGGAGTAGGTGTTGGGGTTGCAGCGGCATAGACTTCCCTGTCCGGGTCAAACATCCGGGGAAATGCCATAGCAAAGACAGTAAGAGTGATACCCACTGCTGCAACAATGATAAAGATATAGACTGCCGCCATTTGAGTTCTGCGGCGGGCGCGACGCTTAGGCCGTCTGCCGTCTGGTCTGCGGCCTATGGACGGTGGTGGGGTTTCTTCTTCAATTTCTCTGGGATTGGGCGGCCTGTCATGGTGAGGATGGGGCCGCATGGGTCGGTCACCTGGTGGGCGACGTCTTGGGGGATGAGTAGAGGATTGGTGACCGTTGATAGGGCCGGTTTGTTGGGTTTTCCCATCCGGTGGGACCCGATTGGAAGGCTCTCCCCCTGGCAGATGGACAGGACGCCTGCGTCTCCCATATGTGTATGGGGCAGGACGTCTAGGGGGTGGGCCTGTGTAAACCGGAGGTGTTGGGCCGTCATCCGGAGTTGGAGGAATCTCCCCTGGAGGGGGATAGTTCCTTTTTGGGGGAGGGATATTGGTTTCGTGAAGGGGAGGTGCCTCATTGCGAGGCTTTGGAGGCGGGGTGGGTTTGTCTGGCATTTTAAACTCCTTTGCATTTGCAGCATTTCTTTCGAATATATATGAACAGTGATTTCTGCTTGTGCTATGTAATATATGCCCGCAGATGCTCATTGTAAATGAGTTTCGCGTTTTGAATAACATTTTCAAATGGTGATGAGATTAATATTTCCAATAGATGGAATATAATTGCCAATTTATGACTATCATATATACAGATAAAAAAAGACGTGCCCAAAGGCATGTCTTTAGAAAGAGGTCAGAGATGGCAAAAACCGTTGCATACCCTATTGGAAGTGAAGCGGCCATACCAAGGTCCCATTGGACGATAAAAAAGTACCATAACAAGGAAGAGGCCGTAAAGGTCAGTGTAAAGTCCAATGAGCTAAGCTTTGAGGACATGGAAATAGTTGCGGCTCTGGAAGAAGCAGCAGCCGAAATGGCGTTTATACATAGCCGTTTCGACCATATCACGGAAGACTTGTTAATTGATTGCCTAATTTATGAGCTTAAGGCTGTGTCTTTGAGGCATAAATACTTTTTGGGTTTGTGTAAGGAGAAAGGGATTGTAAGCGGGTCGCCGGGGAAATAAGCGGGGTGGATTGATGAGTTCATTTATGTGGTTGGTGTTGGCTTTGGGGATTGGATTTCTTGCATATTTGTTGTACACCCGGCAGTTTGGTTGGCTGCTTAGAGTTGTAAGGAATATGGCACTTGGGGTAGGGGCGATGCTTATTTTTAACCTACTCCTTGGGGGCTTTGGGTTGAGAGTAGGGATTAATGTTATAACGGCGTTGGTTGTAGGGCTGCTGGGTGCGCCTGGGTTTTTGCTGCTTTATGCGGCGCAGGCTATGATTGGGTGAGCAGCTAAATCTTAGGACAAGCGTATCCTGGCTCCGACCACCTGATGCATAATTTACATTCGGGTTTTTCACCTATAGGTACACATGCGAGGCATCCCTCTGGCGGGCTTATCATTGACATGGAAATAAACCAGCCTACCCCATATTTATCAATGGCATCTGCCGCGCATGGGCTCCAGGGTAAAGGGCCGGGAGGGCTGATGCTGCGGCCCTCTTCTGTCAAAAGTTTGTATACTCTGCGTACATCTTCTGCGGTTTCTAATTCGATTCCGGCATTCAGTACTCTATAGCTTGTGGAAAACATCGTTTGTATGAAGCGGTCATGTTCATCGGCAGATACCTGAAATATGGAATAAAAATGCTTGCCATTTAGCTCTAGGATATTGTATCCATGATATGGGACTTCCTTCATACCGAAGACCTTTTTGTAAAAGTCAAAGGCCTCACTGATGTCTTTTACTAAGATATTTCCTTCAAGGCTTGAAAGCTTTCCCATGGAGGTTTACCCTTTCCGTACAACATCAATCATAGCAAGATATTTCTCCACCGGCACATAGTATGGCACACTGTTTCCCGTACCTAGGGCGTATCCGCCGTCGGTTTGGGCTCTTTCCAGCATTGCATGTGCTCTGGCTGCGATTTCTTCTGTGGTGGCGGTACATACAAAATCTACATCCATGCCACCTAGCAACGCTATACGGCCTTTGTATTTTTCATATGCTTCTTCTATGGGCATTATCACATCCTCGAAGGAATGTTTGGCATCATAATTCATGTCGGTGATTATATCTTCCATTACTTCTTCCAGCATCCCGCAGGAGTGCAAAAATACCGGCTTATTGGCCTTGTGCCCTACCTCGACAATCTTCTTATGCCATGGGAATACATATTGGCGCATCTGTGCCGGGGACAGCATGGTTTGGGTCTTGAAGCCCCAATCATCGTTTGAGATTAGCGCGCATACGCTGTCATAATCCGCGATTAATTCATAATATTCCACCAGGCGGCTGCCTACATCATCGAATATTTGTTGTGCCAATTCAGGCTCATCGTAAATCATACCGCATAAATTATCGTAGCCGGTAAGGACAATCACATTCTCAAGCACACCGTTGGGGCCGAATACTACATATTTCATGCCCTCGGGGAGGTCTGCGGCACAGGCTTCCAGTTGCTTGGTGCTGAACTCGGATGGGGCCAACCATTTGTATTTTTCGTAGGATTCCCAATCGTTAATTACATAGCCTTCATTGAGAGACTTGGTGGATATATGTGCTTGTTCCCCTGCTGGGAATCCAAAGTCCGAGGCATGGGTGGTTACATAGTCATATCCCGCGTTTTTGTGCGCGTAAATCACCTTGCGTAAACGGTCAAAACCGTCTCCACGGACAGGGGCTTCGTTGTTGTTGAGTAAGTTGTATAGTTCCTCATTTAGGAAGAACTCAAATAATGTAGGTCTGTCCGGCACTTGTTTTTTCAGTACTTTTATAAGCTGTGTGTAATCTGGTTTTCTCACGATTGCCTCCTAATAATAATTATTGATTACGTCTTTGACCGTCGCTGCCCAGTCCATTAGATTCTGGGGCTTGTAAGTAACGGTACTTATATCCTTTATTACAAACTCATATGGGCAACCATTGGCTTGGCAGGTTTTTATTATCCTTGTGATTTCCTTACGGGTGGCGTCCTCGTCAAAGGTACCGGACACATGGGCTGGATTGGGTTTGTGGGCGAATACATAATTGCCGCCTATCTGCTCGGCACAGACTTCGGCATTTGCCCAGGGGCTTACACCGATTTTCCGCAGGTTGGGGATGGTTTTAAGGAGCTGGATTTTGTTATCCAGAGCCTCGCAGCAGCCATAGTATACCAATCCGAACTGTGCCATCAAAGGCTTTACATAGTCCAGCTCAAACTCTTCAAACATCCGGGGTGAAACCTCTGTAAAGAGCTGGGCCATAGCCCTAAACCAGACTTTCTTCATGGGTGCAGGCTCAGGCTGCTCTGTTGTTAGGTGACCAGCTCCCGTGCCAAAATCCGAAACATATGGGGGAGTGCAGTGCAAATGGGAGACATCGGATTCGAAGAGCCCGAGATTCTCCATTTGTGTAAAGGTCGCCTGTGCCCCGTCGGTGAATTTCTTTATTATTGCATGGGTGAACTCCGGTTCGTAGGCCAGGTCTTCCAGCACCTGGGTCACGCCTCGGTATCTGGGGATTCTATCCCATGGAGCATGATATACGCTATACCCTTGAAGCCGTACGGGTAAGATGCCCTCCAGTATATCATTGGCCCAGGCAAGTCTTTGCTTATCCGTTTCCGGATGAGCGGTAAGCACAGGCATATGCAGAGCTTCTACAGTTTCCATGTCAGCCAGTTGGTCTAAATAGCTATGGGAAATTATATGATTTTTATCGTCATTGGAAAGTACATGCTCTCGGACTTCCACCCCCATCCCTGTGGAAGTGAAGGACTTTGGAATATTGAAGGTCTTCTCCACCACCATATCTCCCTGGATGTGTTTCCAGCGATACAGGGTTCTGCGGAAAAATATTTCCATGTGCCTGGCAGCCTCATCTTGGCAGACTAAAGTCAGCTCATTGTTTATGTTCATTTCATGCCATGGGATTTCGTCCAGCCATACCATGGGACGGCGGGGCTTGAGGTCGTTAATATCTCTTGCCCTAAGATAACGCTCCTTTTGAATTGGTAGCGCGGCTAACTCGGCGTACTGCTTTGCAAGTTCCCGTAATAGGGATTTTTCCTGTGGGGTGACTTTCACAAGGGCCTCCTTATCGTGCCGCTCTTTGAGCAGCAAACAACTGCTGTGCCATGTCGTTGTCGTACTCGAATACTTCATTCCATCCTAAAGCTATTGCCTCATCGTACATTTCTATCCAGATATCAAAGAATTCACTTTCAGTTGAAGCAAAAATCATTCGCCAGGAGGCATCAAGTACTACCGGGCGTATTTCATTGCGCATTTGAGCTATATGGGGAGGATCCGCGGGCTTTACAAAGTCTGTCGTTGGAGGAGCTGATATGATGTTATTGTCCAGGACAAAATCAAGAGGGGTGTTGTGGCCAAATCTGTCAGTCCAGACAAAGTCCAGCCAGCTAACGCCTGTATTGCCGGACGCCGGCCATAATCTAGGGTTGAAAGGATAGCCGGTGGCAGGGTTGATTTCTCGGCCGAAACCACTCATAGGCACGGTAATATTACCATGCCATCCACCTTGGACAAAAGTGCCGTCTCCCCAGTTTTCCGGTACATCCACATTTGAAAATGTACCTGTTTGGACACCTGCCGCCACGCCAAAATCCGTGAGCACTGGCATATCACCTATCATTTCCCAAGTAAGGCCTTCCGGGCCTGCCACTACGGTCTGATGCCCCTCAGGGGATGCTAGCCAGTCTATAAACTCAATTATACGCTCGGGTTCCTGTGCGTTTGCACCGACGGCGATGACCAAATCCGTGTGATTGGGACCGACGGGATTTATTCTATTTTCATGAAAAATACGCTGATTTGTAATGGGGATAAAATTATAACCCACCCCCTGGTTGGCCCTGCCCGTGGTATTAAAGGTCTCCGCTCCAAGCCATGACCACCATGAGAACATTACGGCTCCATGCTCGAATTTGCCCCATAAGTCGTTCCAGCTCTGATGACGGGAGTCAGGGTCAAGGATTCCCATTTGGTTGGCGTCAAAGTATAGCTTAAGAGCGCGTATATATATCCCGTTGATATCCAAGAACGACTCCAAGCGTTGATTGCTATGGTCTATAAATGAGGTGGTAGAAAACCTGTCCATACCGCTATAGAGCTGTGCAAAGGCAGCAGCCGTATGCAAAATGGTATCATCCTCCGGGCCGGTGTAAAGTGAAAACCCATAAGTGCGAAGGCCTGAATCCGTATAAGGAAAAGCCTGCTGCATATCAAAAAGCACGGGGAGCAAATCTTCCAGTGTGAAAATATCCGGAGCACCGATTGCCATATAAGCATCCTGTCGCATAAAGGCACCATGATGCGGCACAAGGCCTGCTATTCTGGGGGTTGTGGCAGATTGAGTAGAGACTTGGATAGGTAATGCGTAAATCCTATCCGCAAGAGAAAGCTCCCGCGCCCGAGCTACAGCCCCTGGGAAGAAGGTATTGTAGTTAGGCATTTGCATTCCCACAAAATCGGTGATATCCATAAGAAGCTCATCATGAATCGTTTGTCTTAGCCTTTGAGTGCCGATAATTATAAGGTCCCCTAAATCACCGGCTGCCCGGCGTTCCTGGAACAGTTCTTCCATGTTGGGAGAACCCAAATAATTGATTGTCATATTAAAATGATAATCCACCATATGGGCAAACCATCCGGTACCAACACCTGTTTGATGCCCGCCCCAGTCGTTATAAAACTCGATTGTGATATGTCCATCGTTTCTGTTGCTTATGCAGCGGGTTACACCTAATGCTATTGATATAAGTGCTAATATTATTATTCCAAAGGTAATCCATCTTGCAGGTTGCGTCATTGTTTCCTCCTAGTCAGTACCTTTTCCTGTGTATAAAGGGATTTTCTGTATTCGAGAATAACCATCTTGCGTGATTATGTCAATCTAGCGATATTTATTTTCTACGCCTTTACGCATAGCAAATGAAAATGATATATTTTACATCAAAATGACGGAGGGTGACCATGGACGCAAAGAAATCCCAATCAAAACGCGCCATAATATTGAGCTATAGCGGCTCATTACTAGGCGCGGTTTTGTTTGTAATCGGAATTAATGTAATAATCGTGCCTCATCAGTTGTATAGCGGCACATTGACCGGGGTTGCGCAGATTATCGAGTCTTTTATAGTAACTCATACCCCACTGGAAATGCCCCAGGGCTATAACCTAATGGGGACGGCGTTGCTGCTTTTAAACATCCCCCTTCTTATTATGGTGCTGAGAGTAACAGACGGGAAATTCCCCCTAAAGTCCATTATCACGATTGTTTTCCTATCCGTTGTAATGTCTTTCGTGCCTATACCATATGAGCCCTTTGTTACCGACCCCCTGACCGCCACTATAGTCGGTGGCGTTATCGCAGGTTTTGGGTCAGGGTTAACTCTGCGCTGCGGCGGCTCAGGCGGTGGTTCCGACCTTATCGGGCTCTATTGCTCGGTGAAATATCCAAATTTTACCGTGGGGCGGGTTGTGTTGATTATTGGATTGTTTGTGTATGGCTACGGTTTGATTATGTATGATTTAAACACAGTGATTTATTCCGCTATTTTTACCACGGTATATGCAGTGACCATTGACCATGCGCATCACCAAAATATCAAGACTCAAGCGTTGATATTTACGGTAAACCCGGATGCCATCCAGTCAATAATGGATGAGCTAGGGCGCGGGGTAACCTGCTGGGAAGGCAAGGGAGCCTACTCCGGCCAGCATACCCATATCTTTGTAACGGTGATTTCTAAATATGAAGCCCCAAGGCTTAAGCGTATAGTAAGTGACGCCGACCCTAAGGCGTATATTATTCTCAATTCCAAGGTAGATGTTGTCGGGAATTTTATTAAGCGGTTTTAATGCTTTATTAAAAGCTCGCCCATCTGAGGTGGGGCGAGCTTGGTTTTGAGGTTTTTATGAGAAAAATAATCTTGCTTGCGATTAACGCAAAATATATACATTCTGCTCTGTCTGTCTGGCTTTTGTCCGCAGGCATTAAAAAGTATGCCCGTATACCCCATGATGTAGAAATTATTGAGGCAACAATCCATCATTCAAACGAGGAAATTGCAGGATTGGTAACTGCGCACAGTCCGGATATTGTGGGGATTTCCACTTATATTTGGAATGCAAGAAAACTACCGGACATATTACGGCTCCTTAAGGTGCATTTGCCTAAAGCAGTGTTCGTACTAGGAGGGCCGGAAGCGTCTCATAATGTAGACTATTGGTTAGAGAGTGGAGCAGATTTTGTTGTACAAGGGGAAGGGGAACGTAAGCTCCCGGAACTATTGGATGCATTGGCTGAGGGCAAGGCCCCACCTCCCGAGCCAACACCATCAGAGAAACCAATCAATCCATACAATGAGACGTATATCAGCAATCTAAAAGGAAAACTAGCGTACTTAGAGACCTCAAGGGGCTGCCCGTACAGATGTGCCTTTTGCCTGTCTGGAGAAAGCGACTTAATATTTTTCCCCATAGAAACAGTTAAGACCCATCTTCTCAAGCTCTCAAAATCAGGTGCAAAAACAATAAAATTGGTAGACAGGACATTTAACTCAAACCCAGCACGTGCATACAAACTATTCGAATATGTAATGGCTCTCGAATCTGACTGCTGTTTTCATTTTGAAATAGCCGCAGACCTCCTAGATGAAGGCACCTGCAAACTCTTAAGCACAGCCCAACCCGGCCGAATACAACTTGAGGCAGGCCTTCAAAGTTATCATGAACCTACATTAAAAGCGGTTTCCAGAAAAACGGATTTACCCAAGGCAGAAGCAAACATCCGAAATCTTCTCCAGGGTGGCAACATCCATATCCACGTGGATTTAATTGCCGGCTTGCCCTACGAAACTCTAAACCACTTCCAAGACAGCTTTGACCGGGCCTACATGCTGGGTGCTCACAACCTACAGCTAGGCTTTTTGAAATTACTCCACGGTAGTGTACTGCGAAATCAGGCCAAAATGCTGGGGATACAATACAAAGAAACCCCACCATATGAAATAATATGTAGTCCCTGGCTGAGCGTTGAAGATATAAGCATCCTAAAGAAAACCGAAAACGCCCTAGGGCATACTTACAATAAAAGCCGATTTTTATCCACTCTGGAGTATGTTCTATCGGCCTCGGGATTAAGGCCATTTACGCTATTTCGTAATCTGGGAGAGAGTGTTCAAAATCATGGGATGCCATTGGAAATCTATGCAGAACAAGTGTATGAATGTTTCCGAAAGATGCCTAATGTAAATGCAATTGAATTGCTTGAGCGTATGATATGTGATTGGCTTGCTATGGTAAAAGGGAAAAACATGCCGAATTTTATGAAAATTGCAGATAATCGACGTAAGCAGATAATACAAGGGGTTGAGAAAAAGCTGGGGAGGCCAATTGGCCGTGAGGAGGTTGCACTACTGCCTTCTGGGGAATGGGTTTTTGTGGATATTGCCAATCGCGATTCAGTTACAAAATTGTATAAGCTTTATGTTGTTCCTGTAATGTAGATGATTTTAATTTCGTTATGGGGTTTGTGAAAATTAATGTATTGACGTAGGGTGTTTTGTTTTTCATTGGGATTATGTTGGTCGTGACACCTGTGTTATACTCATAATAATTGTAAGTAGTAAGATGAATATAAGCCATATATAGGAGGATATGTGATGAATGAAATACTTACATTAATAATTTCTAGTACAGCATGTATTATATCGTTGCTATTGTTTTTTGAGCGTTTTTATTGGTATAGAAATGATACCAGGCCATACTTGTCATTTAAGCAAACCAGTGGATTTGTTAAAATTGATAAATCTAATTGGGATAGCTGGAATGGATTTTAATCTCGAATTTGAAAATGTAGGGAAATGTGTATTACGTTACGAAATAATAAAGTTTGATGTATTTATCAACGGTATAAAGTTTCCAGATGTAGTGCTGAAAAATACAGGTTCTGTCTTAGGGGTAAAGGTTTGCAGAAATTTCAATAAATACTATACTAATTTTCTACAATACAAACATGGACTTGACCCATCAGAATATGTACCTCCTAATCATATTCTTCATTTTGAAGTTAATTACTATAAAATAGGAAAAGCTAAAAAGACATATAAACTCATCTATGAGGTGCATAGGGAGTTTGATAATGGTATAAGCAGGGAATACTACGGGGAGACTTTTGCAAATTAGCAAAGTAAATATTTTTTCTGCAACAATAGGTAACGTAAGCTCTTATTATTGTGACGATAGGAACGAAAGCCCCTGGCGGGGCGTACTGCGCCGTCTCTGCCGTGTATAAGCACACAAATTATGCAAAGGAGTCCTTAGTAATGGAAAATATAGAAGTCGTCGCTCGTGAAGTTTTAGCACGGTATCCCATCAGGCGAGCTGCATTGTTTGGTTCAGCGGCAAGGCAAGATATGAGCGAAACAAGTGATATTGACATGCTTGTTGAATTTCTGCCTAACACACGTGGACTTGAATTTTTTGGGTTGCGTGTCGATTTAGAAGAAGCACTTGGTCGTTCGGTCGACTTAATAACTTGGAATGCATTATCCAAATCAAAGCCAAACTTCAGACAAAATGTTGAACGTGAAGCGAGGTTAATTTATGAATACTAAAGTGCAGAGTATTTTGGAACATATATTGGGGAACTAACGAGGAATCTTCCACGTGACTTTAAAGCTGCTAATAGCGGAATTCCTTGGAGGAAAATTACAGATATGAGAAATGTCGCGGCGCATGGCTATCATGAAATGGATGATGATGTTATTTGGGATGTGGTAAAATACTCTGTACCAGATTTGGTGGACTTCATAAAAATGCAACTTATAAACGATTGAGTATGATTTTGCATAAAATGGACGGTGACCAAAATGGTTATATTAGAAAGCAACAGGCTTATAATACGCAATTACAGAGAATCAGATTTACCAGAGTATCACAAAATAATGTCTGATAAAGAAAACATGTATTTCTTCATTCCCTTCGGATTCGTTACTGACTCAATCGAAGAATCTCTAGAAAGCTTAAAAAACGCCATAGATTTCAATACAGAAGGAAAAGGATACCGTTTTTGCATTGCGTTAAAAGAAAACGATAAAATGATTGGAGGCATCGGCTATACAATCGCCGCCGAAACACCAGTAGGAAGAATTGCCGACCCAATGGGTTGGTTTCTTATGCCAGAGCAGCAAAACAAAGGCTACATAACAGAAGCGGCAAAAAGACTTTTAGAGTTTGCATTTTTGCAAGGTAATTGCATAAGAGTCGTGACCGCTTGCTTCAAGGAAAATGCCCCAACACAAAAGGTCATGGAGAAACTGGGCTTTAGAAAGGAAGCCGAAAGAATAAAGGCCATGTGGCATGATGGCGAAATGAGAGATAGGTTAGAGTTTGCCATAAATAAAAACGAATATATGCATACATCTCCCTCCCCAGCATAAGATATTGTATCCATACAATTATGGAATCTTATGCCAGGAAGGGAGATTTTTTATGCATTATCATGATTTATACCGGGATATCGCCGAGCGCACCCGGGGAGACATCTACATAGGGGTCGTTGGCCCGGTCAGGACAGGAAAGTCCACTTTTATCAAGCGTTTTATGGATTTGCTGGTAATCCCCAACATCGATAATTCATACAGCAAGGAGCGGGCAAAAGACGAACTGCCACAAAGTGCCGCCGGCCGTACAATTATGACTACAGAGCCAAAATTCGTACCCAATGAGGCCGTTGAGATTAGACTGGACGACGCCCTTAGTTTTAAGGTGCGCATGATTGACTGCGTCGGATATCTTGTACCCGGAGCAATGGGGCATCTGGACGGAGAATTGCCTCGTATGGTTTCCACTCCATGGGCTGAGGAGAAAATCCCCTTTGTTGAGGCGGCAGAGATGGGCACTCGTAAGGTTATCAACGACCATTCTACAATAGGCATTGTTGTGACCACAGACGGCAGCATCGCAGAAATCCCGCGGGAAGACTATATCGAAGCCGAAGAACGAGTTGTTCGCGAGCTAATGCAAATCAACAAGCCCTTTGTAATTCTCCTTAACACCGAAACCCCATTTTCACCGGAAGCCGAACAACTCAGGGAGCAATTGGCTTTGAAATACGGTGCCCCTGTAATGGCTGTCAATGCCGCGCAGCTAAAAATCGAGGATGTCCACGCAGTAATCGAAAAACTGCTATATGAATTCCCCGTGCAGGAAATCAGAATAAACTATCCAAGATGGATTGAAACCCTGTCCATAGACCATTGGTTAAAGCAGAGCTATATCGGTGCCGTAAAAGAAATGGTAAAAGGAATCGGGAAGTTGCGCGAAATGCGAAACAGTGTTGGCTTTCTAGATAGCAACGAGCACATAAAAAAAGCCTTTTTGGAACGAATCGCTCTTGGAGAAGGCACGGCATATATCGAAGTCACCGTTGAGGAGCATCTGTTCTACCAGATTCTGAGTGAAACCACAGGTATGGATATCGGAGGCGAATATCAGCTAATTGCCACGATAAAAGTACTGGCTGAGGCCAAACGGGAGTTTGACAAGCTTAAATATGCATTGGAAGAAGTCCGAAGAAAAGGCTATGGCATAGTAACCCCAGCAACTGATGAAATGAAGCTAGAGACGCCTGTGCTTGTGAAGCACGGTGCTAAATATGGAGTGAAAATTAAAGCCAGTGCGCCAAGCATCCATTTAATCCGAGCTGATATCGAAACAGAAATAAGCCCCCTAGTCGGCAACGAAAAGCAAAGCGAAGACCTAATCACATACATCAATCAGGAAATGAGCGAAGACCCGGGCCGTATTTGGGAGCTCAATATGTTCGGCAAGTCCATGCATGAAATGGTGCGGGATGGGTTGCAGAATAAATTGTTCAGGATGCCGGAAACTGCTCAAATGAAATTCCAGGAGACCTTACAAAAAATAATCAACGAGGGCTCCGGTGGATTGATTTGTATTATATTGTAAGGTGTTTGTAACACAACTCGTTTGACAAACCCCTCACAATTCCCGTAATATCCCGCGTGGTGCCAAGCGTTGTTGTATACACTAAGGACGGGATACCCATGGATGTCTATAAAGCAAGAAACGAACTTAACAAAGGCAGGTCTATATACGACCTGCCTTTACGCGTTACATTCTATGCTCGGGTGTCAACCGGCAGTGATGAACAAAATCATTCTCTGAAAAACCAAATTGACTACTACTCTGAATACATAAAAAAGACCCCCAGATGGGCCTATATTGATGGTTATATAGACGAAGCCCTAAGCGGGACAAGTGTCATTAAGCGGGAATCCTTCTTGCAAATGATTGAAGATGCAAAGGACGAAAAATTCGATTTTATTATTACTAAGGAGATATCCCGCTTTTCCAGAAACACACTTGATAGTATACGCTATACCCAAGAGCTTCTTGCTGCGGGGGTAGGAGTGTTGTTCCAGTCTGATAATATCAATACCCTTATGCCTGATGCAGAACTTAGACTTACGATTATGTCCAGCATTGCACAAGACGAGGTGCGTAAAATTTCGGAGCGAGTGAAATTTGGACTCAAGCGGGCAATCAAGAATGGGGTAGTATTGGGCAGCAGTAATATTTGGGGATACTCCAAGCAAGATGGTAAGCTAGTTGTTGATGAAAGTGAGGCAGAAATTGTACGACATATTTTTTCATTGTATACAGACCAGAGTATGGGCATAAGGGCTATTTGTGCATGGCTACAAAAGAGAGGATATAGAAATAATAAGGGCAATGATTTTTCTTTTTCAACCATAAGAGGGATACTTGCCAACCCAAAATACAAGGGGTTTTACTGCGGCAATAAGACCCATAAATATGACTATAAATTAAATGATGTTAGACAGTTGGACGAATCCGAGTGGGTTATGTACAGAGATGAAGACAATGTTCCTCCGATAGTATCAGAAGAGATATGGGATAGGGCTAACATGATTTTAAGGAAAAGAAGTGAAAAACAAAGGCGTCAACGGGGTTCATCATAGCTCCTTTCGAGCTATATTTGTTAGATATTCAGCAAACAAGTCTATCAAATGTGAATGTGCAAAATTCTTCTTTAACACATAGTAAAATGCTCTCTTTGGAAGATTCTCTTTGAGTTTTAACGGGATAACCATTTTTTTCTTTATAAACGCCCTCGCGGCATATTCCGACACTATGGAAATACCAATCCCGTTTATTACAGCGTTAATTATGCTTTGGGTGTTATCGAAGCATAGGCAAGATTTAACTTTCGTTATGTCTATATTCTGTTCGGAAAAGAAGGTTTCGTATTGTGTCCTCGTGCCGGACCCTTTTTCCCTAGATATAAACCGATGTTCATATAATAACGATTCAAGTGAATACTCGTTTGAGTCTACAAGCCCCTTATTATGCGGTGCAATTATAACCATTTGTTCTGTCATAAACTCCATAAACTCACATTTGCTGTTCGCGACAATGCCCCCGGAAAAACCTATTTCAGCTTTCTGGGCGGCTATGCCGTGAGATACCTCAAATGTGTCCGCTTGTTTGACCACAAATGAAATGCCAGGATGCATATTAGTAAAACTAGCAAGCATTTCTGGCAATATATATTGTGCCGGAACAGATGACGCTAAGATGCTTATTTCCCCAACAAAGTTTCCCGATAGGTTTTTTATGCGCGCAATGATATTGCGTTTCGATGCAAGGAGTTCTTTGGCATTTTCATAAAAAATTTTACCCGCAAGGGTTGGAGCTACCTCTTTTGTTGAACGGTTGATTAATGTCGTGGCTAGCTCTTTTTCAAGTGAGTTAATATACGTGCTTACCGATGGCTGCGACATAAAAATTGCTTCTGCCGCCTTTGAAAAGCTAGCATGTTCTATAACTTGTACATAGGCTTCAAGTTGCTTAAAATCCATACCCAATACCTCTTTCGTGAATATCTTTAATGGACGCAATAATATAATCAACATCCTCCTCCGTATTGAAATGCCCGAATGAGAACCTGACTGTGCCTTGTGGGTATGTTTGCAATGTTTTATGGGCTGTTGGCGCGCAATGTAAGCCACACCTTGTCATTATCCCGTAATCATTGTCTAGGGTAGACGCTATTTCAGCATTATCTCTGTTTATGAAATTAAGGGATATTACAGCGATTCTATCCTGTAAATTGTTCTTTCCAATTATACGCACATCATTCATTCTACTTATTTCATAAAGGAATTTTTCTGTGTGTTTCATTTTCTTCTCTAATATAGTCTTAGTGCCTACATTATGTATAAATTCGAGGGATTTTTTTAAACCCATAATAGCTGGTATATTCAAAGTGCCGGATTCAAATTTGTCTGGTAAAATGGTTGGCTGGATTATTTCATGGGATTGACTGCCTGTTCCCCCTGTTATAATGGGTTCAATCCTTTCTGCCAAATCGTTTTTAACTAAAAAGCCGCCCAACCCTTGTGTTGCAAGAAGCCCTTTATGGCAGGTAAACGCTAGGGCATCTATGTGTGACATATCTACCTCTAATGCGCCTGCCGTTTGGGCCGAATCAATTATTAGTTTGATACCATACCTTTTGCATATGTCCGATATATCGTATATGGGTAAAATCGTTCCGCATACATTGGAGGCGTGGGTCATAATTACTGCTTTTGTTCTCCTGTTTATTAGCTTTTTAATATCTACTGGGTTAAGGCAGCCGTTAATATTGCATGATGCGACGTCATACGATATCCCCATATATGAAAGTTCGTGAAGGGGGCGCATGACACCATTATGCTCCATTGATGTTGTTATAACATGGTCGCCATCTTCTAGAAATCCTTTTAAAATCATGTTAAGAGAATAGGTTATGCCTGGTGTGAAAATTACATTTCTTGGTTCGTTAAAATTTAATAATTTGCATAGTAAATTCCTTGTAGCTAATATTTCTAACGCTACATTGTAGGACGATTCATAACCGCCTCTGTTCACATTACATCCTACATTGTCTAAATAATCTTTGATAGCATCGGAAACGCCAGGGGCTTTAGGAAATGATGTTGAGCTGTTATCGGCATATACTTTTCTCATTATTTTCTCCCTATTATCAAAATATCTAATCAACCCCATTTTATATATCAATAAATAATATTGCAAGCACTCTGTTCCATATTTTATATTATAGTGAAATAATTCGAAATCGATCTCGCCTGTCGCGGCAAAATCGCCCTAAAACGCCTTATTTCGGCGTTTCAGGGTGCCACTCGGGCGAGACGGTTTCTCATTGATTTCACTATATGTGAGAATGAGTGAGTGGATGCAATGCAGTCGCACCCATTCGAAGCTCTTTCTTGCTTGGATGGTGATGGAAAGTGCCCGTAATGGGCAGATATAGCGAATTAAATGAGAAACAGTCTAGACCGAGCTGAAAATCGCGAACGCTTCTACGCGTTTTCGGCGACAGGCTGGACTGATTTCTAATTAATTCGCTATAGGAGGGCAAGGATGATTGAAAAGTTAAAATTACCCATTGTTGGAGCGTTGACAGCTGCTATCTCAATCGCACTGGTTTTATTGGGCAATCCGGGCAATATGGGGTTTTGCATTGCCTGCTTTCTGCGAGATACTGCCGGTGCGTTAGGGCTTCATGGAGCGGTAGCCGTGCAGTATGTAAGGCCGGAGGCAATTGGGATTGTTATTGGTGCTTTAATCGTATCCTTAGTGACGAAAGAATTTTCTTCCAAGGGTGGTTCTGCGCCTGTGACAAGATTTATCTTGGGTGCGTGTGTTATGATTGGGGCATTGATTTTTTTAGGTTGCCCTTTAAGAATGGTATTGAGAATCGCAGGTGGTGACATCAATGCCCTAATCGGTTTGACCGGTTTTGTTGGGGGCATACTATTAGGGATGTTTTTTCTTAAGAAAGGCTATTCATTGAAGCGTACATATGACGTTTCAAAAACAGATGGGTTTGCATTACCGATTTTGAGTTTGTTTATATTGATGACGTTGATTTTTATTCCATCAATATTATTGTTTTCTGAAAGCGGCCCTGGAGCAGCTCGTGCACCAATGATTATCGCACTTGCCGCAGGGCTTATTATGGGTGCTGTTGGCTTTATCTCTCGCCTTTGCTTTGTCGGGGGGATAAGGGATAGCGTAATGTTTAAAAATTTTTCCATGCTATCAGGGTTTATTGCGTTACTTGTTGTGGGAATCATCGGCAACATTATATTTGGACAGTTTAATTTAGGGTTTGAGAATCAGCCTGTTGCTCACACTGAATGGCTATGGAACATTTTAGGCTTGGGGCTTGTTGGATTCGGCTCTGTTCTTTTAGGCGGTTGTCCGTTTAGGCAAATGGTTCTTGCCGGTAGTGGAAACTCAGATTCGACTATTACTGTGTTTGGGATGGTTTTTGGTGCGGCTATTGCTCACAATTTCAGCCTAGCATCATCCCCTGCGGGCACAACAACAAATGGTAGAGTTGCATTCGTGGTAGCTGTTGCCATTGTCATTGCTATAGCCGTGTACAATACCTTTTTCAACAAGAAAGTGAGGACGAAGGTATGACAACACTAGATGCTCGTGGGGTTTCATGTCCTGAACCGCTGCTGATGCTTCAAACGGCACTAAAAACAGATAAGTCACTGGTATTGCTTGTGGATAGCAAAAATGCCTTTGAAAATTGCGAAAGTTATGCTAGAAAACAGGGGTTTACTGTTGAAACAGAGATAGATGATGATACTTTCAAATTGCGGATAATATGAATAAATATATTGCTACCTTTTTCAGCCATTACGATGCGCTAATATTTTTTAGTTTGTTGAAAGAAAACGACATCGTGGCAAAACTCGCCCCTGTTCCGCGAAAAGTCAGCGCATCCTGTGGTACTTGCGTGGCCTTTGATTATAACTCCGTTGTAAATTTCCCGGATTGTGAAATAGAAGCCATCTATGTCGAAACTGATGGGAAATTTTCAGAGGTTTGGATTTAGCGACAAAAAAACCGTATGGTGCCATACGGTTTTTTTTGTACACTTTTACTACCGCTACGCTGGGCCGGGCCGGTGATCTCGGTGGTGGTTGTCTACCCTGGTAACATCATGATTGCTCACCCTGCCAAACAGACTGATACAATAAAGCCCCGCCAATGCTATAAGGGTATATATGATACGGCTTACAATGGCCTCCATGCCGCCGAAAATAACAGCGATTAAGTCAAACCTAAATAGGCCGATAAGCCCCCAGTTGATTGCGCCCAATATAACTAATGTAAGGGCGGTATAATCCCATGTTCTTGACCTCATTCTTGCCTCCTCTCTGTGGAAATATTGAGCTATGCACAATATGCCCACTGTTTTCCCTAGTATCTCACTATAGAGCGAAAATATACTTGGGTGAAGTGAAGTATAGTAAAGCATTGAAGGATGCTTTCATTTTCTTTATACTCCATGTTGCACAGTGCCTTTGTCATTTTTGACACAACTGGAAAAGTAACGCAAATTAGGAGGGATTTATGAATTTTCCACTAAATTTCATCGCAGCAACAAGGGAGTACAACGATTTCAAAAAGTATGTCCCCGCACCGCTTTTACGGAAGGAGTTTTTCATTGAAACAGTGCCTGCCAAGGCCGAAGTTCTTATTTGCGGTTTGGGTTTTTATGAGCTGTATATCAATGGGAAGCGAATCAACAAGCTGCTTGCCCCGTATATCGCCAATCCTGATGATATTCTCTACTACGACAAATACGATATCCGCGAATATTTGCGCAAAGGGGAGAATGTAATCGGCATCGTTTTGGGTAATGGGATTTTAAATGCCTTCAGTGGCAAGGCCTGGGAGTTTGATATAGCTCGTTTCAGGGCTGCACCAAAGGTAGCATTGAAGTTAGAGGCCGATGATTTTTCCTTTGAAAGCGGCGAGGACTTTAAAGTCAGCTCATCACCTATTTTTTTCGACGAGTATCGCTGTGGTGAACACTACGACGCCCGCCTTGAGCAGCCCGGATGGAATCTGCCTGGTTTTGATGACAGCAATTGGGCTACGGCAATCCCAGCGACAATGCCCTATGGTGAGCCCAAGCTCTGCATGGCCGACCCGATAGTCATTACACAGGAGCTAAAACCCGCAAAAATATCTAAGCTTGAGGATGGCTATATCTATGATTTTGGCATAAATATGGCTGGGGTATGCAAGCTGCGTATAAACGGAAGGCCGGGACAGCAGGTCAACCTCTGTCATGGGGAACATCTTGTAGACGGCAAGCTGGATATGAAGAGCCTGGCATATTTTACGCCTGAAGGCTATTTTCAAAAAGACATATATATTTGCAAAGGAAGCGGCCAAGAGGAATACACGCCTCGATTTACCTTCCACGGATTTCAGTATGTGTGGGTTACTGGCATAACAGATGAACAGGCCACGGAAGACTTGCTCACATATTTGATAATGAACTCCGACCTTAAGGAGCGGGGTGGCTTTGCTTGCAGTGATGAGGTTGCAAGCACTTTGCAGCTCTTGACCCGCCGCTCCACCCTTTCCAATTTCTATTACTTCCCTATGGATTGCCCTCATCGTGAAAAGAATGGCTGGACCGGAGATGCGGCGGTTTCGGCGGAGCATATTCTCCTTAATCTAAATGCTGAAACCAGCTTCAAGGAATGGCTTCACAGCGTCCGTAAAGCGCAAAACGAACTCGGCCAGTTACCTGGGATTGTACCAACGGGAGGCTGGGGCTTTACGTGGGGTAATGGCCCCGCATGGGACTGCGTGTTGGTTTATCTGCCGTATTTCACATATGTGTATCGGGGAGATACGGAAATCCTGGCGGAAAACGCCACGGCAATATTTAGATATGTACATTATTTAAGCAATGTAATACAGCGAGACGGAGGCCTTGTTGCGGTAGGACTAGGGGACTGGGCACCGCCTGGCGTGGAGTTTCATGAGCATAAATGCCCCGTCAATGTATCCGACAGTATAATTTCCATGGATATTTGCGAAAAGGCAGCCTTTATTTTCGGTATCTTGGAAATGGAATCGGAAAAAGCATATGCCGAAGCTCAAGCCAAAATCTTGCGTAGGAATATACGAGAGCAGCTAATTGACCATGAAACCATGCTGGTAGCAGGCAATTGCCAGACTTCCCAGGCAATGGGGCTTTTCTATAATATCTTCGAAGAAAAGGAAAAGGAAAAGGCTTTTGCCAGGCTTTTGAAATTGATTGAGGCCGCTGACGGCCATATGGACACAGGGATACTTGGTGCCAGGGTGATTTTTCATGTGCTGACGGCATTTGGCCATAGCAATTTGGCCTTTAAGATGATTACCCAACCCACATATCCCTCATACGGTAACTGGGTAGCAAGGGGTGCAACGACACTTTGGGAGCATTTTCATCCGGAGGGTGGGCCGGTGTACTCACAAAATCATCATTTCTTTGGAGATATCAGTGCGTGGTTTATAAAACGGATTGCGGGGATTCAATATAATCCTACGGGTAAGAATCACAAGGAGGTTTTGATAAAGCCGGACTATATCGGCTGCTTGGATTATGCTGAGGCATTTCATATCACACCATATGGGAAAATTGAGGTAAAGTGGGAGCGGAAACCCGAAGGGGTGGAGCTATATACCAAGGTGCCGGAGGGTATTATGATTATTGCATGATATGTATTCAAAGGGGCTGTCACGTAAGGAATGCCGTGACTTCAAGGCTCGTCATCCCGGATTTAATCCGGGATCACATAACCATTGTTGAAAGACTAAGAGGATCCCGGGTCAAGCCCGGGATGACGGGCTTTGTATTATGAGTTAATGTGGCAGCCCCTTTTCGCATGCAAATTACACCATATGTGTAACTAGAATCATAGGCGGAACGTTTATATAAAATCAACGTTGTGAATGTTAAACAGTATAAAGGAATGATTATCCATGCATAACAAGCCTCTTTCTATAATTCCCATGACTAACTACAAATCCCCAATCCTGCCGACTCAAAAATCCGCCCAAGATAATCCCGCGTTACTCAAAAAATTACCTTCTCGCTGGCAAAAAAACGCGACGGTACTAGCCTGTCTTGGCGTTATCGGGACCATGACTTTGGCAGGCTGTACATCACCGGCCCAGGTTGACGACTGGCCTCATAACGGTGGTGCCGCCTCTGTGCCATATTACGTTGTGTATCCAACTGAGCAGGAAACGGATGCCGAATATGAAACCGAATACGGAACAGAAGAATATGAGTACGAAGAAGACTCCTACGAAGCCGTATATGGTCCAATCCAAGAAACCCCAGAGCAGTTGGCGGCAAGGCTTACAGAAGCCGAACTGGAATCCAGAATCCATCACGGGGGTGCTGGTGCGGGGCCCTTTTATACTGTGCATATAACAGAGCAGGAAGTGCTGGGCTTTATCCGTGCAAAGCTGGAATCGGCGGGTCTTAACTTGAGTGCCACCCCACCGGATTATATAGCCGGTGAATATTGGAGCTTCGGCGGTCAACATGCACTGGATTTGCATGATGCGGAAAAAGGCATTGCTGTATCTCATCTAAGTTGGGTGGACAGCAATCGGGCATTTAGCCCAACAAGAGGTCGTTATGCCGAGGAAATAAAAAATATGTTTGCAGATTTAACGGATATGCCCATAGGTGTATTCTATAATCCTGGTGTGACGGTTAGCACCGGTAGATGGATAGAAGAGGGCGACGAGTGGGTTGAGGAACTAGACGACCCAACCCCTGAGGCAGTCGCTGAGGCTCGCGAGGAAATCATAGAAAACCTGACAGCCCAAGTACAGGAATTTATTAACTGGTTGCGAAACGAAGGCATTTTGTAATAGAAAGGATGTCTCACATGGAAAAAGAAAATTCCTCACTAAGCATAGTCCCTATGACCGACTACACTCCACCAAGCTTGCCAAACCTACAATCCGCAAAGGCAAACCCTGTGCTACTTAAAAAACTACCATCCAGATGGCAGAAAAACGCTACCGTGATAGCGTGCATTGGGGTAATTGGCGGTATGACCCTAGCAAGCTGTATGAATCGTCCCCACCATGGCGGTGCCGGCGACGCACCGATTTATGTAACATATCGTACCGAGGCAGAGGCAACTCCAACCCCTGCGCCAACTCCCGAGCCCATCATTGATGATTGGTGGTGCCATTATGGCGGCTCTGGTGGTATACCCTTTTATGTAGTGTATCCTACGGAGCAGGAAATACGCCAGGATTTATTTGATGAAATGCCAGAAATGTCGGAGGAATTAGTTGCAATGCTTTCCGAGGCCGAGCTTGAGATGAGAAGCCATTACGGTGGTGCCGGTGAAGGACCTTTCTATGTAGTGAGTATAACGGAGCATGAGGTAATGAGTTTTATCCAGGCAAAACTTGAAGAGGCAGGACTTGATTTAAGTTCAACCCCACCTGAACATACAGTTTTTGATCCAGAGTGGGGAAGGGAACATGGATTGGATTTATTTGATTCGAATAGAAATGTAGCCGTTGCGCTCCTTAGTGCTACTCATAGCTTCCACGAAGGAGGGCGACACACTGCCATGTGGATGGCACGGGACTTCGCCAGGCAAATGTGGGATACCAGTGTTGGCGTGTTTCATAATCCCTTTATGGTGGTGGGGTGGGGCAATTGGGTCCAAGATGGCGATGATTGGGTAGAAGAGCCTTTTGAGGCAACGGACGAAACCAAGGAAGACGCGAGAGATGAACTCATTGAGAGCATAACCACCCAGGTGCGGAATTTTATCTACTGGCTGCAATGGGAAGGTATTGTAAGGGGGTGGTAGGTTATGCATCTGACCCTACATGTAACAAACCGATGCAATCTTGCTTGTAAATACTGCTTTGTTGAGCTTGGCCCTGCACGTATGTCGAAAGAGGTTGCCTTTGCCGCTGTGGATTTTGCCACGCAGTATAAAGCCACGACGGGACTACTTTTCTACGGCGGGGAGCCCCTTTTGGAGCGACAGCTTATCTTTGATACGGTAGATTACACAAAAACTATCAAAGACAAAACAGGCCACAGCTTCCTATATAAAATGACCACCAACGGTATGCTACTTGACGAGGAATTCCTTAAGTTTGCCCAATGGATTAACCTCACCATAGGTTTTTCCCATGACGGTCCAGCTCAGGATGATTGTCGTCTTACCCCAGATGGGAAAGCCACTTTTGCGCATCTGGAAGAAACAATCCCTCTTCTGCTGAAATACCAGCCTTATGCTATAGGAATGAGTGTGCTGGACCCTTCTGTAGTCCATAAGTCCGCCGATATCGTAAAATTCCTATTCGATAAAGGCTTCCGTTATATCACTCATAATCTTAACTACGGCGGTGATTGGACAAGTGAGCATCTAGCAATCCTGGAGCAGGAATATAAGAAGATGGCGGATATGTACATCAAGTGGACAAAGGCGGAAATCAAATTTTATCTTTCTCCCATTGATATAAAGATTGTGTCCCACATAAAAGGTGACCGTTATATCTCCGATAGACGGCAGATGGCCCGGAATCAATTATCTGTAGCACCGGATGGCATGCTATACTCAAGCTCGCGCTTCGTGGGTACCCCTGAGCTTGCCATTGGGGATGTATTTACAGGTATTGATGCAAAGCGCCAGAAGTATTTGTCGAAAAAAGGCGCAGAGCTGTTGGATGCGTGTAAAGGCTGCGCTCTTGTTGACAGGTGTAATTATTCGTATGATAGCCTGTCTTGGGATGGGGAGGGTGTTTTCACCAATATCCCGGCGATTGGGTGCGCTCATGAGCAGATGCTTACCCCCATTGCGGACGGGGTGGCTGAGAAGCTGTTTAAGGAGCAGAATGCGCTGTTTATCCATAAGCATTATAATGATATGTATCCGGTGGTTTCTTTGGTGGAGGATAGGAGTAGATAATATCAAGCTGATAAGATTGTAAGACATAAAAAAGGGGTTGCTTAAGTTACGAACAGCTCTTTTTTTATGCACCCTAGAGGAGGCATGGCGCAACATGGCTAGTACATATCCCTCGCTATTGAGAAGAGTATCAATAGTGAGGGCATACTTAAGGGGGATAAGTTATTTTCACACTAGTTCATCAGGGGTAGAAATATCCTAAAAAATGACATATTTGGAAATTTATGCATATATCTTGGCGTATAATGAACACTATGCGTCGCAATATGCAAATCTGGCAGTTATTGTTGATAAACATGACTGCTATGCATTACTAGCATTCTACAATCCCTTACCTGCTGGTGCAGGCGGTAAAGTAGAAAAATGTGAGTTATTGGTGGCGTATCGAATGAAAGTAGGATTAAAAATAAAAGCTATACCCTATACACCGTTATAAACTGGTGTACCGGGTATAGCTTTTTCATACATAATTGTGTGCGTTTAGTTAATGGTCCAGGTGTCCTGCATAGGATTGGCATTATGATGCATCATTAGCTCGGCAGAACTAAGGGTATATACAGAGTTACTCCACGTACCCGCCCGTAGTGCAGGTCCGTTTGGCAGATTAACGAATACAAAATTTTGGCCCAGGGTGAGTTGTTGCAATGGCGTACCGCTAAACATGAAACTCATGTTGGTTATGTTGTGGGTGCTCCAACCGGATAAATCCAGACTAGTAACGCCCATTGCATTCTGGAATAACCCATGCATAGCCGTAGCACTTGACGTATTCCAATTGGATATATCACCGATAGTCATATTTGTATCCTGGAACATCCGGCCCATATTGGTTACGCTGCTCATATCCCAGTTGGATAGGCCGATTACACTGGTCAAGCTGCTTGTACCTCGGAAGATGCCATATGTTATTGTGACATTGCCCGTTTGCCAACCGGTGAGGTTTAGGCTTGTAAGGCCGGTTGCACCTTCAAACATGCTACGGGCATTGTCCAAGCTGCGGGTATCCCAGCGGGATAAATCTAAGCTGGTAAACCCTGTCGCTCCTTGGAACATCCCATGCATTGTGAATACATTGGTTGTAATCCAACCAGAAACATCTACGGTTGCATTGGTAAAGCCCGTTGCGTTCTGGAACATATGGTGCATTCTTTGGACATTTTCTGTGTTCCAGGTTGATATATGGCCTACGGCTGTAATGGTTGTGTCTTGGAACATCCGGCCCATGTTTATTACGCTGCTTGTGTCAAAGCCGGATAAGTTTAGAGATATAAGATTGGTTGTTCCCCTAAACATCCCGTACATATCTGTCACATTGGAGGTAATCCAGTTGGATACATTAAGATTCGTAATACTTCTGGCATTTGTGAACATCATATGCATGGTGGTTACGCTACTGGTGTCCCAACCTGTTACATTAATACCTGTAAGACTGTGGGTATCTTGGAACATATGATGCATCCGTTCAACACGGCTTGTATCCCAGCCATTGATATTGAGATGGGCAAGGCTATTGGCCCCCATAAACATCCTACCCATGTTTCTTACATTGCGGGTATCCCAGCTTGATAGGTCGAGGCTTGTAAGGCTGCTGGTGTTGCGGAATAAGGCATACATCATGGTGGTTGCGCTGGTGTCTATATAGTCCAGGCCTTGGATTGCGTAGACATGAGATAGATCGGAGAATAGGCCTTGGAGCTGTGACCCGGCTATTATAGGGCCCTCTATTATAACGCGACGGATGTTTTGGCGGTAGGAATGCCAGGGGCTTGTTGGGGAGTTCCAGTTGATAGTGCCTGGGGAGAGATATAAATTGCCGTTATCTAACAACGTCCAGTTGACAGTGGATATTGTGCCAAAAGCGATTGGATAGGGATGGGGACCTTCAACTACCCATTCCAGACGATCAATTGCATGCCAGAGCCAAAACGCCGCATCGTCAACCTGTTCTTGTGTGGCGTTTTGATTGTCGCGGGCGGTTGTGGCAATCTCTAGAGCGTATAAAAACTGAGCCCTGTTTTCATATGGGTAGTTTTCTAGGGTGCGGGATTCGGCCTCGGTTATTGTTGTTATTAGGGCATTTCGGTTGATGGGGGTAGTGGCGTGGGCGTTGGGCCTCCTCCCCCAAATTCCTCAGCTATGCGTTCAAGGTCACCTACTGTTAAAACCAAATTATTACCCAGTGTAAAACTCTCAAGCACTACAGTTGAGTCTGCATCTTGAGACGCGACATGATACACTGCTTGGCTAGACGATTCCAACATCATTGGCATAGGTCTAAATCCATGTGTCTCGACGCAGTGCAGAAAGAAAACAAGCTCATAGCCGTAAACAAGCTGAATTTTACGGTCATTAATTAGTTCACGATTACCTACCCTGCCTCCTCGCTGAGCAATTTCTATTATGTCTCCAATTACAACATCACCCATAAAAACTTCTAAAACTCTAAGGCGATGGACTGTATGCGGTAAGATGACACTTTCCTCTTCATCTTCTCTAAGCTCTCTATCCGATAATAATGTGTTTATGAGCTCAGTCCTATTGTCCAAAACTTCTGCTCGGACTATATGTGTTGCGCCATAAGCTAAGTCATCAATGCTACCACGCATCCAAATATATCCTACTGGAGCATAGCTAGATACTATCTCACCTTGAAAATGATTTCTGCTACATCCTGCGAGTATTAAAAGCAGAATAGCGGTTAAGAAAAGTGTTCCATATATTTTTTTCATATTCATACACCCTCCAATGAATTTTTACATGTTTACCAACAAGTTGATAAAGTCTTTCTTAAGGCAAAAATCATATTGGAGCGTATATTATGTTTATGCTCTCAACATCATAAGCAGTAGTGCTTTTGTGTCTTACGCCTCTTAGAAGACATAGAATCGTCCTCTGCCCCCTGTCCAAGCTTACGAACCCCATTCCACTATCACCGGAAAAAAACCGCCTTTGTCGGTATCAGCAAAACCAGCTGCGGCCTTATATTGCTGGGTTCTATATGTCAATAACACTGTAAACAACTGGAGGAAAACCGCCTTTGGCCCCATCATCAAAACAGGAAATAACACTTATTATAGAAGGGGACAACAGGCCATTGCTAAAACTCGATGTTTTGTAATGATTTGTCCTCCCCGTCCTGTGCCGGTTAGCTCCACATGCGGGCCGAACAATGCATCGCCATTGACAAAAATAACAAAATCAGAGAAGTAACACATTAAAAGAACAGAGGAAGCAGACCATTACAAAACATGGTGTTTTGTAACAGCCTGCTATCCCCACTTCACACGTCTATCCTCCCCGTCCTGCCTAGCCTTTTTGCATGTACTTACTCGGATTTAGTAAATGCATACGGGCTTTGGCTTCGTTTTCCGCAAAGATTTTATCGAAATACGCCATATCCCCATTTGTCAACGCTTCAATCATACAAGTGTACTCATCAATAATCGTACGCGTCTTTATTTCCCATGCCTTCATACCCTCAATTGCTCGCTCCGCCTCACTTTCCTTAATACGTTTCAATTTGATTTGTTTCTTGATAAGATAAGGGTCATCCGGGTCGGAATTATAATGCTGCAATGCTTCTCTTTCCTGCTTAAGCACCTTTTGCATAGCAGCTAGGGCCTTTTCATAATTACCAACTTTCAGATGAAGCAAACCGCTGTGATCTATCTGCTCTCCCTTATTCCAATCATCAAAACAAGCATCCGAAGTGTCCATCTTTTGGAAATAGGGCAGTATATCTTTATGAACTATTGAAAGCATCTCTTCAACATACTTTGTCTGAACTTCCTCCGAGGGTCTTTCACTAGTAAGTTCATCCGGCCATAAATCCCATCTTTCTTTATAGCCGTTTACAAAAGGACCTTCACGAAACTCGTGGATGCCAGGCCCTCTAAACTCCAGCATTGTTATGCCTAAGCAAAGAGGTATAACAGTATACTCAACTGTATAATCAAATTTATAATTTTCCAGCATCATCATTTGAACTACATCATTGACAACTCTGTAAAATACTCTCCGGTAGAGCCTAAACCCGTGAGGGGTTAGGCTCTCCTTGAACATTTTTTTGTAGAGATTTGTTATCAAAGCCATAAAATTTCACATTCCTTTCACATTATCGCATGTTACGCGGCAGCGGGTTTAATATGCAATCTGCGTCTCCGCCGCCGGCACCGCCGGCAAATATCACTATTCCACTTGCAGCAAGAATAGTAGCCGCCAGCCACGCAGGTACAGACTGCACAGTCGCATTTACTAGATAATCGTATTGGATTAGGCCTCCCCCTGCATCCCAATAAACCACTGTATAAGTGAGATTCCGGTGAGGTTGTATAATTACATTACCAAAAATATACGTTCCTGCTGAACCGCCTGGTATCGGCTGAGTAAGATGTGTTGGATCTCTACCTATATAACCACGATGCAATCTTACACCGGTTTCTGTATAGCGACCTATTTGAGCAAGAGCATTGGGGACTGGAAGATTATATCGTTTCACGTCCCACACCTCGCCCGTTGTAAGGCTCATCAAATCAACAAAACCATGTCCTCCACCATTGGGAAAATTAACTCTCATGTTACTCAACAATCCATACCTTCGAGCTACATCATCAACAACCATATTATGAGCCCGTCCGCGCCAAGCCGCACTATACATAGCGTGCGCACCAACAGAGCCAATCATCCCAGGCGGCATACCAACACTACTAAACACAGGCATACCAGCCGCACCTACAGACGGCCCGGTCATCATACCTATGGGGCCAAATACAGGATTAGGCACACTCGGGAACATAGCACTCTGCACGGCACTCCTAAACGCCTCATAGTTGGCAGCAATCATCAGAATAGTTCGATTGATGATATTAGAAATCTCGCGCTCACACATGCCGGGGTTGTGATGTCTTATTTCATTAGCAACCTCGTCCCATATGTCTGGTGGGAAGGTATTGCTTATTGCTGCCTGTGCGGCAGCTACGGTTCCCGCTTTTTTTTGGGCCTTTGTTTGCTGTTGCATTGCATTTAGCGATGATGCTGCGCCGTTTAGACTAGATGTTGATACTGGGGTTAGGCCCCATGGGTCTATGAAGTTGAGTGGCGAGTTAAGGACGTAGGTGTAGAGATTCAAGCTTTGTGGGTTGAAGATATTGCCACGGATAGGGTCAGGAGCCTGGAATCGCTTCGCATCCGGGTCGTACATCCGGAAGTGGGCGAAGTACATA
>WQVF01000020.1 GCA_009781725.1 Defluviitaleaceae bacterium
ATCAAATCAATGATAGGTTCAAACAATTTATTTTCCACAAAATCACCCCCTTTTCTTTTGTGACATATATATTCGTCGTTGCGCAACCGATAAGTAAGTAATACAGTATTGCTATTAGAAGTTGCTACATAATATGTGTATGCCGCTAAAAAGCGCATATTTCGGGCACGCAAGAATATTAACATGTTTTTTTTTTTTTTTTTCAATATGTATTAGGAAATTTGGTGTATTCAACAAGTTTCAACATGTGACAGGCTATAAAGCGACACAATAATTAACAATATGTACAATATGCTCTTTGAAAAATTTTAGGAAATTGTGCAATAGATAGAAGTTTTCGATTGCGTGGTAGATATATGATTATGTGTGTTGCATGATTTGCTGCCTCAATATAACCCCATAATGCATCCCAAGCCTATCTATACAGCGGAATACATCATCAAAAAGCAGGAAATCACTGATAGTGCAATCACCCCCGGTTGTCACCAGCTTTTCCCTGGGCTTTTCGCTCCTTATGCTTGGTTATCAGCTCCTACTGTAATTGATACAAATCCCTGAGTCGGCGGCGGAGTTCTTGACATACGGGCTGGTCATCATCGGGGGGTAGGTATTTTGCTATGAATTTGAGACCATCGTCGACTCGGCGTAGCCGCCAGAAGGTTTCTTTTGAGAGATTTTTCTTTTCGAGCTGCTTGTAAGCTGCGCCGATTGTTAATTCTCCTGATTGGACTTTGGCTAGTAGGTCAGGGTCGCCTGAGTTCTTTATTTGCTTGTATCTGAGTAAGGTTCCTTCCCCAATATTGGCTTCGGCGGCAAGTTTTTCTCGAACATTGATGGTTTCTGTCTCCGGTTTTGTCATTTTGGTCAAAGCCGCTCTATTTGTCACTTTGTCGCCGCCATTAAGAGAGTAATTTTTCTTCGCCTTCTCACGAAGCATCTCTTCCTTTAACAATGCCATCTCAATCCGCATTGCACTATTAAGATTCCGCCGGGCCAGCTGATTATTAAGTATCCAAACCATAACGGGGCTGTCTTGATAAGCAAAAATCATGAATATCTCTATGCAAATCCTGTCATTGCGAGCAAAGCGAAGCAATCTAGAAGGTTTGATTTGCTGGATTGCTTCGTCGCTTCGCTCCTCGCAACGACGAGGCAAGTGCATAATTATTCATAAAAATGCTTAATGAGACAGCCCCGAAATATGTTGCCAAGCTAGACCACCCCTCGCCGCCTAGGTTGTCTTTCCACTCCTGCGGAGAGGTGGTGGTTGTTCTATAACTACTTCCCAGAAACAGTAACTCCATCAAAACAGAACCAAGGCAAAATGGAACTACCATTTTTGCACCGCTCTTTAGAAATCGCCGGGATATTCTGCAATATATCCACAATATTAAAAGATATCATTGTCTCGGATATAGCATCGGTTATCTTGCCATTCTCTATCAGGAAGCTATTCTTTGCCACACCGGATATATCACCGCTTGGCCCCGGAGAGGCCCCCGAGAATCGGTTGACTAAGATTCCTTTGTCCACGCTTTTAATCATATCCGCCAGTGAAACATCCCCTGCCTCGATTTCCAAGTTGTAAAAGGCGGTATTTTCTGCTCTCGGCTTGCCGGTTTTATTGGCAGCGTATAGGGGCAAGGCAAAGGACTTAAGCACTCCATCCTTGATAAAATCGAAATCCTTACTTTCGAATCCGTCGTCAGTGTAGCGTTCCGCAGAAACAATATCCGGATGCAGGGGCACTGCTCGCATGGTAAGCTTTTTATCCGCTACTTGAGTGTCTAGTGCATCTTTCCAGCGACTAGTACCGCTTATCAAAGAGCTTGCATCCAAGAAATTCCACAGCAATGTATACCATACCATATCGTCGCAAGCCGGGGTCATGATAATTTTGCCTACGTATTTGTCGTCTACCATACGGGTCTTGATAGACTTGGGAGCATCCTCAATTAGAGTGCGCAGCATCCCCCAATCCATAAAGGGCGTATCCAAATCCGTGACCATTGCTCCATAAAAATTGAAGGAAGAAGATGCCTCTCCTTCTTTGGCACCAAACATCGGCTGGATATAATAGCACTCGCCTTCATCGTGGAATTCTACCCCATTGCTGTTGAGATATACGGATTTTTCGCTGATAAAAACAGCTTGCATATCCACTGACACTTGGGGATATGCATCTTTTACATGCTGGATAAATTCCTGGGTACGGGCGAAGAGCTTTTCCATATCAGCACCGCCTATATTGCGGCTGAATTTTTTATTTTCAACCAGAGGGGCGATATCCTCAGCCTCGTCTGGAGTGGCAGAAGCGGCCATTGCCATACATTCGTCTACGGCAGCTTCTACTGATGCCATATCCAATTTATTGATAGAAATTGTACCCTTGCGGCCTCCGATTATTACCTTGAGATTAAGCTCGTCATCAAAGAGGGTGCGAAGGAGAGAGAATTTATTGGCCTCTACATTAAACTCATCCTTGCGGGTTTGCTGGACACTGCAGGAGACCTTGTCCGCACCGGCATTTTTGGCTTTGTCTAGGGCATGTCTTGCGATATCAATCATGTTATTTTCCTCCTATGCATAATTACTTCTCGAGTGGAGACGGCTACGCCGTCCCCACGCACTCCTTACGGCTACTTTCCTCCTACATTTATCATACACCGTAGGGCTGGGCCGCCCATTCCGCAGGTCATGGGCTGCTTTTTGCCACAGAAGCCGCTTACTGTCCAGTACATATCGTCGGCTACCATGTCCACGGTTTTAAGCATTTCAAAGGCTACTCCGGAAACGGTGGTCTCCCGGATTGCCTTGCCCAACTTGCCGTTCTTGATTTCATATCCTTCTTCAACAGAGAACATGAATTCTCCAGTTTGATCTGCTTGGCCGTTGCCGGTGTCTACCAGGTAATACCCGTCTTCTACACTGGCAATCATATCTTCAAGCTTGCTTGTCCCTGGCAAAATAGCAGTATTACGCATACGTATAAGAGGCTCGTCGGAGAAGGTGAATGCCCTTGCGTTGCCCTGAGGCTTCATCCCCAGTTCCCTTGCAGAATCACGGTTATGCATGTAGCCTGTGAGTATACCCTTATCGATTAGCATGGCATCTTCCGCAATAACGCCTTCATCGTCCACATATACAGGGAGTCCGATGGTCCTGCCCTGGTATGTGTTGGCAATGTCAATCATGGTTACAAGCTCACTGGCAACTTGCTTATTAAGATTATAGGAAGCTACCGACCCGCTTATTACTGCGTCTGCCTCTACTGTGTGGCCTATGGCCTCGTGGGCCAGCATCCCCGCCATCTTGGGGCCAAGGACGCACTGCGTATATCCGGCCTTTGTGAATACGCCCTCACGCTTTTTCATAAGGGATTCGTACAGGGCGTCGATTTCTGCCTCGTATTGGGCCGGGCTCATAAATAGTTCGTCGAAGTGGCCAAAACCGCCCAATGGAACATACATCTCAACAGGGATACCATCTGGGGTATCCGCTGTCATCATTACATATACCATGCTCCGTGGCTGGTAGAAATGACTGTCTGCTCCATCGCTTATTACCAGCAGCTTTTCAATATCCAAAGAGTTGGATACCACAGTGCGGCTGCTTAGGTTCTTATACTTTTCCACAATCAGAGCGTCTACAGCTTTGGCAAAGTCAATCAAAATGCTTTGCTGAACGGCTGGCCTCGGCTGTATTACAAGGCCCTGGTTGCCGGGGGCCGCACTTGGTAATGGGGGCTGGCCTTTTTTTGCATGGGAATCCATAAAGATGGCATTATCTGTTGCGGCAGACAACACGTTTTTTACACCTTCCGGTGTATAGGTCGCCCCGGAAGCAAATCCAAAGGTACCACCGCGATAGACCCTTGCGGATACCCCGCCTTCTGTTTCCTGGGAATTGGAAACCATATTCCCTGCTACAAGTACAACACGTTGGTTGGTGTTAACCTGCGCCCTAAGCTCAGTGTAATCCTTGAAGCTGCCCTTGTAAGGGCTTAAAAGATTTTGCAGCATAAACTAACCTCCTAGCTAGTAGATTTTCTTCTGCGAACGTCTCTGCGTATAAAAAATTTGCGATTTTTGCCGTAGGCAAAAAAGCTTCATTGTTTATGTCAACCACAAAATTAAAAACGCAATAAAAAACGCTACCCCAATTAGCCCCATAACAACCTGCCATTTGCCATACTTAGAGAGCTTGAACTTGCAAAGCATCAATAGTCCCGTGACAAAAAAGGTCACAGCCAATGTCCACACCGGGAAACCCGCTTCAAGTATTGCCCAGGTGGTTATTACAACACACATCATAGCCCCTGGGACAGGTAATCCGGTAAAGGTCTTGTCCGCTTCGTTGATATTGTAATAGGCCAGTCGCCATAGACCGGCTACACAGTAAAATACCAGGCCAACCCTAAGGAGCCAAGTATAGTCAAGTATATAATGAACAAACCAGATAGGCATAATTACGCAAATAAAAAAGTCTACCAAGGAATCAATGGCCTGTCCAAACCGTGATTGCTGGTTAAGCTTACTTGCGAACCAGCCGTCAACCAAATCACATACTCCGGCACAAAACAGGCAGACCATGGCAGCCATAAAATTTCGGCCAACAAGATAGTAGCAAGCGGCAATGCCGAATACCATGCCGATGGTAGTAATCACATTGGGTAGATTGAAGTTGGCAAGTGCCGGGAAAAGCTTTGCTATCTTTCTCATGGATTCTCCCCCTTGAATTTTGTCATTATTGCCGACGCCGCTCTTACTGTCCTAACAAACTTACGCTCATTGTCCTAGTGGATGTCCGATTTCTGCCTTTGTTTCGTATCCCGCATTGGTTTGCTCCACCAGAGCCACGTCAGGCCGAAATGCTCCTTCTTTGAAAAAAATAAGTACCAAAGACCCACCGGGCAAAAAAAAGCTGGCCTGCTGCCCCCGGCTTACCTGCTGCCCCACATCAAAGCAATGTACGATACTGCCCACAAAGGTAGCACCCACCTCTACCATTGCCACCTCGCCAAAGTTTTGACTCTGGAAGTTGACCAAAGCCCGCTTGTTGCGGCAGTAAAGCCTTCTGACCCTGTCCACTGCCAAGGGATTAACGGAGTATAAATCCCCCTTAAGGAATTTTGCCCCCGTTACAACCCCGTCATCAAAAAAATGCATCCGATGATAATTAGAAGGCGTCAGGCGGATACGCAGCATGGTACCCCCACGATAGGCCTCTGCCAAGGTTGCGTCTCCAAAAAGCTCCGCCAGGGAAAAATCAGACCCCTTAGCTGCAATCATCTTTTCCGGTGTGATATCCGTGCTTACGGATACCATCCCCTCGCAGGGTGAGCCCAGGATTTGAGGTGCGTCAGGAAAAGTAATATCCGCCCGTTCCCGGGAAAAGAACTGAGCGAAATTTTTATAAGTAGGGTCACAGCCCGTCATATCTATATCATTTTCCTTGATAAATTTAGGAATTTTGCGAGCGGAAAAACGGGTACGGCAATAAAGCCCATAAATACGGCTTACCGCCTTGCGCTTTACCCACCATAGCATAGAAGCACGGCCAACAGGATTTTCGTAAATCAGGCGCATCCAGCGTTCCGCTACAATGCGCTCCTGCTCTAGTTGGCCGTTGTTATATACCCATAGGGGCTGACCTTTAGGCAGCCGACTGCGTCTAAATCTGGGACGCCTAGGGCCTAATCGCAACCACCTCTCGGGTTTGTTTCGTCTTCTGGAGAATTTATTTCGTTTTCGTCTCATGGTCATCTCCTGCGTTTATATGTATCCAAAATCATAATACCAAAAAATAATACCCTACCGCAAACAATATCCCAGGCAGCAGATTTGCCACTTTGATTTTAGTGTCAGCGGCCATGTTAATCCCCAGTGCCAAAATCATAAGGCCACCCACTGCGGAAACCTGATTAATCAGGCTATAGGTTAGTATATCCTGTAAAAATCCCGCAAAGACCTCTATTGTCCCCTGATAAACAAATACGGTAAAAGCGGAGAATAGTACGCCAAACCCCAAGTAAGAAGCAAACACCATAGCCGCAACAGCATCAATAATAGACTTGGTGATGATTATACTGTAATCATTGCGCAAGCCTCCCTCAATGGAGCCAACAACCGCCATTGCCCCGACGCAAAACAACAAAGTCGCCGTAACAAAACCTTCTGCAAATTTGGACTTGGTGTCTGCTGGAGCGATTTTTCTCTGTAAAAAAAGACCCAAGGTATTTAGCCTCGCGTCTATGTCAACAAGCTCACCGGATAGTGCCCCTAGTAGCATTGCCACAACAAGCAGCATTATATCCCCGCCAAGGGCTGAGGATATCCCAATAATACATACACAAAGGCCGATGGCCTTAGTAATGGTCAATGAAATTTTCTCGGCTATACGGCCCTTAAACAGTAATCCGATGCTACCCCCTGCCAGTATGGCAATGGCATTTACAAGTGCGCCCGCTACGATATTGTTTCACCATCCTTTACCTTCCCTATGTCAGTCCCTTCACTTATAAACCGCTCCCGTTACGATATATAATCACCGCCCATTGTAACTGCCCCACGGTAGCCTTAATCCTTGGTAAATATCGCCTGGCTCAAGTTCTCCGTAAAAATATGCTATAAGCTCAGATGCGGTTACCAGTTGGAACCCTTCTTCTATAAGGCTGGGGATTACCCGCTCCATAGCCTCCACCGTTGAGATACGTATATCATGGGCCACAACTATGGACCCATCGATGGCTCGGCTCATTATATTATTGTAAATAACATCCGCATCCCGGTGATACCAATCCTGGGGGTCAACAGACCAGTGGAGCAAGGCGTAGCCCAAGTCTCGTGAGGTGCTAACAACCCGGGTATTGGTCAGGCCATAAGGTGCGCGGAAAATCGGTGGCGGGGCCTGCCCTGTCGCTTCTTCTATTGCGGTGCTTGTGCGGGTAATCTGGTTGGTTATAGCATTGGCGTTGAGGCGGGTAAGATTGCTATGGTCCCAAGAATGGCCGATGACTTCACTGCCCATTTCAACTGCGCGCCTAAGAATGCCAGGGTGGTAATGAATGCGATTGCCTAGCACACAGAATGTAGCATTCCCGCCATGGGCCTCCAAGATATCTAGAATCATGCCTGTATATATGCTTGGCCCGTCGTCAAAGGTCAGGGCAATCATGGGCAGTCTGGGAGGCTCCCGCAGGCCCAGCTCCACATGTAATAAAAATACGTCATCCAAGTCTTCATATGAAATGATAACAGACACAAACCCTAAGTCCCAAGGAGTGATATCCGGCGCAAGGAGAATTTTCAAGCCCTCAGTGTCCAGCACAATGTGGGTGAGCCAGTCTTTGTCAATGGAATATAAAAAAGGCTCCACCTCCGGGGCATATGCCAATAAAGCATTTGCCAATAGGGTAAGAGCTTGGTCTGTCATTTCTGTATCAATGATTTGAGTAAGCCCTAGCTCCTCACCAGTATAGGAATCATATACAGAGCTATCGATTATCGGGACAGGTGCCGCTACCGATGGATGAGAAAAATATCCCCAAGTCAAAAAGCCCACATAACGCTCGGCTATGAAGAAATTTTCTGTTTGTATATCCAGTTCCCCCGGTTCTACTGGGGGTTCATCGATTTCTTCAACTACAGTGGAAGAAAGATTCCCGGTTTCATCTGAGTTGTACTCATAATCGTCTGTGATATCAGGAAGAATGGCGGCTGGTACACTCCCAGAGCTGCTCTGGGAAGCGGAATCCGAGGCAACACAACTAATAATACCAGCAAGAATACTAAAACCTAAAACTGCCAGCCAGAAAAATTTGCTTCTCACGGTATGCCCCCCGAAACCCAGATTCCACGAAAATTGTAGAAAAAAAGTATACGTCACAATGCGTACTAAGTAAAGCCTTGTGCAAGCTTTATTTTCAATTAAAACCGCAACAATCGTTGTCAATTTATTTTATACAATCTATCAGAATTTAGACATGATAATTCAAAGCATGTGCTGGCATATAGTGTAAGTATCACCAATCGTCGTGAGGTCTGTATGAAGCAATTGACTATCTATACCCGAATCTATGCACATCTATTAGAAGAGTTCGTTCATGATACATACAAAATCGATAATCGAAGTGGCTTATTTTCCCTTACCTGCCGTGTAAATCTCACTGATGGCAGATTTATCGAAGGGATAATTTCCATGCTTACAGATATCGCCCAACAGGAAAATCCTATATATCAACATTCCCCAAAGCTCCGGGACATGGCTGGAGATTTACACAATACCCAAGTTTATGCCAATCTCAAAAAGGAACTTATTCGCTTTATAAGACATAACAGCAACCTGCATTTAGAAGGCTATGTATCCTTTCGGATGACAGAATATCGGGAGAAGCTAGATATGATGTCATATTCCCTGATAAAAAAAATGAAGCTTCTTCGTCAGGACTAGAAATATTTGTAAATTATGGTTATTATAGGATATGATAAATCTATTGAGATTGCTCCCGACGGCTTCGACGCCGGGAGTACAGATGGGTTTTTTAAGGAGGTGTGAAAAGTGGACAAGTTGGTAGCGGATTTATTGGAAATTGAGCGCACTGCCCTAGAGAGCATGAAAGACATAGAGGGTGAAAAAGCCGCCCATACATTGCATACCCAAGAAGAGATATCACGCCGTATACTAGAGGTAAAACGCCACGCGGATAAAGAACTCCAAGCTCAAAAACAAAAAGCCGAAGCCGAGACCCAGGCCCAACTAGATGATATAGAGCGGCAAAGCCAAGAAAAATCCACAGAGCTGAAGAATCTTTTCGAGGCGAACACAGATATATGGCGTAAACAATGGGTCGCTCACATATTGCAAACATGAACTACGCCGCCATCAACGCAAAAGTAGGAGGGATGGGAACCAGAGCCCTCACTAAAAAAGAAGCGGTAAGCAGCATTTGTTTGTATATCCCGGACAAAGATTTACGTAATTATGTAAAAGCCCATATGGGTAGCGGTATAAATTATTATTTGACCCGGTGGAAAGTACTGGCAAGATTAGGCAGGGCTAACCGCCAAGCATTACGAGGCATACTAGGCGCAGAAATCGATTTAACCAACATCATATGGATGTACAGGCTAAAAAGATATCGAGGTATTAGAGGCGATTCCACATATGGGTATCTTATTCCCATTAGGTACAGGCTATCCAGAGCCGCGACTCAGCGCATGGCGGAATGCGAGAATACTAAGGCTTTATTGGAAGAGATATCGAAAAGCCCTTATGCCAGGGATATAGACTTTTCCGATAAAAAGGCTACACCTGAGCAGCAACTGATATCTGTAATCAACAAGCGATACAAAAATGCCGCACGGCGACACCCAAATACATTGGTGCCTGTTCTGGCATACCTTTACGGGCGACAGGCACAGGGGTTGTCAATCTAAGAATCAATGGAATAGTCCGTCATCCCAACCTTGCCCTGGGGTCCCCTTTGCTTTCGGCTGTAATCTGGGGGCTCGCGTCAAGCGCGGGATGACGAAGATATATGTTTTGTCGTTTTTGGTAAACCTTTTACTGCGGTGTTTTGCATGTTATTGATTGCATTTCAGGTTATTTAAAGGTATTTATGTTGTTTCATATGGGGAAAAATTGCGCCAAACGAGAAGGAGATGGATTTCTTTGGTCGAAAAAATGAAATACATAAGCATAACAGGCCATATCTCTCACATGAACCATGTGGTTAGCCGTTACTTATCCAGATACGATATCCAACTGGAGGAAGCTCCTCATCTCCCTGGGCAGATGGAGCCGTTCACAACCCATAATCCATATACCAAGACTCTGGAAAAGGCCGAGGCTTTCTTGGAGCTGTTAGGCCCGGCTCCCACTTTGCACCTGCCAATCACCAGGGCTAATGCTGTAAACATGGTGGAAGCCGCTCATATCGCCTTTGAAGAGCGAGGGGACAAGCTTCGCAAAATGGAGGATGAATGCCAAGCCATTGGAGCATATATTCACAGACTGGAGCCATTTAAAAGTTTTGATGCACCTCTTAGCCAATTGGCTGACCTGGGATTTATCCACACACGGTTTGGCCGTATGCCCATTGATAACTACCGCCAGTACACGGCATTTCTTGCGGAGGATGAAAAAATTCTCCTCCATGTGTGTAAGAAAAGCAAGGAATATGCATGGGTGGTGTACTTCACTCCTAGGGTACACAGGGATACAGTGGATGCGGTGTTCTCGTCTCTTAATTTCGAGGCGATATCCTTATTTGGAATGCTGCATGAAGAATCTTATCCATCCCTGTTGCTGACATATTGGAACGACAGACGTCAGGCATTGGAAATCGAAATCCAAGCCTTGACCCAGCAAAGCCTAGCCGACACAGTAGGCAGTTCTCAGCGGCTCACAATTGCATGTGAAAAAGTCAAGGCCATGCACCGCGCCTTCGCCATAAAAAGACACGCCGCCTTAAGCAGAGGCAAGCGCATCTTTACCTTTGTAGGCTGGATGCCAGAGACAGAGTCCCAAGCTTTAGAGGCAGAAATCGCCCATGATGACCTGGCGGTTTTCGCCAGATACGGAGAAACAGAAGACTCCCCTCCAATCCGTCTGAAAAACCCGCCGATTATCCGCCAATTCGAATTTTTTACAAGGTTATACGGCTTGCCTGTATATGGGGAGGTGGATCCCACCCCATTGCTTGCGGTGACATATACATTGCTCTTTGGGCTGATGTTTGGAGATGTGGGCCATGGGTTGGTACTGGGCCTAATAGGTCTTTATATTCACTTGGTCATGAAGAAACCCCTAGGGGGGATTCTTGCTGTGGTTGGAGTCTCCGCTATGATATTTGGTTTTTTGTATGGGAGCATTTTCGGATTCGAAGATTTGCTGCCTGCCCTATGGCGCAGGCCTATGACAGATATAACAGGGACTTTGTTTTTTGCTGTTGGGGTTGGTGTCGGTCTTATTCTTCTTAGCATGTGTCTTCATATGTATAACGCCGCAAAGCAGGGCAGGATTTCGGATTTGTTGTTTGGTGCCAATGGGATGGCGGGGCTGCTGTTTTACTCGGCGGTGCTTTGGTTGGCATTTCGGGCACTCATATGGGGACAGGGTTTTACCCCGACGATTGTAATTCTTGCGCTTTTACCTCTGGTTCTTGTGGCTTTGAAGCATCCAATTAAGCGACTCATAGAAAAAGAGCCGAGTACAGAAACACCAGGGATGTTTATTTTTAACACGATTATTGGGTTGTTTGAGACTCTTTTATCATATGCAACCAACACGATTTCCTTTGTAAGGGTAGGGGCCTTTGCCATCAGTCATGCGGGGATGATGCATGTGGTGCTTCAATTATCCCAGACGGCGGCAGGGTCACGAAACCTGGTGGTTTTGCTGTTGGGGAATATTATCGTAATGGTTATCGAAGGGCTACTTATTGGGATACAGGTTCTTCGTTTGGATTTCTATGAAATTTTCAGTCGTTTTTATACCGGGGGCGGGCGTGGATTTACCCCTAGTCGGGAGTGAGATATGTATATTTTTGTTGTAGCTGTTTTGTTGGGCCTTGCAATGGCCGGGCCAATGATTTTTTACCGCATAAGCCCCAATCGTAAGCGAGGGAAGCTTGCCCTCACTATAAATTTGGTCTCATTTATATCAATATTTTTGATTGCAACGATTTTTATTTTCGCAAGGCCGGTTGCTGGTGCTGCTGAGACCGGTGCCAGTGATTTTGCTCTTGCTGCGGCGTTTATAGGGGCGGGGCTTGTAACGGGGCTTTGCTCTATTGGGACGGGGATAGCTGTAAGCTCGGCGGCGGCGGCAGCAATCGGTGCCATCAGTGAGAATGAAAATAACTTTGGCAAGGCTATGATTTTTGTGGCAATGGCAGAGGGAATTGCGATTTACGGATTACTTATTTCATTTATGATTTTGGGGCGGGTATGATGAGCATCGAACGAAAAATGGAATACTTCAACGAGGCGGTCAACCAAGAAGTTGAGTCAAAAAAGCGAAAGCTTCAACATGAAATGACCACTGCCGCCAACGACGAGATAACTACGGCACTAACCACAGCCGCCGCCGAAGCCCAGGTGCAAACCTTGGCCCAGCTTCAAGCTATCCAAAAAGTAATGAATAAGCGTATTTCCCTTGCTCAAGCGGAAGCGCGCCGCACCTTGGCTACTCTGCGGGAGCGGCTGACTGCCCAGCTTTTTGACAGTATTAAAGAAGACATAGTTGCCTTCACCCAGTCTAGTGAATACGAGTCATTTCTAATTGCTAGCGTAAAATCTGCCCAAGATAAATCTCTTCATCCTTACGCCATACTTCAGCTAACGCCAAATGATATGCATCTTGGGGAAACAATGCAGGAAGCTACCGGCCTTACCCCAGAGCCTGAGGACGAAAACATGTTAGGTGGATACAAGTTAGTCACAGAAAACCGGAGCAAAATACTGGAATTTACCCTATCTGCCCGGTTGTCACAGGCTCGGCAGGAGTTTATGCGAACGCACCGCGAAGCGGTGTGTGAGATAAGTGATATATCATTAGGAGGACATCATGGCAAAAGGTGAATTACGTACAATTAACGGGCCATTGCTAGCCGTAAGAGCTGACGAGCCTGGATTTTTTGTATCTGAACTGGTAAAGGTAGGGCCGAAAAATCTCCTGGGAGAAGTCATTGCACTGCGCACCCATCGGGTGATTATCCAACTCTTCGAAGACCCAAGCGGCCTTTCCCCTGGACTTACGGTCATTGGCACCGGCGCACCTCTTTCTGTAGCCTTGAAACCGGGCCTTGTAGGTAATATTTTCGATGGGATACAGCGTCCTTTACGAGTCGAGCGGCAGACGGTTGGCAAGGTGCTTACCTATCAGCCCTCTCGTCCCAAGGAATCCTTGTCAGAAATATTTTTCCCATCCCGTAATGGGGACAGCGACGAACCCCGTTGGCAAACAAAAATCACCGTGGACATCGGCCAGGAGCTTAACCCAGGGGATATCTTTGCGGAAATAGATGAAACCTCGGCAGTCACCTATCGTGCCATGGTGCCTACTAATGTATTTGGAATAGTAGAAAGCCGTGTCCCTGACGGCAAGTATACGGCAGATACTCCTATCGTTACCTTGGCAACAGAAGAAGGCCCTGTTGACCTTACCCTTACACAGCACTGGCCCATAAGAGTCCCCCGGCCTATTCTGGGCCGGATGGCCCCAGGTAACCCACTCCTTACAGGCCAGCGCATAATAGACAGCCTTTTCCCCGTAACGAAGGGGGGCACAGCCGCAATCCCCGGGGGCTTTGGCACCGGCAAAACCATGACCCAGCACCAAATCGCAAAATGGGCGGATGCGGATTTAATTATTTATATAGGCTGCGGTGAGCGAGGCAACGAAATGACAGAAGTCCTGGAGGATTTCGGTAAGCTGACAGACCCACGTACCGGCAAACCTCTCCTTGCAAGGACAATCCTGATAGCCAATACATCGGATATGCCGGTGGCAGCCCGTGAGGCTAGTATCTTTACAGGAATGACTCTGGCAGAATGTTACCGAGACATGGGCTATCATGTAGCTCTGATGGCTGACTCAACATCACGTTGGGCAGAGGCACTTCGGGAAATCTCCGGCCGTTTGGAAGAAATGCCAGCCGAAGAAGGCTATCCTGCCTATCTTGCCAGCCGCCTGGGCAGCTTTTACGAGCGGGCAGGTTATGTAGAAACGCTGTGCGGAAAAGAGGGCTCGATTACCGTGGTTGGAGCCGTATCTCCACAAGGAGCAGATTTCTCCGAGCCGGTGACCCAAAATACAAAACGCTTTGTCCGCTGTTTTTGGGCGCTGGATAAGCAATTGGCCTATGCTCGTCATTTTCCTGCGATAGACTGGATGAATAGCTACACTGGATACCTGGGCGACTTGGAAGAATGGTACACAAAAAATGCTGGCCCTGACTTTCCCAAACTCAGAGAAAAAATCCTGAGCCTACTTCAAGAAGAAAGCAACCTACTGGAAATCGCGAAGCTAATCGGCGCAGACATACTCCCTGACCGGGAACGCCTGACTTTGGCCCTTGCCAGAGTAATCCGCCTAGGCTTTGCCCAACAAAACGCCTATCATCCCTCGGATGTATACACCCCCCTAGCCAAGCAGAAAACCATGATGGAGATAATCCTATATCTATGGGAAACCTGCCATCGCCTGCTAGATGAAGGCATAGAAATGGACAGTCTGCAAAAAGAGGGCATCTTCGAGCGGGTAATTGCTGTGAAATATAAGGAGGCCAACACAGAAGATGAAATGCGTAGTGGATATTTTGGGGAAATTGATATGTTTAGGGATCGGTTGCTTGGGGCTGGGTGATGAAAAATATATAGAAAACAGCGTTGCACCACTAGGCAGGGCCGTTGATGACGCAATGAAACGCCATATATCAAATGAACATGTCGTTTCTGGAAACAACTTTGTTTCCAGAAACGACATGTTCTTATTTATTTTGAAGATGTAGTATCTCCTTGCTGAGGCACGGGACGCACGACATGTGTCCCAGTACAGGTAACCGGTCTACATATTCAGCAAGCGCGCTGTTGATGTGTAGGCATATTATTTCCGAGGAATCATGATGAAAAAGAAAGTGGTAAGCTTAATTTTAGTACTTGTATTTGTATTTAGCACGTTTACAATGGTGCATGCATCAACTCCAAGTCGTGAGACAATTGGTGAACGTGTACCAGTAAGTGAAATAAATCAAATGGAGTTGGCAACAGAAGTTATTAGTATTTTGGAGGATATTGATTTAGGAATTGACATTTCATTTTTTCCACTGGACCAAAGCACACACAGTCGTTATGATGCGCATATGCATGATTTGAATATGCCTGATGAGCTGCTTGAGTTTGACTCACTATATGAGTTCGAACTATTTTTGAGGAGTTTTATCCAATATATTGAGATAGCACATGGTCACACAATTGATGCATCGGGAGCAAGTGATTTAGCGAATATGAATAATGTTACGACTACTTCATCAAGACTTGAATCTTGGTGGGCACCTAACATTATCGGTGGTGTATTTGTATGGTACAATATTTCATATATATGGGCAATTGAGAATACTAATCCATCTCGCGCTCTTGTTACAGTAGTTAACTCTTGGGTGACTGGAGTTTCAAATGCTACGTGGACGCATAGACATGGAAGTGTATTTTTTACAAATCCATTTGTGCCAGCATTGATTTCTGCAACGGGAACATGGTTTATCGGTGTCAATGTATATGGTATACCCTTAGGTGCCACCTTCAATGCAACATGGGAAAGGATGGTTTGGCCCTAAGGTTTACATGTCATGTATTATGACGCAAAGGAGAGCAATATGCGTAAAAGATTTATCGTGTCATTAACTATTGTATTAGTTATAATAGGTCTTTTTCCTAGGCGTGGAGAAGGTATTAATGACGGTGTGTATTATATTGGTTTTCCCGACACATTTCTGACTGTGTATACCCGCGACTTTTTATATCGTGCAGGCTCCGATTCCAGATTTATGTTCTCCTTTAATTTATTACAGTTTATTGTGAATATGTTGGCAATCTGGGGACTCTTGGCTTTAATATGCAAAGCATATGATGTGATTCGCAAAAGGAAGAAACAAGCAGGATGCCACCATTGATGTATAAAAATAACGCCCCTCAACCGGGCGTTATTTTTATAACAAAAAAGATATAAGCGGCACAGTAACTACACAAAGCAATGTACTAACCACCACCAGCTTAGCCGCTGTAGTCGTATCTCCCTTGTATTGCTCCGCGAAAATAACCGTACCGGCCGCCACAGGCATAGCCATCAGCGTCACAATTACCCCAAGCATAAGAAGATTAGGTACAAACCAGCGCAAGACAAGCCATGTCAAAACAGGCATCGCAAGCAGCTTTGTCGCCGCTGGCGGTAGTATTTTAATGTCCATCAGCGAATCCTTGAGCCGTTGTTTTGCCAATATCGCCCCAATTAAAATCATAGAAATAGGGGACGTCATCCCTGCAATTAACTCAATGCCCCCCTCCAATGCTGCCGGGAATCTAAACCCCGTAAGGAAAAACACAAACCCAATAATAGTAGCAGCAAGGGCAGGATTGCGCATGACAACCTTAATCGGCCCGTCAACCTCGGATTTATCAAAAATCCACACCCCCCATGTAAAGGAGTGCAAATTAAATGCCGCCAACGCCATCGCTACATAAAAAAGTCCCTCAGCCCCAAACACCGCTGATATAACAGGCAGCCCCATAAACCCAACATTCCCAAACCCAACTCCAAATGCCCAAACCTTTCTTGCATCAATACCTACTTTTAATACCTTTGCAAGAAAAAATCCCACAACCGCACCCAATGCATACACAACACCGGTTATAAGAAAAGTAGCAATACTCTCCCAAAACAGTTCCATAGTAAATGGCCGCATGAGAGCCATAAAAACTGAGCTGGGCATTGCCACCTTAACCAATAGCTCCGCTATGCCGGAAGTATGGGTATCATTAAGTAATCGCCTACGGCGCAGCACATAGCCAACGGCTATACAAAGTATCAGCGCGACCAAACTATTTGCAAATACAATAAAAAGTTCATTCACAAATAAACACTCCAAGCCATAGATGCTATGTGGCAATAATCCATGTGACATCATACGGATTTGTTAGCATCAAAAAAGCAATTCAGGCAACACAAAGACGTATAAAATTTGGTCTAATAGGTGCCGGATTGTTTCTGTGCATTTATCTTATAGTGAAACCCATTTTTTGTGAATAGAGCTGAAATTTAGCATCTCATATTTTAATATCGAATCAGGAAATTTTACATCATTTTACATATATGTTACATTAAGCTTGATTTTGAGCAAGACGAAGATTTTGTTGACAAAATGTAATTTGCCAGATATTATCATTTCCATTCATGACACACCCGGCTACGTGTATTTAGGCAGGCTGAATACGCACGTTGGCGAGGGTTATCGCATGGCAAATCTGCTATATGAACAGATTTTGTATACTTAAGCTAGGTAAAGCATACCGTATATCTACCATAAGGTTTCATGGCGCAATGTAGCGACACAGAGACAGGAGGATAGATGTATGCCAACTTTACCCTTTACAAAGGAGGAATTTATGAACCCAATAATGGAAAATGTTGCCAAGCTCCGCAGGCACTACTCCGACAAAAGGAAGACAAGTTATGACAAATGGGATTTTTCCAAACTTGTAAAAAAGATTATCGGCAATATGACACGCAATACAGTCGCAACTCCCATCGAAAAGATTTATGAAAAATTTAAAATCAAACTTGTCGAGCTTGACATGAAAGAGTTCGGAAGCGACGACGAAATTCTTGGTTTTGTAATTGCTAAAAACGAAAATTTTCAAGTGGAGACCGGAGAGTCAACAGTCGTTGCCGGTGTAAACAAAACCGATACACTTGCACGAAAACGGTTTTCTGCGGCACACGAATTTTACCATGCTATATTCGATTTAAAAGATAGGATGAAGGTAGCGCAAAATAAAAAATTTGTTTCATCAGTTCGAATTTTGGGGGCTGAAAATTGTCCAGTTCAAGGTGAAAACGAAAAAAAAGCCAATGAGTTTGCCGCACAGCTTCTCATGCCAACAAAAAGTGTAACAAAGGCATACAAGAAAACCAAATCGGTGGAGGAGTTAGCTTCCATGTTTGGTGTTTCAGTAGGAAATATGCGTATTCGTCTCAGTAATCTTGGTCTTTTGGAAAAGTTTGACCATCCCAATTTTTCGCTCGTATAGTGGTATAGATAATGATGCAGGTAAATTCACTTCACATGAAGGGCGCACTAGGGGGGTATCTTGGAGGAACGACGCGATGCAATTGAACCTAAAGTCCCAGAGTCGAACTTCAACCAGGGCAAACAAGAATATACTTCTTGGCAGCTGAAGGACCCTATTGCTGAACTTATGTTTGCAGCCGCTCAAACAGTTGGAAAGACTTCAGGTATGACAGAGATTAACGCTGCTATGGATGTCATTGAGAAAGGTTATAAAGTAATGGATGGTATAAAAAATCGTCGCATTAAGCGGTTTAGAGAGGTAGTGGGAATTCTATTAATTGTTGTTACGTTTCTCCTCACTGTTTATTTCATACGGAGTCAAACGCATCACCTCATAACAATTTCGTTTCCGATAACCGGCATTTCATTCAGTGGTTATGTGTCAGGCAGATTTTGGCGTAGGGGCAAGGACAAGCCAGATGGCACATAGTAGTGCCATTTGCAGAAGTCGAAAAAATTTCAAATTCCCCCTTGACTTCCTATAATTAATAGAGTATTATCTCGCCTGTTCCGAAAAAATACTGGAAACAGCATCTTTGTGTCACCAATCATGACACGCCCGGCTGCGTATAAGCTGTATGAAACTTTTTTGCCTTCGGCAAAAACCGTAAATTTTTTCTGGATAGAAGCGTTTCCAGAAGAAAATTTACTAGTATTGGAGGTTCCTTATGCAAAACCAAATCATTAGAATCAATCTAAAAGGCTATGATCACAAGCTGGTTGACCAATCCGTAGCCCAAATCATCGAAACCGCAAAGCGTACAGGTGCCAGAGTCTCCGGCCCTATCCCCTTGCCCACCAAAAAGGAAGTTGTCACAATCCTTCGTGCGGTACACAAGTATAAGGACTCCCGTGAGCAGTTCGAGATGAGAACGCATAAGCGGTTGATTGATATCCACGCCTCTACTCCCAAGACAGCAGACGCATTAGGTCGTCTTGACCTTCCCGAGGGCGTAGATATCAAAGTAGAAGTAAAATAACTTACACCGCAATTTTTTTCTGTATTAAAGCCTACAGAAAAAAATTACTTGATAAGGAAGTGACATAAATGAAGAAAGCAATTTTAGCGAAAAAATTGGGTATGACCCAAGTCTTCGCTCCAGACGGAACAGTAACTCCTGTAACCGTACTGGAAGCCGGCCCCTGTCTCGTTGTTCAAAAGAAAACAATGGAAAACGACGGTTATGCCGCATTGCAGGTAGGCTTTGATACCATTAAGCCCAAGCATGTAAACGAGCCCAAAAAAGGCCACTACGAAGCCAATGTAAAAGGCCAAGCCCCTCGCCGCTATCTCCGCGAGTTCAGGCTGGAAGACTGCGACCAGTTTGAAGTCGGCGCCGAAATCAAGGCCGACGTATTTGTCCCTGGTGACCTTGTGGATGTGTCCGCAATTTCCAAAGGTAAAGGGTTCCAGGGCGCAATCAAGCGCCATGGGCAACATCGCGGCCCCCTTACTCACGGTTCTAAGTATCACCGTGGACTAGGCTCCATGGGCCCTGGTACAACTCCTGGCCGTGTCCGCAAAGGCAAGAAAATGCCAGGACACATGGGTGCCAAAAGAATCACCATTCAAAACCTAGAAATAGTAAAAGCAGACCCGGAGAAGAATCTTCTTCTAATAAAAGGTGCAATCCCCGGAGTTAAGGGTGCACTTGTAACTATCAAGGATACCGTCAAGCAATAAACACTGTCGCGGTGGCACGCGGCCCCAAAGAGGAGCAATGACGGACTTTAGGAGTGATTGAATATGCCATCAGTTCCCATTAAAAACATCAAAGGCGAAACCGTTGGGGAAATGGAGCTTGCCGAAGCCCTATTTGGTGTAGACGTAAACCAACACGCCCTTCACATGGCAGTTGTGCAGTATCTTGCCAACCAACGCCAAGGCACCAAGTCAACCAAGACCCGCTCAGAGGTAAGAGGCGGTGGCCGTAAACCTTGGAGGCAAAAAGGCACAGGCCGTGCCCGTCAAGGGACAATCCGTGCCCCGCACTTCGTAGGCGGCGGCGTGGTGTTTGCACCAAAGCCCAGGGATTTCTCCATCAGGCTTAACAAGAAACAAAAAAGGCTGGCCCTCAAATCAGCTCTTTCCGATAAAGTCAACCAAGGTAAGCTGGTCGTACTGGAAAGCCTTGACCTTCCGGAAATCAAAACCAAAGCCATGGTGGAGGTATGTGAGAAGCTGGAGCTTGGCAAAAGCTTATTCGTGATGACTGGCAGTAATAAAAACGTAATCCTCTCCGCTCGTAATATTCCTAACGTCAAAACAGCAGCGGTTAACACAATAAATGTTTATGATATTCTCAAATACGATAACTTTGTAGTAACCAAGGAAGCAGTAGAAGAAATGCAGGAGGTGTATGCATAATGGCCGACCTCAAATACTATGACGTAATCCTTAAACCACTGATGACAGAAAAAAGCATGACCTTGCTGGAAGACCAATGCTATGCATTCTATGTACACCCCGACGCAACCAAGGTTCAAATCAAAGAAGCAGTGGAAAAACTCTTCACCGGCACCAAAGTGGCAAAAGTCAATACCCAAACCACACATCCAAAGAAACGCCACCGCCGCACCAACGAAGGGGGCTTCCGCCCAGGCCGTACAGTAAAGCGTAAAAAGGCTTTGGTAACCCTGTCAGCTGGTAGCATTGAGTTATTCGAAGGAATCTAATCTCTAACCCGAAGGAGTAAACATTATGGGAGTAAAACGCTATAGACCCATAACCCCCTCTCAACGACAGATGACCGTTAGCGACTTTGCTGAAATCACAAAGTCAACGCCGGAAAAAAGTCTCACCGTTCACCTAAAGAAGCACTCGGGACGTAACGGCCAAGGCAAAATCACTGTTCGCCATAGAGGCGGCGGGGCGAAAATTAAATATAGAATCATAGATTTTAAGCGCAACAAAGACGGTGTACCCGCAAAGGTTGCCGCAATAGAATACGATCCCAACCGTACCGCATATATAGCTCTCCTGTTCTATGCTGACGGGGAAAAGAAATACATCCTTGCCCCTCATGGCCTCAAGGTAGGAGACAAGCTAATGAGCGGTACTGATGCGGAAGTAAGGGTAGGCAATTCCCTCCCCATGAAGTCAATCCCAGTTGGCACCGAAATTCACAATATAGAAATGAAACCAGGCGCAGGTGGGCAGCTCGTCCGCTCCGCTGGTAACGTAGCCCAGCTGATGGCAAAAGACGAAAAATATGCCACAGTCCGCCTTCCAAGCAGCGAAATGAGAATGGTTCCTGTAAACTGCCGTGCAACAATCGGCCAAATCGGCAACCTGGACAACGAGCTGATTAATATCGGTAAGGCAGGGAAAAAGCGTCATATGGGCATCAGGCCAACGGTCAGAGGTTCTGTCATGAACCCCAACGACCACCCTCACGGTGGTGGCGAAGGCCGCTCGCCAATAGGCCGCCCCGCACCTTCAACACCTTGGGGTAAGCCCGCGCTAGGCTACAAAACCCGTAAGAAGAACAAGCAAAGCAATAAGTATATAGTCCGTAAGCGCGGCAGTAAGTAGGAGTGGTATAAACATCCGCAAAGCGGATTTTGCACATCCTAATTACCCGCCGACGAAGGAGGCACAAATACACATGGGCAGATCGCTTAAAAAAGGTCCCTTTGCAGACGACCATTTGCTAAAAAAAGTCGACGCAATGAACCAAACTACCAATAAACAAGTTATCAAGACCTGGTCACGCCGGTCTACAATATTCCCCGAAATGATTGGCCATACAATCGCAGTACATGATGGCCGTAAACATGTCCCTGTCTATATCACCGAAGATATGGTTGGGCATAAGCTAGGCGAGTTTGCCGCCACCCGCACATACCGCGGTCATGGCAAAGACGCCGAAAAACGCAGTCGCGTAAAGTAGGAGGTCTCAAGCTATGCCAAAAGGATCAAGAAGCCAATATAAACAAACACGTAACGCGGAAAATAGAGAAACACGCCCTCATGCTCACCATATGTTTGCCCGTATTTCTGATACAAAGGCCCGCATTGTACTTGAGCAAATCAAAGGCAAAGGTGTGGAGGAAGCCGCAGCCATCTTAGACTACTCGCCAAGATACGGCGCGTACCTGATTGGTAAAGTGCTAAAATCCGCCGCCGCCAACGCAGAAGAAAACCATGGCCTAGACAGGTCTGAACTATTTGTAGAAGAAGTAATCGCTAACCAAGGGCCCACCTTAAAGCGTATCCAGCCCAGAGCAAAGGGCCGTGCATACCGCATTAACAAGAAGATGAGCCATATCACGATTATTTTAAACGAGAGGTGAATTCATGGGCCAAAAAGTAAATCCCCACGGTCTGCGTCTGGGCATTAACAAAGAATGGGACTCCGTATGGTATGCAGAACGGGACTATGCCAAACTGCTGCTAGAGGACTACAAACTCCGCACTCATCTTAAGACTAAGCTCTACAAAGCCCAGGTCTCCAAGATAAGAATCCAGCGCACAACCGATAGGGTAAAAATAACAATCCACACCGCAAGCCCTGGTATTATCATTGGCCGTAGCGGTCAAGCAATCCTTGATTTGACCAATGAGCTTCAAAAGCTTATCGGTGTAGGTGCAGATGAGCGCAAAGTTGATGTCAACATTGTAGAAATCAAGCGTAAAGAACTTGACGCTCAGCTCGTAGCCGAAGATATAGCCCTTCAATTAGAAAATCGCGTTACCTTCCGCAGGGCTATGAAGCAGGCAATGGGGCGCACGATGAAAATGGGCGCACGTGGCATCAAGACCGCTGTGTCAGGCCGCTTAGGCGGAGCCGACATTGCAAGAACCGAAAGCTATCACGAAGGTACAATCCCACTGCAAACTTTGCGTGCAGATATAGATTATGGCTTTGCCGAAGCCAAGACTACCTATGGTAAGCTTGGTGTCAAGGTATGGCTGTACAAAGGCGAGGTAATCCCAGGAGCACCACAGCGGGAAGACAGACCCAGAAGAGATAGACGAGACAACAGGGAAGGAGGACGTAATCATGCTAATGCCCAAAAGGGTAAAACGTCGCAAGCAGTTCCGCGGCAGAATGACAGGTAAAGCACTCAGAGGTAATTCTATTACCTATGGGGATTATGGCCTCGTGGCAATGGAACCAACATGGATTACCGCCAACCAAATCGAGTCCGCCCGTATCGTGCTCAATCGTACAATGCGCCGCGGTGGTAAAGTTTGGATAAAAATTTTCCCAGATAAACCCGTGACTCAAAAACCAGCTGAAACCCGTATGGGTAGCGGTAAAGGTTCACCAGAATACTGGGTGGCTGTAGTAAAACCGGGAAGAGTAATGTTCGAAATCTCAGGTGCCGATGAAGAACTTTCTCGCAAGGCACTTAAGCTGGCTTCCTACAAGCTTCCGATAAAATGCAAAATCGTAACCAAGGCGGAGCAGATTGCAGAAGCAGAAGCCCAAGCAGCAGCTGAAGCGCAATAATAAAAGGAGGCTGAGGTCATGAAATCAAAGAAATACCTGGCATCCCTTAACGATAAATCCGTTGATGAATTAAACCTAGAGCTGGTCAACACAAAGAAGGAACTCTTCAACCTACGTTTCCAAAACGCAACCAACCAGTTAGACAACACAGCAAGAATCAACGAGGTCCGGAAAAATATCGCACGGATACAGACCGTAATTACCCAGCGTGTAAAAGGAGAAGGCAAAAAGCCTCTATCCAGAGCATCTAGGAAAAAAGCGGTAGCCACAAGCTAATAGAGTAAGGGAGGCAAGACGGTGCAACCAGAAAAGCAAACAGAGCGGAACCTACGCAAAACAAGAATCGGCAGGGTAGTCAGCGACAAGATGGACAAAACCATCGTAGTGGCCGTAGAAAACCGCATCAAGCACCCCGTAATAGGCAAAATCGTAAAGCGCACCTATAAACTAAAGGCCCATGACGAGCTCAACGATTGTAATATCGGCGACAGAGTAAGGGTTATGGAAACACGCCCATTATCCAAGGATAAGCGTTGGCGTTTGGTTTCCATCATTGAGAAGGCGAAGTAGAGTCCTTTCATTAGGAGGAAACATCTATGATTCAACAAGAAAGTAGGCTCCGCTCCGCTGACAATTCCGGCGCGAAAGAGCTCCTATGTATCCGCGTATTAGGCGGAAGTAAGCGCAGATACGGCAATGTCGGTGACATCATTGTATGTGCCGTTAAAGACGCAACTCCCGGCGGCGTCGTCAAAAAAGGTGAAGTCGTGCGCGCAGTTATCGTGCGCACTGTCAAGGGCCTTAGCCGCCCAGACGGCTCCTCCATCCGCTTTGACGAAAACGCAGCTGTTATAATCAAGGAAGACTTGACCCCAAGGGGCACACGTATCTTTGGCCCGGTGGCAAGAGAACTTAGGGAAAAGCAATTTTCCCGCATAATTTCATTGGCACCGGAAGTGCTGTAAAGTGAGGTAACCCATGAAATCGAGTCCACAGAAAATAAAAACAAAAATCCGTCGCGATGATACGGTTCAGGTTGTAGCTGGCAAGGAAGTCGGCCGTACCGGTAAGGTCCTGATGATTGACCGTGAGAAAAACCGCGTAATCGTGGAAGGCCTGAATATGCAAACAAAGCATCAAAAGCCTAACCGCGCCAACCAAACCGGCGGTATCACTCGCACCGAGGCACCACTTAACCTTTCCAATGTGATGTATCTCCACAAAGGGAAGCCTACCCGCCTTGGATTCAAGGTAAACGTAGAGATAACAGAGGTAGATGGTAAGCAAAAGCGTACAGTAACAAAGCAACGCTACGCCAAGTCCACCGGAGAAATTATAGAATAAAGCAAGCTATTGTGCGGATGGAATCGCGCATGAATTAGCTAGGAGGAACTTATGAGTCGGTTAAGAGGCATGTACGATACCGAAATCATCGATGCAATGATGAAGAAGTTCGGATATAAGAACAAGCTGGCTGTACCCAAAATCGAAAAAGTAGTAGTTAACATCGGCTTAGGCGAAGCAAAGGAAAACGCTAAGGTCATAGAACATGCTACTAATGATATCACTGTAATCACCGGCCAAAAGCCTGTGGTAACAAAGGCAAAGAAATCTATCTCAGCCTTTAAGCTAAGAGCCGGAATGCCAGTAGGCACAAAGGTAACTCTTAGAGGTGCTAAGATGTATAGCTTTGTTGACAGGCTGATAAATGTAGCCATCCCTCGTGTAAGAGACTTCCGAGGTGTCAGCCCGGATGCTTTTGACGGCAGAGGCAACTATACTCTGGGAATCAAGGAGCAACTTATTTTCCCAGAGATTTCATATGACCAGATTGACAAGCTTAGAGGCATGGAAGTGGTTTTCGTAACCACCGCAAACACTGACGAGGAAGCAAGAGAGCTACTTTCCCTGTTTGGAATGCCATTTGTAAGACCAGGGCAGCAATAAATGAAACTTTTTTGCCTACGGCAAAAACCGTAAATTTTTTTTGAGTGGAAACATCCCAGAAGAAAATTTACTAGTCAGGAGGTTACTATGGCAAAAAAAGCATTAATATTAAAATCACAAAAACCGCCAAAATTCTCAACTAGGGCATACAGACGCTGTAATATCTGTGGTCGCCCTCACGCCAATTTGCGCAAGTATGGCATCTGCCGTATATGTTTTAGAGAATTAGCGTACAAGGGTCAAATCCCTGGTGTACGTAAGGCTAGCTGGTAATAAAGTTGTAAACAGAAGGAGGAGCGCTAATGTTGTCCGACCCTATAGCGGATATGCTCACCAGGATTCGTAATGCTAACATGGCCAGACATACGACTGTGGACATTCCATCGTCTCAAATGAAAGTTGCCATTGCACAGATTTTGCAAAAAGAAGGCTATGTCAAAGGTTATGAGATAATTAAAGACGGCGTAAAGCAAACCATGCGTATAACCCTAAAGTATGGCCGCAACAAAAATGATAAGGTCATCGCAGGCCTAAAGCGCATCTCTAAGCCAGGCCTCAGGGTCTATGCCAACTGTGAAGATTTGCCCAAGGTTCTCAATGGGCTTGGCCTTGCCATTGTTTCCACTAACAAAGGTGTAGTCACAGACAGAGAAGCCCGTAAGCTGGGCGTAGGTGGCGAAGTACTTGCATTTGTATGGTAAAAGCCTTTGTCTAAAGTGACAAAACCAGAAAAGTAACATAACGAAGGAGGTGCAGAACATGTCAAGGATTGGTAAACTTCCCATAGTGATTCCCTCAGGCTTGAAAGTCGACCTAAAAGAAGGCAATCTTCTCACAGTCGAAGGCCCAAAGGGAAAACTTACACGCAAACTTTCTCCCGACATGAACATCGCACAGGAAGACGGGCAGTTAAAAATAACCCGCCCCAATGATTTAAAACGCTTTAAGGCACTTCACGGTCTCACTCGCACACTGATTAATAACATGGTGGTGGGTGTGACCCAGGGCTATGAAAAGAAACTGGAGATTAACGGTACCGGTTATCGTGCTGCCAAAGCTGGCAACAAGCTGACCCTTACACTGGGTTATTCCCACCCCATAGAAATGGAAGATCCCGAGGGCGTAACTACAACAGTTGATGGTAATACCAAAATAACTGTCTCCGGTATAGATAAGGAAAAAGTCGGCCAGCATGCCGCCAATATACGTTCCAAGCGTGAACCTGAACCTTACAAAGGCAAGGGTATCAAGTACGAGACCGAAAGAATCAGACGCAAAGCCGGTAAGGCCGGTAAGAAATAAAAACGGTAGGTGAGAGGCAATGATAAAAAAACCATCCCGCGCTGTGGCGCGTCAGAAACGCCATTATAAGTTAAGGCGTTATCTAGTGGGTACGGCCCAGCGTCCTCGCCTGTCCGTATTCAGATCTAATAAGCATATCTATGCACAAATTATCGACGATGATATCGGGCATACTTTGGTAAGCGCATCTACAATGACCATGGCGTTCAAGGATTCGGATTTGGAGTCTTCCTCCAACGTAGAAGCTGCCAAAGCCGTTGGTACAGAAATCGCAAATAAGGCCAAGGAAAAAGGCATCGAGACAATCGTATTTGACCGTGGCGGCTATCTTTATCACGGAAAAGTCAAAGCTCTGGCGGATGCCGCTAGGGAAGCCGGACTTAAGTTCTAGCTTATTGTGAAACTTTTTTGCCTTTGGCAAAAACCGCAAATTGATTTCTGCGCTGAAGCATCGCAGAAATAAATTTACTAGTTAGGAGATTCCTATGAATAAAGTAGACCCAAACGCCTTAGAGCTCCAGGATCGAGTAGTTGATATTAACCGTGTAACAAAAGTTGTAAAGGGAGGACGTACCTTCCGCTTTGCTGCACTGGTAATAGTCGGAGACGGTAATGGTAGCGTAGGTGCTGGCCTGGGTAAGGCAAACGAAATCCCAGAGGCAATCCGTAAAGGCAAGGAAGATGCCAAGAAGAACATGATTCTGCTAGAGCGCAACGAGAACGACAGCCTCTATCACGAAATCATAGGCAACTTCGGTGCTGCCAAAGTGTTAATGCGCCCAGCCCCCGAAGGTACCGGCGTAATAGCAGGCGGTGCAATGCGCGCGGTGCTTGAGCTTGCAGGTGTGCGCAACATCGTAACTAAGTCAATCGGTTCAAATAATAAACACAATGTGGTCAAGGCTACTCTGCAAGGGTTAAAATCAGTTAAAACCCCTTCAGAAGTTGCAAGGCTCCGTGGTAAGACAGTTCAAGAAATATTAGAAGCATAAATAAATCCGCCGCCGATGGCGGGATAGGATAGGGATAATTATGGCTCAATTGCAGATAACCTTAGTACGCTCGACTATCGGCGTAAAACCTAAGCATAAGCTTACGGTGGAGGCCCTAGGGCTTAGAAAATTAAACTCCACTGTTATACAAAAAGACAACCCGGCAATTCGCGGCATGGTTCATCAAGTGCGGCACTTGCTCAAAGTTGAAGAAGTAAATCAATAAGGAGGCCGCTATGAAACTAGGTGAACTAAAGCCCGCCGAGGGTGCAACAACTAAAGGCTGGCGGCGCGGCAGAGGCCATGGTTCCGGCAACGGAAAGACCGCAGGACGAGGCCATAAAGGCCAAAAATCCAGGTCAGGCAGTGGCGGCAAGGTCGGGTTCGAGGGTGGACAAATGCCCCTTTACAGACGTCTGCCAAAAAGAGGTTTCAAATGTCGCAACACAAAGGAAATCGTTGCAATCAATGTAACACTGCTTAACGTATTCGAAGATGGTACCGTTGTGGATATAGCCGCCCTCAAACAAAAGGGCCTGGTATCTAACCCAAGAGACGGTGTGAAAATCCTCGGAAACGGCGAACTAAAGAAAAAGCTTACCGTACAAGTCAACCAGTACAGCAACACCGCCGCTGAGAAAATTGAGGCGATGGGCGGTAAAGCAGAGGTGGTATAGTTGTTTAAAATATTTGCAAATGCCTGGCGAGTACAAGATATCCGTAAGAAATTGCTGTTCATTTTCCTATTGCTTCTTATATATAGGTTTGGGACGGCTATTCCTTTGCCTGGCATAGATTTACAGACACTCAGTGACTTCCGGTATGGAGGAGCCATGCCATGGGACACTGCCGCGACCCTTTTCCAAATGATTATGGGTGGCGGCATTGGTTCTATTTTCGCAATGGGTATCGCACCATACATTACAGCGTCCATTATCATGCAGCTTCTGACCTACGCTATTCCTGCGCTCGCTCAGATGCAAAAAGAAGGTGAGGATGGCCGTAAGAAAATCGGTCAGATTACTCGCTATATGGCAGTTGGTCTTGCCGCAGTGCAAGCCGCAGCAACAGTGTTTTCATACACCAACTTCCATGGGACAGGTGCAAACCTCTTTAGATATGGAAATATGATGGTTTATGTCGTTGCCACATTGGCAATGGTTACCGGTACTATTTTCATCATGTGGTTGGCAGAATTATTGACAGAGAAAGGTATTGGTAATGGTGCATCCTTCCTGATTTTTGCCAATATTTTATCCCAGTTACCCCAAGGCATCATGATGATGTGGCACTTTATGACTGACGGAGAGACTAATCGATTTGTTGCAGTTGTCATTGTCATTGTAGTGCTGGCGGTCTTTGCTCTGATAATTGCTTTCGTCGTAATGGTTCATGAGGGTGAAAGGCGTATTCCGGTGCAGTACTCAAAATCTGCTGCTGGTGGTCGTTCTATGTTTGGGAATCAGAGCTCATATATACCATTGAAGGTTAATATCGCAGGCGTACTTTCAATCATATTTGCGGTAACCTTGCTGCAATTCCCCACGATGATTATGGGTTTCATCCCACCGTCTGAGGATCCAGGATGGTTTGTGCGTAGATTTGGACCTGGCCCTGATGGAGTACTAAACATTGGTGGCCCCCATGGTTTCCATTGGATTGGCCTACTAGTTTATGTAGTTTTGATATTTGCATTCACACATTTCTATACATCTTTTGCTGTAAATCCGGTGGAAATGGCCGAGAACATGAAAAAGAACGGTGGATTTATACCAGGTATACGTCCTGGCAAGCCCACCAGTGAGTTTATCCAGACAACGGTTAACCGTCTAAGCTGGATTGGTGCTGTGTTCTATTCATTGATTGCTCTTTCCCCGATTATCCTTGACCAGCTTACTGGCATACCTGTCGGTTTCGGCGGCACCACCTTGCTGATTGTTATCGGTGTAGCCCTTGAGTTTATCAAGCAGCTTGAGTCACAGCTACTCATGCGACATTACAAAGGCTTCTTAAGTTAATGCATGGGGATTTTTATCAAAAATGATTCGCAGATTGCGCTTATGCGCACTGCTTGTCATATATGCGCACGCACCCACGAACTCCTTGAAAAATACATTAAACCGGGGATAACAACAGAAGAGTTATGTAAAATCGCAGAGGAATATATCCGAGGACAGGGTGCAAAGCCAAGTTTCCTAGGATACCGCGGCTTCCCAAAAGCGATTTGCACTTCTGTAAACGAGCATGTGATTCATGGTGTGCCCGGTTTAAGGCGTCTTAAAAGCGGCGATATTATTAGTATTGATATCGGCGTGTGCTATAAACGGTTTCACGGAGATGCAGCACGTACCCATCCTGTTGGGAAGATTACCCCAGAGCATCAGCGACTAATCGACGTAGCTCGGGATAGCTTTTTCGAAAGCATAATTTATGCTCGTCAGGGCTTTCATCTTCATGAAATGTCTGCTGCAATCGAGGATTATGTAAAAGGACATGGGTTTAGTGTTGTGCAGGAGTGGTGTGGCCACGGGATAGGACGGCAACTGCATGAGGATCCATCAATTCCTCACTATAGGCAGGAAAAGCGCGGGCCGCGGTTGGTAAAGGGTATGACCCTAGCGGTGGAACCTATGATTAACGCCGGAGGCCACGAACTTAACATGCTGGATGATACTTGGACAGTGGTGACTCATGATGGGAAATTCTCAGCTCACTACGAAAACACTTTTCTTGTGACTACAGGTGAGCCGGATATTATGACTTTATGAAACCAGGGCAGATAGTATTTTCGAAGCAAGGGCGAGACAAGAGTATGGCCATGATTGTGATTGCCGTGGAAGGTGAGTACGCATGGCTGGTCGATGGCCGACTACGGCCCCTTGCTAAGCCAAAGAAAAAAAAGGCTAAGCATGTACAAATCACAAAAAATATTGTTGATTTACAGCTCTCATGTGGGCGAGCATTACAAGACGCGGATATTCGAAAATATTTAGTTGGATATCAAAAAAGGGAGGTTGCCGAATGTCAAAGGACGACGTAATCGAAGTCGAAGGTAGGGTTATAGAGAAATTACCCAATGCTACGTTTCAAGTACAATTAGAAAACGGACATACCATACTTGCGCACATATCTGGCAAACTACGGATGAATTTTATCCGTATAATCCCGGGGGACAAGGTTCTCATAGAAATGTCGCCTTATGATTTGACCAAGGGCCGGATAGTCTGGCGTGACAAATAAATAGAGTTCAGAACTGGATGAATTTTTTTTGCCTTCGGCAAAAACCGCAAATTTATTTCTGCTTAAAATCATCACAGAAATAAATTTACTAGATGAGGTGTATTTATCATGAAAGTTAGACCATCAGTTAAGCCCATTTGCGAAAAATGCAAAATAATCCGCCGCAAGGGCGCAATCAGAGTTATTTGTGAAAATCCCCGGCATAAGCAGCGGCAGGGTTAAGGAGGACTATTTATGGCACGTATTGCAGGTGTAGACTTGCCAAGAGAAAAGCGCGTTGAAATTGGCCTGACCTATATATTCGGGATTGGTCGTTCCAGCTCTAATCGCATTTTGAAAGAAGCTGGGATTAACCCAGACACCCGTGTACGGGATCTTACTGATGACGAGGTCGTCAGAATTCGAAGCACAATCGAAACTACCCAAATGGTGGAGGGTGACCTGCGCCGTGAGGTAGCACTTAATATAAAACGACTGGTAGAGATAGGGTGCTATCGTGGTATACGCCATCGCAGGAGTCTTCCGGTGCGTGGCCAACGTACCCGTACCAATGCTCGAACCCGTAAGGGTAAAGCCAGAACCGTTGCCAACAAGAAAAAATAATTATGAAGCTTTTTTGCCTATGGCAAAAACCGTAAATTTTTTCTGCGTAAAAGCATCGCAGAAGAAAATTTACCAGCTAGGAGGATAGCATAATATGCCAAAAAAAGCAGTGAGGCGGGCAGCAACCCGTAGAAGGCGCGATAGAAAGTTTGTTGATCGCGGCCAGGTTCATATTCAATCATCCTTTAACAATACTATTGTTACTATAACCGACGCATCAGGCAATGCACTTAGCTGGGCCTCTGCTGGGCAATTGGGTTTTAGGGGTAGCCGTAAGTCTACACCATATGCCGCCCAAATGGCTGCAGACACTGCCGCCGGTGCCGCTAAAGAATTTGGTCTTAAAATAGTTGAAGTATTTGTCAACGGCCCGGGTAGTGGCAGAGAGGCTGCAATCCGTGCACTTCAGGCAGCAGGCCTTGAAGTAACTATGATAAAAGACGTTACCCCTGTGCCCCACAACGGATGTAGACCGCCGAAACGTAGGCGCGTCTAATTTGAGATTGAAACCTCAGGAGGATTTAATATGGCAAGATATATAGGGCCTGTTTGCAGACTTTGCCGCAGAGAAGGCGAGAAACTGTTCTTAAAAGGCGAAAAATGCGCAAAAAATTCCTGTCCTGTAAGCAAGCGGCCAACTGCTCCCGGCCAGCATGGCACTTCCAGGAAGAAGCTGTCTGAATATGGACAGATGTTAAGAGAAAAGCAAAAGACAAAAAGGATTTATGGTGTGCTGGAAGGCCAGTTCCGTAAATATTTCAAAATAGCCGATAATACCCCTGGAATCACCGGTGAAAACTTGCTTAGACAATTGGAGATTAGGCTTGACAATGTCGTTTTTCGTATGGGTTTAGGACGTTCCAGAACTGAGGCGCGCCAAGTTGTACGTCATAATCTGATAACTGTCAACGGCAAAAAGGTAAACATCCCCTCTTATCAAGTTAGAGTTGGCGATGTTATTCAAGTTAGGGATAATGCCCGTAGTCTTGACCGTTTTAAAGAGATTTTGGCTGTTACAGACAGACGTGCAGTTCCTGAGTGGCTTACAGCAGATTATGAGCAACTCAAAGGTGTTATCAATGCAATTCCGACTCGCGATCAGATAGCAACAGATGTGCGCGAAACACTTATCGTTGAATTCTATTCTAATAGGCTATAAACGTTTGCTCAGATGCTTTGGCAAATTACGACAGTCGTATGTGAGATACTTTGCTAGAGGACATGACCCCCTTTGCATGTCGCGCAAAACGCGACCCCGTAGCGACGCAAGGAGCGAGGAAGCAAGTGGGGCTTTGCCCCGCGCAGCGGCTGGGGTTCAGAGCCCCGATTTAAAAGGAGGATTGCAAGCGTGCTGGATATAGAAAAATCTCGTATAGAAATATTGGAAGCCAAAGGTGTTACCTATGGGCGTTTTGTTATTGACCAATTAGGCCGTGGCTTTGGTACGACATTAGGCAATTCTCTTAGACGTGTATTGATGTCTAGTTTGCCTGGTGCTGCAGTAACCAATATTCGTGTTGACGGAGTACTCCACGAGTTTAGCCATCTTCCTGGTGTCAAGGAAGATGTTACCGAAATAGTATTAAATCTTAAAAATCTGGCATTAAAGCACAGTGGTGAGTCTCCTGAGCCAAAGACAGCCATCATAGAAGCCAGTGGTACTTGTATTGTCACTGCTGGAGATATTAAGTTTGATTCGGATATCGAAGCAATGAATCCTGAGTTGGTTATTGCTACTTTAGATGGGGATGACGCTAAGCTTTACATCGAAATGACTGTTAAAAAAGGCTATGGTTACGTAGGTGCTGACAAAAATAAGAGTGTCGATAACACCATCGGCTTGATACCTATAGATTCGATTTATACGCCGGTAAGGAAGGTCAATTTTGCTGTTGACAATACTCGTATTGGTGATGTAACGGATTTTGATAAACTAACTATCGAAGTAACGACCAATGGTACAATTTCTGCCAGTGAGGCCCTTTGCCTTGGTGCCCAAATACTTTCGGATCATTTTAGCCTATTTGTGGATTTGTCTGACCGCATTGATAGTTCTGAGGTTGCCGTTAATCGGGAAGAGAGTCAGCGTGAAAAGATGATGGAAATGAGCATCGAGGAGTTAGACCTTTCGGTGCGTTCATATAACTGCCTCAAGCGTGCCGGTATTAACTCTGTGGAGGATTTGGCCAACAAAACAGAGGAAGATATGATGAAGGTGCGCAACCTTGGACGCAAGTCCCTAGATGAGGTGCTGCAAAAAATGGCGGACTTGGGGCTTGCCCTGACAATGCCAGAGGAATAGAGTTCAAAGGAGAGAATAAATATGCCTGGCTACAGGAAACTAGGACGGACTTCAAGTCAGCGTAAGGCAATGCTACGTAACCTTGCCACTCAGCTTATATATCACGGGAAAATTAAGACAACAGAAACCCGCGCAAAAGAAGTGCGCCGCATTGCGGAGAAGCTTATTACTTTAGCTGTAAAAGAAAAAGATAATTTACGACAGTGACCGTAACGGCCAAAGTCCCCCAAAAAGACAGGGACGGAAAGCGGATTAGAAATGATGTAAACGGCCGTAAGGTAACTGTTTTTAATGAGGTTCAGAAAGAGATAAAGAAGGATGAGCCATCAAGACTTGCTGCACGTCGCAAGATTCTTAGTGTGCTATATCCCGTTACTAAGACCCCAGAAGATAAAAGGCGTATGCGTAGCGAATCAAAGCCAGTTGATTTGGCGGCCCTTATGTTTGATAAATGGGCACCGAGATATGCGGAACGCAGTGGTGGATATACCCGGATAATCAAAATGGGACCACGCCGTGGGGATGCTGCCGAGATGGTATTGCTTGAGCTAGTTTAATACAAAACAATAGTGTGAATATTTAAACCGTGAGCTTGTGCTTACGGTTTTTTTATAGCTTTGAATGCCATGTTGGAGGGTTGTATGATTATATGTCCTGAGTGTGGAGAGCTGCCCAAAGATGGAATACTTATTCATAGTGAAAAGCTGCGAAAGCAAAGATTTGGGCATTCTCCAATTTTGCCTATATGTAAGCAATGTGGCTCTGACGTTGATATCATCCATCGCTGTACTGATGGGGATATTATTGTGTTAAACGGAACGTGCGGGAGTGGAAAATCTACAGTGGCAGAGATATTAGTCCGCCGAAGCTTTTATGCTATTGATGGGGATTGTGTCATACAAACATTAAAGCATAAAAAAGGAGTAGAGAAAGTTTCGTTTCAGGAGTTGGCTTTCTATGATGAAGTGGGTCATGAGCTTGATATTCTCTCTATGTATGGAAATAGATTTGTGCTGGCTCATGTTCTTAAGCTAGAGGATATGGAAAGATATACAAAGGTGTTTAAATCGCGGAATCTGAGATACCACTTTTTTCTTTTGAAACCTCGTTATGAAGTTGCTGTGGAACGCTGTCAAACTAGAACGTGCCATACTAGCATTACGCCAGAGCAGTGGATACGGCATTTTTATGATTTGCTGGTGTTTGATAACTCTGTGGAGGTTGTGGATAACAGTGATATGACAGCGGAGGTAACAGGCGACTATATTCTGGAAAAATGCAATTTGTCGAATGCTATTGCATAGGGTTGAATAGTGTTTCAACATATGGTACATTTATTAAGAAGATATTATAGAGTTGTTAAGAAAAAGCAGTTGGAGGTACATATGTGTAAGAGGTTGAGGCGGTTTTGTATCGCCTTGTTGGTGGCGGCATTTTGTGTTGGGGGGATTCCTGCTCGGTTTGAGGTTAAAGGTGCTTCGGCGAATGTACCTGAATACAGGGTGCCTGATTATGTGGAGATGCTCCACTGGAGGTATGTCAGGAATCTCATCACATTGCGGGAGCCTTTTAGGGTTACGGATATTAATACGGGGATTTATTTCTATGTACTAAGCATGTCCAACGGCAATCACGCGGATGTTGAAACAGTCACGGCCAGGGATACAGAATTATTGTTTCAGGCGGCTGGAGGGCGGTCGTGGACCGGGCGCCCTGTGTGGGTTACCATCGGATATAGGACATTCTCTGCAGCTATTCACAGTATGCCACATGCCCAGAGTACAGTCCGCTACAACAACATGAACGGGCATATTTGTCTACATTTTTATGGTAGTACAACTCATAATAGCAGGCGGGCCGTTTATCATAACGTGATTTTGGAGGCACAGCGAGCTTTTGATTCTGTTCGGTATTTACGTGAGCAGACGGTTCTCGCCACTCCTTCTGATGTTACGGTGTATGTCGATGGTGCTGCGGTGCATCTTATGGCATATAATATCGACGGGCATAACTTCTTTAGATTACGGGATTTGGCCTTTGTGTTAAACGGTAGCCAGTCTCAGTTTAACTTGTTTTGGCATGATGTCCACCAGGCGATTCTTATAATAAGAGGCGTCCCATACCATGCGGTAGGTAACGAGATGATAATGATTAATACAGGGCCGATACGGGCGACACCTACCAGTGCTACTATTTTCCTTGATACAACTGAGATTAATCCCCGGGCATATACCATTGCCGGCACTAACTATTTTATGTTGGCGGAGCTGGCGGGGTTGTTGGGGTTTAGGGCTGAGTGGGATGGCGTTGCGAGGGCTATTAGGATTAGCACTGCTAGATAAATAAAACAAACCCGCTATCCATGGGATGGCGGGTTTTTTATATGCTAGGAAATTGCTTCGTAATTTCTGCTGGCACGGCCAGAAACAAAAGCGCGCTTTGCGCGTTTTGTTCTATGCTAGGAAACTATAGCGAATTAAATGAGAAACAGTCCAGACCGAGCCGAAAATCGTGAACGATTCTACACGTTTTCGGCGACAGGCTGGACTGATTTCGAATTAATTCGCTATACATATAAAGTGGCCACGCTGGCCTGACGCAAGCTTCAAGGCGGCGTAGCTTCTTTTTATTAAATCCACTATTCTTGATTTTCAGTAAGGGAAAATTCCTGTTCTCGGCTTAATGACACGAAATCTACGATTCCTTCCTCAGCAAGATGACATGCAACTTGCTGGCCCTCACTTACCTCATGTAATGGCGGTAAGTCATACATGCATCGTTCAATAGCAAAGGGGCATCTTGTATGAAAGGGGCAACCCTTTGGCGGATTAATAGGGGAGGGGACGTCGCCATGAAGGATTATTCGTTCCTTTTTCTCCAGCATATTGGTGCTGGGTATGGATGAAAGGAGCGCGTAAGTATAGGGATGTCCAGGATGATTAAACAGTGCTTTTTTATCCGCTATTTCCATGATTTTTCCCAGATACATTACGATTATCCTGTCGGATATATGCCGCACAACTCCTAAGTCATGGGAGATAAATACATAGGTCAGCTGATATTCTTTTTGCAGCTTCTTGAGAAGGTTTAAAACCTGAGCTTGGATGGATACGTCAAGGGCGGATACGGCCTCGTCGCAGATTATCAGTTTTGGTCTCACGCTTAATGCTCGGGCGATTCCAATTCTTTGTCGCTGTCCGCCGCTGAACTGATGAGGATAGTGATTCATTTGATGTTCACCAAGGCCTACGGTTTCTAAGATTTTAATAATATCCCTACGGCGGTCGGCTTTAGAGCCTACATTTTGGATATCCATTGCTTCCTTTATGGTTTGGTATACAGTGCGGCGTGGATTAAGAGACGCATATGGATCCTGGAAAATAATCTGAATATCTCCGCGCTTTTTTCGCATTGCACGTTCTTGTAATTTTGCTAAATCCACGCCATCGAAGATTATGTTGCCGTTGTTGGGCTTCTCTAATCGAAGAATTGACCGCCCGGCGGTGGATTTGCCGCAACCAGATTCTCCTACTATGCTCACAGTTTCTCCTTGATGCACCTCAAAGGAAATATCGTCTACGGCTTTTACATGATTAATCGTCCGACCTAGGATGCCACCCCTTATGGGGAAGTATTGTTTAAGGTTTTTGACCTCGAGCAATGTTTTGCCGCCTACCATAACTCTTCCCCCTTCCACATATCTGAAATCTGGATGTAGGAGGCGACTGTGCCGCCCTCCGTTGGCGATTCTGTGCTTGTGGTTTGATATATATGACAGCGTACCTTTTGCTCTGGCTCCCCATCAAGTTCTGGCATGGTTTCGTGGCAAATCTCCTTAGCATATGGGCAACGGGGAGCGAAAGCGCAGCCTGGCGGTAGCTCATAAGGACTGGGGACTGTGCCTTCGATTGTTTTTAGGTTTTCATCGGAGTCTTCTTCGTGGGAAGGGATGGATTCTAGTAAGCCTTTGGAATAAGGATGCTTCGGGTCAGTAAACAGATTAAAGGCACGGGTATACTCCACAATTTTACCGCAGTACATAACCGCTACAAAGTCACATGTCTCCGCAATAACACCCAGGTCGTGGGTAATCATGATAATGGAGGTCCCCATCTCCCGTTGTAGTCTCTTTACCAAGGTGAGAATCTGGGCTTGTATTGTCACATCCAAGGCAGTAGTCGGCTCGTCGCATATAAGCACATCCGGGCCACAGGCTAGGGCTATTGCAATCATTACCCTTTGGCGCATCCCACCAGATAATTCAAAGGGGTATTGTCGTGCCCGCTTTCTTGGCTCCGGCATACCTACTAGCTCTAACATTTCCACGGCAGCATTCCAGGCTTGGCGCCTGTTTTTCCCTTGATGGAAAATTATTGGCTCCGCGATTTGGGACCCAATAGTCATGGTAGGATTAAGGGATGTCATAGGCTCTTGGAAAATCATTGCAATCCGATTCCCACGAATTTTTCGCATCTGGGCTCTTGAGAGGGTCAGCAAGTCCTGTCCCATAAAACGAATTTGGCCCTTGCGGATATGAGCGGTTGTCCCCTCCAACAATTGCAAAATAGAAAGAGATGCTACAGATTTGCCTGAGCCGCTTTCCCCTACTATGCCAAGAGTGCCTCCCTTATCTATAGCGAAGGTTATACCATTGACGGCGTCGACTCTGCCCCTGTCTGTTGCGAATGAGGTGTGCAGGTCTTCGACTTCCAATACATGATTGCCTTTCATTTTCAAGTCAGCCATTTTGTACCTCCTAGTTTAAGTCAATACGCTTGTTGACAAACCGATAGGTAATGTCAACACACATATTGACCAGTACAAATAATAGCGAGCATACCAGTATTGCCCCCTGCGCCGTTGGGAAGTCCCGATTCATTAAAGACTGTATCATTAGGCGACCAAGGCCGTTGATGGCAAAAATCGTCTCGGATATTACCGCACCGCTGAGAAGAAAACCAAATTGCAGGCCTACAACGGTAATAACCGGTATCATCGCATTACGTAGTGCATGGCGAAAAATTACTATCCGCTCACTGGCACCTTTGGCGTATGCGGTTCTTATATAGTCTTGGTTAAAAACCTCTAGCATACTTGCCCTTGTCATACGGGCAATTACAGCAGAGCCGCCAATCCCAAGCATCAACGCCGGCATGACCATCTGGGCGGGGGTACCCCAGCCCGTAATGGGCAGCCACCCCATCTGCAAAGAGAAAAAATTAATCAAAATTACTCCAAGCCAGAAGTTGGGTACGCTTAGGCCTAACAAAGCGATAAGCATCAGCAAAATATCCAGGAAAGACCGACGCCATACCACGGACACAATACCAATTATAAGCCCAAAGAACATTGAAAAAGCAGTGGCCACAAGCGCAAGCTGCACCGTTGTTGCAAAACGCACATCAAAAATTTCATTACGAACAGGCATGTCTGTCCTGATAGAAGTACCAAGGTCGCCTCGTATCGCATTGGTGATATAACGCCAGTACTGGGTCAGTATTGGGTCATTAAGCCCCAAGTTTACACGCATTTGCTCAATTTGGGCAGGTTGGGCAGCTTCGCCTGCCATAATAATTGCCGGATCCCCTGGTAGTAGGTGCATCATCATAAATACTGCAAAGCTAACCCCAAGCACAACAGGGATGGCTTGTAACAATCGTCTGACTATAAATGTCCCCATACCATCACCTCGATTTCTTGGGCTGTAAAAAGTCCGTCAGCCCGTCACCAAACATATTGATGCCTACAACAAGCAAGAAAATCATCAGTCCCGGGAAGTAAATCATATGTGGCGCCTGATATAGAAAAGCACGCCCTCTATCCACCATTGCGCCCCATTCGGCAGTGGGAGGAGGCGTGCCTACCCCCAAGAATGACAGTGCTGCCGCAGTAACTATTGCACCACCAACGTTGAGTGTGGCTTGCACAATGATGGGTGACAATATATTTGGGAAGATGTGTAGAAATATTATCCGGAAGTCATTAGCACCCACAGCTCTTATGGCGTCTATGTATTCCAGTTTTTTAACATTAAGAGTGGCACCTCTTACAATCCTTGCAAAGCCCGGCACTGCAAAGATGGCCACCGCAAGGATTACGTTTCGCGTAGAAGAACCCAGCACCGTAACGATAGCAAGTGCAAGTAGCAATCCGGGAAAAGCAAGTAAAACATCAATCATTCTCATGATAATTGAATCCAATTTCCCGCCGAAGTACCCGGCAAGCATCCCGAATATTACTCCTGTGGCTGCCCCGATTGCGGTTGCAAGTACCCCCACAGTCAAACTTACCCTGGCACCAAAGATTATCCGGCTCAAGTTATCCCGGCCAAGGTCGTCTGTTCCCAGCCAGTGCTCACTTGACGGGGCTTGTAATCGTCTTGGGATTACAACCTCCAAAGGATCATATGGGGCAATAAGTGGTGCAAAAATTGCCACCAAAACAAAAAAAAGCACAATCCCCGCACCGATATACATCTGGACATTCTTAGCGGTTTTGTGACTCTTCATAAAGATGCGCCTCCTAACAAGTTTCAAAATGCTTTTATGGGGCAAAAATTGATATTCCTTAGATGTTATACCCAAAACGAAAATATTGCAAGACTTATTTTATATTTCTGCATTAGGCAATGCGCTAAAATTTTGGAGGCAACTCTAGGAAAAGAAAAGGAAATATTCATTAGCGATACGTAATTTTGGGAAATTATGCAGCAGACACATAGAGACTTGTGCATAAGGTTTGCACAACGACATGAAAGCCAGACAATTTATGTGGATAATGACATGAGTGCGAAAAAATATTTTTGTGCAATATTACGCCTTGCAATTGACAGCAATATGTGAATGGGTGTAAAGTCCCGGATTAATACTAATTTGCATGTGTTATCGCTTTCGGCGAAATTATCTATGCATAACTTACAACCCAAGCCGTAGCGGTAAAAAACAAGGAGGAATGAGCATGTTTAACAGATTTAGGTATGCAGCTCTTCTTATGATTGCGTTACTTGCTTTTGGGTTATTTGCCCTTACAGCATGTAATCGAGAAGATGAGCCTGCGGCTAGTACGGATGGCGAAGAAACCGTTGCCACTCCAACTCCAGAACCGACAGATGACTCCAATGGTGACGACGAAGAAAACGGAGAAGATTCTGCACCCGCACGTACCGGCGGCACAGTTACCAGCGTAATCCTGTCTGAGTCTCCCTTTATGGATCCAATCAGGCAGAATGACGCGGCGACAGCCGACATTACAGTACAAATGATGGAGGGCCTAGTACGCTTTACTCCATATCCTTACAACGAAATCGAAGCATCTCTCGCCACAGAATGGCGCCAGCTTAACCCTACAACATGGGAATTTGATTTGCGCCAAGGCGTATATTTCCATGATGGATCTTACTTTACGGCAGACGCATTTGTATGGTCTATTGAGAGACTCCTTGACCCAAGAGAAGCCGCACCTGGCGCATTCATCTTGGAAATGATTGAATCTGTTGTTGCCGTTGATAGCTACACAGTACATCTTGTTCTAGAGTTCCCATTTGTGCCTATCCTTGGCCATCTTACTCACCAAGTTGCATTCGTGATGAGCCCTGCTGCGTTGGCAGAAGAAGTTAATGCGCGTATTGCCAACTTTGAGCCCTTCAATGTCTATGACGAAGATGATGAGTTAGTGGAAACTGTTGAAGAATATGTGCTTTCGCCATGGCAGGAAGGTGCAATAGCCTATGCTGAAGCTCGAGGCTTAAGTTTCCCAAATCCGAGAATGGTAACTGCCAACCCAGTCGGTACCGGTCCTTTCGTATTTGTAACCAGGGTAAGCGGTGATTATACCCGTATGGCCGCAAACCAAAACCATTGGCGTAGTGTACCGGTTATTGACTATCTTATTTTCCGTGTAATCCCTGATGCTGTTACACGCTTTGCAATGATGCAAGCAGGAGAGGGCCACGTGTTCCCGGCTCAGCCTGGTGACGTTATGCAAATGCCTATGCACCCTCAGTTGACCTTGATACCTGTTGCAGGTACAGGTATTGACTATATCGGCTTTAACATGACTGACGGCCCACTCGCAGACCAAAGAGTGCGCCATGCTCTGACAATGGGCCTTAATGCAGAAAGCGTAATCATGGGAGCATACGAAGGTATCGGGATTCCTGCCGTTGGTCCTATAGGCCCCAATGTGCTCTACAGCCCACATGAATATATAGAAAGAATGCCTTTTGACCCTGATGCTGCTCGCGCGCTCCTAGAAGAAGCTGGTTTTGGTGATGGGCTATCTCTTAGATTTTGGGTAAACGAAGGTAACGCCGGTCGTCTGGCCACTGCCGAAATTGCACAAGCATATTGGTCACAAATCGGCGTAGATATTACAATCGAAATCCTGGAATGGGGTACCTATCTTGACCATACCGCAGAAGGGTTGCACGACTTGTTTATGTTAGGATGGACTACCGTTACCGGTGACCCGGACTACGGCACCTTCTCATTGTTTACTACAGAGAACTGGGGCAACCCTGGCAATCGTACCTTCTACTCCAACCCTCGCGTAGACGAGTTGCTGATGGAAGGCCGTATGTCCACAGACTCTGCTCACCGCCGTGGGATTTACCGGGAGCTAACAGAGATACTAGCATATGATGCTCCATGGATATTTATCCGTCACCCAATACACAACTGGGGCACTTATGGTATTACTGGTTTTGCAGCAAACTTTAACCATAATCCATATTTCTACCGAGTCGCACTTGTTGACTAATATTTATATGTATAGTGAATGACTATATTCTACTATAAACGTAAGGGACTGCCTCGTGCAGTCCCTTTTTGTTGCTCTGGCATATGATGTCACATGGATACCAATGCATTATTCACTCATCCTCCAACTGAATATAATCACAACTTGGCATTGTTTGCGGCTTGGCTTAGTGAGTATGCGTATTCACAGCAGGTTGCGTGGTTCTTTCCACATGGGGAGGAATTTAACTATGGCTTTTCACCCCACAGAAACTCCGTGGCCCATACCATCGCCCATACGGAAAACCTAATCATAGTCGTGATTAGGGGAACACCAGAAGGTCCTGAGGAATGGATTAGTAATTTCAATGTAGGCTTTGGTGAAGTTCACACAGGGTTTTTATATGCCACAAACAATGTTTATCATACTCTTATGAATTATATAGCCAAACATAATGTCATGAGTAATATCATGCTGATAACTGGCCACAGCCGTGGCGGTGCCGTGGCCAACTTGCTAGGGGCGCGCCTCAATAGAATGCAAGAAAATCCATATGTATATACCTTTGGTGCTCCCAGGGTATCCAGGACTGAGGCTACCCGTGCTCATATTCATAGTAATATATTCAATATTATTAATTCCTTTGACCCGGTGATACATTTGCCTCCGTCAGTGCGCATTAACCCATGGCGGCGATATGGCCGGGATTTTGATATTAGATGGTTGAATCGTAATCCATTTCATTCCCATGAACTTGCGGAGACTTATATTGCGTGGCTTGATAATAATAACCCCCGTTGGCATTAACCCAACGGGGGTAAATCCAAAATGACAAAATTATTATACAAGGGCATCCATAGGTGTATATTCCATTTCAAAGGCTTCTGCTACTTCCTTACAAGTAAGTTTACCATGATAACAATTGACCCCAAGTTTAAGTCCCGTATCCTTGGCAATAGCTGCCTCAAGGCCCATGTTGGCAATCATTATCCCATAATCCAATGTAGCGTTAGTAAGCGCCGTAGTTGAAGTCTGGCTTACAGCTCCCGGCATATTGGCCACACAGTAATGCACGATATCGTCTACCACAAAAGTCGGTGCGTCGTGATAGGTTGGGGTTGTGGTCTCGCAGCAGCCACCTTGGTCTACCGCCACATCTACAATTACCGCACCGGGTTTCATTAATTTTAAATGATGGCGGCGGATTAGTTTTGGGGCTTTGGCACCGGGGACTAGTACCGCGCTTACCACTAAGTCAGCGGTGGGTAATACTTCTTCTATTGCTGCTTGGGTTGAGTACATAGTCTGAATGCGGCTGCCGAATACATCGTCAAGATAGGTCAATCGGTCTATGCTTTTATCCAGTACAGTTACATTGGCTCCTAAGCCGATGGCCATTTTCATGGCGGCGGTGCCTACTACTCCCCCACCGATTATCACGCACTCGCCTTTTTTTACTCCCACGGCACCGCCTAGCAGTACGCCTCGGCCTCCCATGGCTTTTTCAAGGCATCGGGCTCCGGCTTGGATGCTTAGCTTGCCTGCGATTTCGCTCATTGGACGCAGTAAGGGCAATCCACCGACGGTGTCTTCTATGGTTTCGTAGGCTACACCTTTACATTTGCTTGCAAGCATTGCATCGGTAAGTTCACGGGAGGCGGCAAGGTGCAGATAGGTGTAGACGATTTGGCCTTCTCTTATATGGGGATATTCATCAGGGAGAGGTTCTTTTACTTTTATAATCATATCGCATTTATCCCAGACTTCCTTAGCTGTGCCTAAAATTGTCGCTCCGGCTGCTGCATATTCTTCCGAAGAAAAAGAAGCTCCAGCCCCGGCTCCATTTTGCACATATACTTCGTGGCCGTGGTTTATATAATCCTTAACATTGCTGGGGGTAAGACCCACCCGGTATTCGTATCGTTTGATTTCTTTCACTGTGCCGATTTTCATAAGAATCATCCCTTCGGGGTTATTTTTATGTGATTATACTGCATTCCTGGGCTGGTTCATATACTTATAGCAAACGATATTGAGAAACGTGATTGAAGGAGGGCTACCAAAAACGCGAACTTGGCGTTTTTGGCCGATTTTGCCCGTGCAGTGGCGGTTCACGATTTCGAAAGTCGTTCGCCATAGTATGGAGTGCAGAATGCGAAGCCGAGAAAAGGAGGTTGCCATGCAGGAATTTCTATTATTAATCGCAATTCTACTATTTATCGCCTTTGTGCAAAAAGGTGCCGAGATTCTTCTTGAAAAAAATAATCTTGAAAAACATAAGCCCATGCTTTCTATCGGCTGTATTATTACCAGTTACCTGGTACTTGGCCGGTATGTATATGTACATATACTTGAGGATTTGATTGCGTTTATTGGGTTTTCCTTTTAAAATGGAGGGACTACGCTCTTCAAGGAGGAAATATGGATTACAAAAGCGCACTGGCTGATATCTTAGCCACTTATACAGATTTGCCCCACGAAGAATTACTCCAAACAATAGAAACCCCGCCGGACCCAAAACTAGGAGACTTGGCATTTCCCTGTTTTAGATTGGCGAAGTCCATGAAAAAAGCCCCGGCCGTCATTGCCCAGGAAATAATCGCAAAATTAATGGAGGCTAAGCCCGATTGGATAAACGAGGCAAGAGCCACCGGGCCATATATAAATATTTTTTTGGATAAATCCGCCTTTGTAGGGGATGCCTTGACGGCCGTTTTCAAGGCTGGCAGCTCATACGGCGCGTCCAATCTGGGTGTGGGGCAGAAAATCATCGTGGAATATTCTTCTCCTAATATAGCCAAGTATTTCCATGTAGGGCATTTTGCCAACACAGTTATTGGAAAAGCATTGGATAATATTTATCGTTGCCTTGGTTACGATGTGACGAGTATTAACCACTTAGGTGACTGGGGCACCCAGTTTGGCAAGCTTATCACCGCGTATATGAAATGGGGCAGCAAAGAAGAAATCGAAAAAACCGAGATAGAGGGTTTGGTCAAGCTGTATGTACGATTCCACGAGGAAGCGGACAACGACCCTTCCCTCAATGATGAAGCCCGCGCTTGGGGCGTAAAAATGGAAAGCGGTGACGAAGAAGGGCTTGCCCTATGGCGTTGGTTTATAGCCTTGAGTATGCGTGAGTTTGACAGGCTGTATAAACGCCTCAACGTAAAATTCGACTTGACCCGGGGAGAGAGCTACTATACGGACAAAATGCCGGCAGTGGCAAAATCCCTTGCAGATATGGGCTTAATGGTAGAAAGCGACGGCGCGCAAATCGTAGACTTGGAAGCCTATGGAATGCCTCCATGCCTGATATTGCGTTCCGACGGGGGCACACTCTACCCCACCAGGGATATAGCCGCAGCTCTGGACAGATATGAACTCTTCAAATTTGATAAATGCTTATACCTTACAGGGCATGAGCAAATTCTGCATTTTGCTCAATGGATGAAAGTGGTTGAGTTGATGGGTAACCCCGGAGCAGCAGGCTTGGTGCATGTGTCTTACGGAATGTACAACTTCGTAGATGGCAAAATGTCTACCCGTAAAGGGCAGATAATAAAAGCAGATGAGGTAATTAACGAAGCCGTCACCAAAACACTGGCGATTATTGAGGAAAAAAACCCCGACCTACCGGATAAAGAAACCGTTGCCGAGGAAGTAGGCATCGGAGCATTGATTTTTAATCGCCTCTATAATAATCGGATAAAAGATGTAATGTTTAGCTGGGAGCGGGTCCTTAACTTTGAAGGGGAAACCGGCCCATATGTACAATATGCCCATGCAAGGTGCTGCTCCGTGCTGGGCAAAGCCGGACACGCATCCAGTGCCGACTTCGACCCTGCTCATCTAGCCGATGATGAAGCCTTTGCCGTGGCAAGACTCCTCTACGATTATCCGGCGTGTATACCGGAAGCGGCGAGTAAAAACGAGCCATATATAATAGCAAGGCATCTGATGGCACTGGCCCAGGCGTACAATGCCTTTTATCATAAGCATATAATTTTGGTAGATGACCAGGAAGTGCGCAAAGCGCGACTTGCTCTGACAACCGCTGTCCAACAGGTACTAAAGGGCGGGTTGAATCTGTTAAATATCGCCGCGCCGGAGGCTATGTAAGAAAACTATATGCAAACTGTTGAAACACAATGAAAATTATGGTACAGTGTCTGTAAGAAAGGTCAGCGGTAATATATTGCTGATATTCAACTAATAAAGTAACCGCGGAACCGTGAAGTGCCTGAGAAACACATACACGGGCTCGTAGGGATACGTGACATCTCCTACAAGCACAGGATAAACCTGCCTCCGCAGCAGGTGTTAGTGTACAATATCTCCCCAATTTCTTCAAGAAGCCCAGTTACAGGCCTTGGCAGGCAAACTTAACGGGCGTAATGGCGGTATATTGTTATACAAACCCAAGGCGGTAAGGCAGCTATATTCTTTGCATATGCGCAAAAAATAACAGCGCGTAGGTGATGGTGGATTTCCATCTCCCTACGCGCTTTTCGCATTAACTCCCGCTGGCCTTTCTAATAAAAAGCGGCTTTACCATTAATGACAAAACCGGAAAAGTAACACCCGTGCGGTTAAGCCCCCTTCCGAGGAAGGGGGAAAGACGCGGTCAGCGGCGAGGGGGTTGTGTACGCAGGCTGCAAACCTCGGCTTTTAGTTGCTACACTACGCAGGACGGCAACCCCCCGCCGCTGACGCGGCTCCCCCTTCCGAGGAAGGGGCTTTAAAAACTTCCACAAGGAGGAAAACCATGGAGAATCTAGGGACAAAGACCATTGATGAACTAAGTCGTATTATCCTGCCAAAAGAAGTAAGGCAATTAAAAGGCTGGGCTATAGGGGATAGAATCACGTTTTACAATTACAATGGCATCATCGTAATAGAAAAAAGCGAGCAAATCCAAGAATCTGAGCATTACCCAATCAAGCCAACCGCATAAACAACAAGAAAATAAATATCAATAGGAATCCAAATCCCCCACATAATGTAGCGTCCTATCAGACGGACTCTGCTTCTGTGCGCGCCTGTTTTGTGAATCAGGCGTGATACTATAATCGCGCTTATAGATACAACCAAGGAGGCAACGCAAAGCAGTAGCCCCAACATTGATGGCGGCAAGTCAAATATATTGACACCGCTACTCTGCACTAGGTCACCAATACTATAAAAGACAAAGTCGGTGTCCCTAAATGCATATGTGAAGGCCGTATCCCTAAAGGCATTACCTACATAGAAAATAATAGCAAAAACCAATCCAAAATCTATCCAGTCTATGATATTGTATAATTGTAGAAGGTCAGATTTTTCATTTTCTTCTTGTTCAACCGTAAATACATCATTGTTCATTTTCGTGCTCCTCTTCATTTTATACATGCAGTATGACATACGAGTTTAGTTTGCAATAGTTACAATTGTCACTCTATTGAGCAAAGGCGCGCAAACTTTCTTTTCAACATAGCGTATATCATTTCAAAGTGTTAGCTGAGAGCTTATAAAACTGTCAAATATATAAGCTCTCAGCTAGTGGCAATGGAAGCCGGTTTTTTCTAGCTTCCAACTTCTAAACCTCTATAAAGGAGTGGATATTATGCAATGCAGAACCCATCCCACCACCTCTGCCCTTGATACATGCAATCAGTGCGGTGAATGGCTCTGTGAGGAATGTACCGTGGATGTACAAGGGCGAAAGTTTTGCCGTAGGTGCCTGATGAGTATGGCCACCTCGGTAGACCATCATACAAAAGAAGCCGCAGTACCCGGTGGGCGGCGTTTAAGCGGGGGACTCTTGTTTCTGTTTACTATCCCCCCATTCCCATCAGGTGTAAATTATATGTATATGGGGCTAATCAAACGCGGCCTTGCGGCACTAATCGGGTTTTTCCTACTGATTTACCTGATTGGAGTCTCAAGCGGCCCCCTTACAGTGCTCTTTGCACTGGCGATGCCCGTATATTGGCTGACCATAGCCTTTGATGGCTTTAGCATCCGCAGGCGAATCAATGCCGGCGAGCATGTAGCTGACAGTATCGACGAAGCGATTAGATTTCTCCGGAATAATAAATATGTAGTATGGGTACTGTTGGCCCTTATAGGCTTTAGCCTCTTGGGTACCGTAGTAAGTGCAGTCATGCGCCTGGTTGCCTGGGCATTACCGATAATAATTATATCCCTTGGGTTATATGTGCTCTTTAGGCGCAAAGGCCCACCGGGACCGCCGCCACCTCAATAACAAGCAACCCCTTTTCTTGGTAGGTTTGCATAAAAAACCCGTATGGTGACATACGGGTTTTTTATGCAGAATTGCCATACATAGAAACGCCAGCAGTTTTGTCTTTGAGTACTTACAGTTGCGCATTGTGTAAGGAAATGACGACTATAGCGAATTAAATGAGAAACAGTCCAGGCCGAGCCGAAAATCGCGAACGCTTCTACGCGTTTTCGGCGACAGACTGGACTGATTTCGAATTAATTCGCTATAATATGACGGTAAATGTAAATACTGATTGACAGGTGGATAAGTATGGCATAAAATGCCTATCAATCAAGGGGACTCCCTTTAGATGTTAGCTTATCAAAACCAGATAGTATATGCTTCGGCATGGCGTTGCAGGACCAAGAGAGTGTGTGGGATATGAGAAAACGACTCATCCGCCGAATAAAAGTATGTCTAATGACATAGAATGTGTAGCCGTTTGGATACCTTAGTATCCGGCGGCTTTTTTTGTCCTTATATGATATGAAAAAAGGTGAGGTATGGAAAAAACTCAAGCATCTAAAATATTGAAAGCAATAGGCATCATGGTTTTATTATCGTTGCTTATACTATGCGGATGGTGGGCACATGTACTTATATCAAGAAGCCAACCCCCAACAACAATAGCCGACATAGCCTACGACAATATAAGGCGAGGGCGGGATGTGGATTACCGGATATTTATTGAGGAAAATGGTGAGCTGGTGCCATATCTTGTGCTAACGGCAAACTACGGCGGCAATGTGCTGCTGCTGAGGGAGCACGTAATGGATGAAACAAGACCCTTTAATCCAACTCCTCGAGATGGAGGATGGGGATGGTCAGATTTTGGTGCATATTATCCTACCAGTGATATTAATAATTTCCTTAACACAGAGTTTATGGATACTTTGGGAGGGCAAGTGATTGCGGCTATTGTCGCCAGTGATATCGTGGTCACGGATAAGGATAGCATTGGGGGGGGGGGGAGAGGCGATATTTCAAAAGTCCTTACCCCCAATGGTTTTTTTTTTTCCCTTAGGGGGGTGGGGGTTCCCAACCCCATTTTAAGTTTTCCAGAAGGGAAAATACTAAGGC
>WQVF01000021.1 GCA_009781725.1 Defluviitaleaceae bacterium
AGGGTGACATTCCATGCAGAGGCGGGAGGATATCTTAGCTTTGGTTATGAATATGTGGAAAATGGTGAAACCCTTGAGTATTATCAGATTCCCACCCCATATGCCTATGATGGCTATGAGTTTATAGGATGGGCTCAAAACCCTTATGGCTATGTGGTTACAGATGATGTTGAGTTTGTGGCTCAGTTTGCGCCGGTTGAGACTGATTACAACTATTGATGCAGTTATTAACAGATATAGCGAATTAATTCGCTATATGAAGTCGCAGTACATGAGTACTGGGCGAGCTCATTCTCATGTGTTGCAACTATATGTTAGATGCAGCTTGTAAAAAACTGGTATGGTGCCATACCAGTTTTTTTATAGTGAAATAATTCGAAATCGGTCTCGCCTGTCGCGGCAAAATCGCCCTAAAACGCCTTATTTCGGCGTTTCAGGGTGCCGCTCGGGCGAGGCTGTTTCTCATTGATTTCACTATATGTAGATTTTATGAGCATTGTAATTAAGCCAAAATTTTGCCAGATGATTATCTCTTTGCCTGTATTGCTGTACTAGTACAGTAATACAGTTCGAGGGCAAATTGCTTCATAGATAAATCGCAAAAAGGTGATTGTTATATGTTGTGGGAGAAATTTTTCGTTCCTGTAACATGAAGTCAACTTTCACATGTGATGTATGGGCTCAAAATTATTGCGTTTCGAAGGGGGTGCGGTACATATCCATGGTGTGTATTAACATGAATTTAGATTTTTGGAGTGATTTTCACATGTATAGCGGGTTAAATTAATTCAAATAATGGGGTAGTACATATATAAATTTTGCAGTGTAATTGCTGTTTTTGCTATTAGCTTTGGGATAAAGGATGGATTTTACGGGCTTTTTTATGAGTAATTGTTTGCGCAACTAGCTTGAAATAAGGGTTTTGGAGCTTATAGCCGTGCTATGTTCCACGGGTATATTTTTGTGTAAAACGGGTCGTTTTTGAATCAGTTTATTACTAACTAATGAGCAAAAAGAGATTATACTTATCAAGTATTTTTTATCTGTTTTTCGCTGTGGTGTTGGTTGTTCACATGCCAGAACCAAGTACATAGAGTAACAAAGGAGCGATTGTATGTATTACACAAATAGAAAACCCAAGAAATTACAAGGATGGTTTCACTGGAAACGCCTGCTTGTGTTATTTTTTGCGATGTCTCTAATAGGGGTTGCGGTGTTTGCCTTTGGATATGACTCGGATACACCGGCAGATATTTATGGATATTCCCAGTATTACAATGAGATAGATAGCGATTATATTGAGTATTACGATGATTACATGGAAAGCGTTATCGGATATGCCCCTGAGTATTACGGCAGCTATTACAGTAGCTATTACGCATATGACTATGAAAGCCATTATGGGGAAAACTACGGCGATGAATATGACTTTGATATATATGAGTCACATGCCCCTTACGACAGTTACTATAATTATAGTGAAAGCGATGGGTATATCGGCATTGCTCCAACCAGTTTTATAGAGGTAACCTTATCCGGGCCAATGTTTTTTGGGGCAACGGGGTTACAACATCAAATTGATAATCTTCCTGCCGGTTGGACTTTGTATGTACGGCTAAATTTCCTTGGCGGCACGTTTGCGCAAAGTATTTTTGGTCCTGGGACTGCAGCCCAGCCGATTGTTATTGACGGTGGGCAAAACGTCATTATTGATACCAATGTTGAAGGCATAAATATGATGTGGTCAAGAACATATATGGTGCCGGCAATTGCCTACGCCAGCAGACATTTTGAAATTACGAACGGCACTCTGGAGATTAGAAATGTCACCCTTGCAGGGCAACGTAGTGGTTATAATTTTAATGGTGGCGTATTAGTTGATGGGGAAAATGCTACTTTTATTATGTCCCATGAGTCTGTACACAGTACACCGTCAAACATAGTTATAAGTAACCCACGCATTTTCGATACTTCTAGTGAAGTTTATGGCGGCGGCGTAGAGGTGCGAAACGGCGGTAGTTTTATAATGCATGCTGGCACTATAGGCGATTTATGCCAAGCAAGATATGGTGCTGGTGTATCTGTACGTGGAGTAGGTAGTAGCGGTCAGCGCAGCAGCTTTGAAATGAGAGGTGGCGCAGTTCATAAAAACCAAACCCTTCTTTCAACAATTATAGCTGACCCTAGCGTGTTATTGGGTGCAGGAGTGCATGTATCCGGTGGTGCCAGTTTCATAATGGTGGATTGTGCTGATACACCTGAGTCCCCACGAATATATCATAATAGAACAAATGGGCGCGGTGCCGGCGTAGCTGTAGTAGGTAGCCATGGTAATCAGCCATCAACATTTACTATGTATGGCGGTACTATTGGTATCGATATGGGAAGAGCCCCTTTAAATCCCACTCCGATGATTTGGACAGGTAATATGGCCTTACATGAAGGCGGTGGGGTCTATGTTGTTGAAGGTGCTAGGCTTACTATGAATGGCGGGTATATTTATAGCAACACATCTGGTGTGCATACAACATCCGATGTTGGAGGAGGGGTTTTGCCTGCACATTCACGTGGTGGAGGCGTATATGTTTCCGGAGCAAACAGTCGGTTTTACATGAACAGCGGTTTTATCGGCTACCCTACCACAGCAGGGGCACCAAGGGCCAATGGTGCTGCCCGGGGGGGCGGTGTGGCTGTAAACAACGGTGCAAGGTTTTATCTCAGCGGCGGCTCAATTTGGCATAATGCTAATCAGAATCATGTCTCAGGTGCTTGGCATCCAGAGGGTCTGCCGCACAGAAATGGTGCCGGTGTACATGTGGACAATAGCAGCACCTTGACTATGACTGGGGGTTATATCAGCCATAATGCGTCGTACCAAAGCGGAGGCGGGGTGTATGTCAACAATAACAGCACTTTTACAATGTCTAATGGCAACATACGCAATAACTCTGCTACCACCGAAGGTGGCGGCGTTAAACTTACAAGCGACTCTGTTTTTAATATGTCCGGCGGCACCATTGGTGGCGCATACACTCCTCCAGCATTATCATCGGCTGCCAACACCGCTGTCCGAGGCGGCGGTGTGGCTGTCTATGATGGCGCGACATTCACTATGACAGTACCGGCATCCGGCCCCGGTGGTTCTATACTTGGAAACAGTGCTTCTGGTGGTGGTGGTGTGGTAGTGGTTGGCGATGACGGTGACACAACTTCATTTACCATGCATAGCGGCACCATAGGCGGCAATCATGGTACCGGTGGTACACAAGGTGCGGCAAATATTGTTAGTGGCGGTGGTGTGCTGGTCTTTGGGGCACATGGCATATTTACAATGAATAATGGTGATATCCGTGATAATAGAACTCCAGTATGGAGTGGAGGTGGTGTAAACGTAACCAATCATTCAAGCTTTATTATGAATGGTGGATATATTCAACATAACACAGCCGTAATTTCCGGTGGTGGCGGCGTGTCTGTACGCTATGATGCTACTTTCACTATGAATAATAGTTCTTCAACCATAAGGAACAATGCATCCATACTTGGCAGCGGTGTACTAGCGTACAACCGAGGCCTGTTTACCATGAACAATGGCATAATTAGCAGCAACATCATCCATGCTGCCTCAAACGGTGATGTTTTTGGCGGCGGGGGCATTGGCGTCATAGCCAATGGTACGGTATATATGCATGGTGGTACCATCCGGGATCATGTTGTTAATGTGGGTACCGGTTTAGGAGACGGTGGCGGAGTGTGGGTAGGGATGGTTTCCGGGTTTGAGTCCGGCATCCACTTAAGTGGCATTAACCGCTTTACCATGACCAACGGATATATTGTCGATAACGAAGCTCGTCATGGTGGTGGTGTACTTGTAGAAGGGGGCGACCTTATTGTTGGCGCACCCGGTGCACTTACCCGCAATCACTTTATTATGACCGGCGGACATATTCGTGGAAACGAAGCAAGGCAAAATGGTGGGGGTTTGCATATTAGAGATAATGGCATACTGCAAATGTCTGGGGGGACAATCGGTGGTACAGCCGAGGCACATGCTAATGTCGCAAATATAAATGGTGGTGGAGTTTATCTTCGGGATAGTTCCTTCACCATGTACGATGGGCACATTCGAAATAATGCCGCTTACGAAGACGGCGGTGGTGTATGGGTGCATATGGATGCGTCCTTTACCGCATATGATGGACATATCACTCACAACGAAGCCGGGCGCATGGGCGGCGGAATTTTTACAGAAAATCACGAATATGCCTGTCCGCTGCCCACCAACCGCATACCACCCCCGGCAGGCATTGCCGTGGGGGCGCAAATAGCCTACAGCAATCTCACACTCCAAGGGGTTACCTTTGAAAACAACAAAGCCAACCAAATATGGTGGCCTCCTGAGAACAGAGGAGCACTCACTCATCTAGGATTTGCCACAACCAGCCAGCCTTCACACATCCCTACATCAATACGGCATCCACTAAACAACTATGATATCAATTTTAGGGTTCCTGTACTGCGTTATGACTTCTTTAAGACAGATTCAGGCATTTATCGGCAGTCAGACCCCACGATTAACCTGCTGGCAAACGCACAGTTTAGGCTTTTCCGCAATACAAACCCAGAGCTTAGCCCTCCTATGGGTACCGGCCCTGACTACTTAGTTACTTTACCCCTTGGCCCCGGATGGGAGGAAGTCTCCTTTGTAAACAATATCTATACCAGCCCTGGGGCGGGCAGCACCACCCCCCTTGGTTTTTATATAGACCCTAGGCATACCTATCAATTGATGGAGATTGTGCCGCCGGCAGGTTTTCAAATGCCAATGGGCCAATGGCGTATTACTGTAACAAGCGGCAATATTAATAACACTATCATCATAGGCGGCACCCCAATGCCGGGTATGATTCGTTCCACTGACTTGCCTGCTATAGCAAACCATCCCATATCTCCGCGGAATAACCTGTTTTACGTTGGCAACTGGGATGCTTTTGAACTCCCTATGACCGGTGGTAGCGGCATGAACATGGTTGTTTTATCTGGGACCTTGCTCTTTGGTGTTGTTGCTGTATTAATGGTTTTCGCGGTTGTTGCGGCTAAGAAAAAGGCAGTGATAAGCACCCCATACAAGCACAGCTATCAGAAATAAAGTGGCTGGACGCATAAGGATATTTCGAATTATTTCACTATATAGAGGGATTTGCATAAAATTAATTTGCATAAATTGATTATCATACGTCAAATTAATGCACTCCAAGCGGTAAATCCCGCAAATACTATTGTCCTGTAACGGCTTTTAAGGCTTATAGTCGTGATTAGTTGATTGTATGTATTGAGATAATACTGATAAACGCAATTAATATGGGGGTTACTTGATATCAGATAATCTTCTTGTTTTTATGTAATATTATTGTGATTAATGCAAGATTTAACTGTTTACTAAGCATTGAGAAGGTCATATGATTTAGACAATGTATATAATCCATGGGAGGTGGCCTAATGAAAAGCCCATCAAAACTAACGCTAGGACAAAAGCTAAAGATGATTAGAGATATCAAGGGGTTTACCCAGGGATTTGTAGCACAAAAAATAAAAAGGAACACAATGTATGTAAGTCGTCTGGAGTCAGGTCAGGCAGATTGCAGCAATACAATGCTTGTCGAAATAAAAAAAGCTATGCAAATCGAAAATGCCCCTTTGCTTGAACATGAACTAATCGTTTATAGAAACCGCTTGATTGTATGTAATGACCTATTAAACGCCGGGCGAACATATGACGCGAGGGAAGCATATATTAACCTATTTCCGTTATATATCTTATCTTACGAACAAGATTTGGCTTTTTTGCATTCAATGACTGAAGTCAGGCTTTTGTTTCAAGAAAATAATTTCCTTGCAGGAGAAGAAAGACTAATCGCTGCCGAAGCCTATCTTGATAAAATAGGAAATGATGGTTTTCATCTATACCACTATAACAAAGCTAAACTTTATATCTATAACTGTGATAATAAAAATGCGTTGCGGCATTTATTAAAAGCACATGCAATCAAAAGCGATGACTTTAGAAATGAGATACAATTGTTGTTAGACATCGGGATTTGCTATTGTGATATGGGGCGGCCTCTTTTAGCGATTGTTTATTTAGAGCGTGTTTCGATACTAACTCGTGATGAACGATGCAGTAGTTTTCAAGCTTACATAAACCTCGCACTGGCAGCAAGCTATTTTTCAATAAATGAGTTGACCAGGGCAAAAAATCTATATGAAAATGCAATACTATATATGAGGGCAATCAATGATACAAAGATGCTTTGTGATTCCTTGGGCAACCTGGGTATGCTTTATTGTTTTATGGGCAATCCAGAGGATGGTTTAGCATTATGTAATGAAGCACTTATTTACTACAATGATTTGCATCTTGAGCAGCAACTATTATATGAGAGATTGCTAATAAGCAGAGCATGGTGCTTGCTAAAGTTGAAGGCACATCTCCAGTGTAAAGATGTTTTAATGGAAGGAAGAGATTTGACCGGAGGGAAATTGGGTATCATGTTTGATGCACTAGGCCATTTAATGACTTTGGATGAAATATCTTCCACCGATTATATAGAAACAGTTGCCATTCCATTTTTTGGCAAATCTGATTTTGTAAATAGGTATTATGCTATTCATTTTTGCGATATCCTTGAATCACATTATGTTAAACGCAAGTCCTTAAAAAAGGCCAAGATTATTGCGTCTATTTCACGTGATATATATAAAGAAATGCTTCGTGTGTCGGATGATACTATAGCGGAGCAGACGTTTAGCGCATCTTTGGTTACACGAAAGAAAAAACCCTTTATCCAAACGTCAAAACAGGACGAGGCCGTATAGCAAGTTTACGTTTAAAGCATAAATTGTTATATTCTCCAGCGATTGGTCATTTGGCTTGTTGCGCTCCTTGTTCTCATGTATTGTGACTATAATACGCCATTCCCAACTGAGTCCGATTGCTGACGTTCAGCTTTTCCATAATTACCACAATATTATTGCGCACTGTCCCTTCGCTAAGGTACAGCTGTGTGGCTATGTCTTTATTTGGTAACCCCTGAGCTACCAGTCTTGCTATATCCTGTTCCCTTGGAGTCAGTGTCTCTAGGGCCGGGTTTGCTACGGGGGCTATTTTTTTTAGTGCTTCTGCGTCAAGGACTCCTATGCCGTCTAATAATATGCGCAGTTTGCCTGCTATAGAGGATATTTTATCGGTTTTTATCAGATATCCGTCGGCACCGGCGGCTAGGGCTTGTTGTATGTTGGCTCGGTCATCGAAGGTTGTTAACATCATTATTTTCACAGTTGGATTTTGTTTTTTTATCAGCCGGGTTGCTGCAATGCCGTCTGTGCCTGGCATATGGATATCCATTAGGATTATGTCAGGCGTGGTTGTTTGGCATATTTCTACAGCTTCGGTCCCATCTTTAGCTGAGCCGATTATTGTAATATCGGCTTCCCGTGACAGGCTTATTTCCAGACTTTTTCTGATTAACTGGTCATCATCGACTATTAGCAATTTCATCAGGGCACCTCGCTTCGTATTGGTATTACACAAACCACTCGGTATTTTTCTCCTTGGTCGATTGTCAAACTGCCCCCTACAGAGGCGGCGCGATAACGAAGATTTCTTAACCCATTACCAAAGGTAGTTCTTCTCTTGGACACCACATGATTTTCCACGCAAAGGCGTACTAGTTTTGGCGTTGCGTCCAGGTTTACATTGATAATCTTTGGTTTTGCATGACGGAGGGCATTGGTCAGGGTTTCATTGATGCAAGCTTCTAGCACCCCCCAAATATGCACCGGCACATGGTTGGTGTCACCAAAGGATTTAAACTCAACCTTTGCCCCTGGGAAATCTCCGCAGATATTTCTCATGGCTTCCACGCCAAGTGTTGTTACAGGAGCCAGATTATGTACCGCTTCACGGATTTTCTCAGCTCCTTTTTCCAATCGTTGTAATGCGGCATCGTATAGCTCTAAAGCACTCGTATCCGCGCCATCCAAGCCGTCCCGCGCTACCTGAAGTGACATATATGCCGCCACTATTTCATGTCCGGCATTGTCATGTATTTCTCTGGCAATACGGGCCCGCTCGCTGACAACCGTCATGCGTTCAACTTGGGCTGTGGCTGTTTGCAGGTCGGTTTGCAAATCTTCCAGCTCATAGTATCGCTCGGCTTGAGCGTCCCGGCCTTTGAATCCCCGTACCCGGGATTTTTCCCATTGACCCAGAAAAAAACCAGCAAGCCCTGCAAGGGCACCAATAGCTCCCATGTGTAAATCCATATAAAAAACCCCAAGTCCAAGAATCGTCCAATATTTTCGATAATACATAGCCGAAAACAAAGCCAGCCCCATCCCAAAGGGGAAAAATATTGCGCAAGCCATCACATCAACAATCACGGTGTAACTGAGCTTTGGCACAAGCCACCGCAGCAAGACCATACACAACATAAAAAGCATAAGAAAAAAGCCTATAGCGTCGCCGGTAATAACCCAGCGAGCAACCAATAGGCCAAATCCTATATATTTACATGCTATAAAACAGATTTCAGGAAGGGTAAGGTCCCTCATACCAACCTCCGTTTTCCTCCATATAACAAAAACGCTACCGTAAATAAGAACATTGCCAGTATACCAAGCCAGAACTGCCCGCTCAAGCCGTATTCCACAATGGCCTCAAGAGACCGGTTAGCCCATTGGGCAGGGAACAAGGCACCGATATACTGCAGGAAGCGAGGCAACATAGAAAATGGGAGCATCAATCCGCTAAGGGTTGCCACCATGGTAATAAGCACGGCAAACACAGCAGAACTGGCTTCCTTGTCCTTAAACAGACAGCTCCAGACGAAGGAAAGCCCAATAGAAGTTGCCGCGAGGAAAGCATAGCATATAGTAAGTCCAACCGCAAAATAGAGTTCCCAGCCATTGAGGGCAAAGCCCAAGATTCCGATTATTATAGATAGCACTGTCATGGGAATCATAGCGGATAAAAAGTTCTGCACCAGGTAGCTCCGCATTGTGACGGGCCCTGCCAGGATACGGATAATCGTGCCGTCCATTTTATCAATCTGGATGCTACGGGCGACATAAAATCCGCCAAAGATTATCAGCAATGCCACAAGAAATGGCAGTCTGTTTTGTTCCGCCGCAAGTGGACCGAAACCGATATCCGGGTTAAGGATAATTAGTGCCAAGGGCATTGCGCAGTTGAGAATAAGAGACGCGGGGCTTTTTATCCCCCGTATAAAGGCATATTTGAATACCGTCAAAATGGCCGCCTCCTTGCTACGATAGCCACGATTACTGCCGCCGCTATGACATAAATACCGATGAATCCGGTATAAATCATGGCCTGGCTAATATCGTTTTCGATTATAAGATTAAAGATAGCATTTGTTGCGAGTGCGTTGGGGGTTGCACGCTGGAAAACAAAGTTGAGTGCTGTACCTAGATTAATTGTACCGAACATATTGCCTGCAAGAATCGTCGTGCTCCACACAATCGCGTGAGTAGCTGCTTCAGCTGTGCCTTTTTTAGGTATCAACAAAAACAGCAGCATTCCCATTATTTGAACAAAAATTGTAAAGACGAAAATAATTAACCCAAAGGCCCATAAGTTAGGTACATAGGCATCGTAGATAATTGCGTTGGCAAGGAAAATCAAAGCACTGGAAACCAAAGATACAACGGTGCTGGCAACAGCATTGGAAGCGATGAACTTACCTAAAGATGCAGGAGAAGCAAGCAACCGCCAGCGGCGCGCGCTTTTGAAGTCGTCGTATAGCAAATCATAAATCAGAGATAATCCAAAAAAGGCGAACATAACCATAATGATAGCGGAAACTATAGCATATTGAACGCTCATATCAATAATGCCACCTGCGCCTGCATCATCTATTACAACATTTAATACCTCGTTATTAATAACAGAAATCGCCACAGGTAACAATATAAAGACTAATAGATTAAGAGGGTGTGTGGCTATGCGCTTGAAATAATGTCTGATAGTCGTCGTCATTATGCACCCTCCTCGCCATCACGCAGGCTGCGTCCTGTAAGGGTCAAGAACACATCCTCTAATGTAGCCTTATCTGCGGAAATATTGCCTATTCCGCCGTGACGCATTGCGATTTCCATGATACGGTTAAGATTACCGCTGTCTGCACCGGAAACTATACAATAGTTATTGCCATTGACAGCAACACTCTTTACCCCTGAGATTGCACGGATTTCATCTGTTAGGGCATCTGATGGGGTCAGGGCTATCATGCGGATGGTGTCTTCGTGTTGGATACGGCCTACCAATTCTTCCAGGCTGCCTTCGGCTATTACTCGGCCTGTGTCCATGATTGCAATCCTGCTGCAAATGGCCTGAACTTCTTCCATATAGTGAGTGGTATAGATTACAGTGGTACCTTCCTCGGCTATTTTCTTAACGGATTCTAAGATATGATTTCTGGATTGTGGGTCGATGCCTACAGTAGGTTCGTCCATGATAAGGAGTTTGGGGCGGTGGACTAATGCGCAGCCGATATTGAGACGACGCTGCATACCGCCGGAAAACTTTTTAGGACGCTTTTTTGCATGTTCCGTCAGGCCTACAAAGGCCAGTACACGATCTACATTGCTTTCAAGGTCTGCACCCTTAAGGCCATAGATTTGCCCAAAGTAACGTAAATTTTCCCTAGCGGATAGGTCGCTGAACACAGTGATTTCCTGAGTAACCAAACCCATTTCCCTTTTTATATCAATATTGTTGATATGCTGCTTCTTTCCAAAGACTTGGATATCTCCTGAGTCTACAGGAATAAGCCCAGCCAGAGAACGGATTGCGGTGGTTTTACCTGCACCATTGGGGCCGAGTAGGCCAAGGATTTCTCCCTGAACGACATTCAAGTCAAGATGATCTAGGGCCATGGTGTCGCCATAGCGTTTTACTAGGTTTTTCATTGTTGCAATCATAATGATGCCTCCTTCGATTTTGTAAGTTTTGCATAAAAAAGGCGTATGGTGCCATACGGATTTTTTATATGCTAGGAAATTGCTTAGCAATTTCTAGGCGGCGTGTCGGAAACAAAAGTGCGCTTCGCGCATTTTGTTCTGCAGGTTGCCGTAACTGGTTTTCATGTATGAATTATATTGCGCATGGGTAGGGTAGGGTAGTTACATTTGTCATTAGTGATATAATGCCAATAAAATGCATTCGTTATGCGGAGGAATCCTATGGCTCATATATTAATTGTAGAAGATGACAGGGACATTAATGATCTGATTGCCAGAAACCTAAAGCTGGTAAGCCACACATATAGGCAGGTCTTTGATGGTATAACAGCCGCCGCCACAGCCGAAAAAGAAGATTTTGACTTGGTCCTGCTGGATGTGATGCTTCCTGGGCTGGATGGCTTTGAGGTTATACAAAAAATATCGGCTACACCCACGATATTTATCACCGCAAAAGACGGCCTTTCCGATAGGCTTACTGGTCTGTCCCTTGGCGCAGATGACTACATCGTAAAACCCTTCGAAATGCTGGAATTACTGGCTCGTATAGAGGCAGTACTGCGCCGTACCAAGAAAAATAACGCCGCCTTCAACTTGGATAGTGTCACCGTAGATATGACCACCCGGACAGTCAAGGTTAAGGGCCGGGAAATCGATTTATCTCCTAAGGAATTTGATTTGCTTGAGGTCCTAATCCGCAACCAAAACATAGCCCTATCCCGGGAAAAGCTCCTAGAGCTTGCCTGGGGCTACGACTACTTTGGAGAAACCCGTACTGTGGACAACCATATCCAAAAACTGCGGAGCAAACTAGGTTGGGAAGAGCGAATCAAGACGGTTTACAAGCTGGGCTACCGTCTGGAGGTCAAAAGATGAGGCTAAGACTATACTTGGCCACATATCTGCTTTTTATTGTGATTCTATTCTCATCTCTGGGGATTGTGTCTACCTTCATGACCAACACCCAGATAAATATGTATACAGATAAATGCATCCGGGAATTTCATTCGATTTCAAGTGCATTGTTTTTCGACCTTCACGCTTTGGTAGGCCAGGATAGGTTTTTTGCTCAAGAAATAGCCATTCTGGTGGATGGCTATATTTCGTATTTCTATCAGCACGGGATTATTATTGAGGTAACGGAATACGGCCATACAGCCTATGCCGGAGCGGTAGTTTCTTATATTACCTTGGAAACGGGGCAATATATCCATATATCGGGGGCATTGCCGGCTCCTTTGGAAATATTTCGACTGTATTATTTCTATAATATAACTGCCTATATGGAGGACATGAGTCGCATACAGAACATATTACTTATGGTATGTATTATTTTCTCGGTGATAACGGCCTTTGCGCTATACATCATTGTGGCTCGATTGTTTAAGCCCCTAGGTCTTATTTCCAAGGCAACCCGTAATATAGCAAGTGGCCATTATAACGAAAGAATCCATGTAAAAGGCAGTGGTGAGCTGACCCAGGTAGCGGAAGACTTTAATCAAATGGCGGAGCAAATCCAAGATCAAATCTACCATTTAGAAAGAGTTGCCGCCGAAAAACAGCAGTTTATCGATAATTTTGCCCATGAAATACGCACCCCCCTGACATCTATTTTTGGCAATGCTGAATATATGCAGCGAGCATTGTTGGATGAAGGAGAGACAATAGAGCTTACCCAGTTAATCATGAACAACTCCACACATATGAAGCAAATCGCTAATTCATTGCTGCAATTGGCCACACTACGGGACTATACCCCGGTTGTAGAGGAAATTCCTATAAGACGGCTATTCGATGATGTAGGTAAAACTATGTACGATTCCTTGCTTGAGAAAAAGGTTACCCTCAAATGCAAAATAGGCACAGACAGTCTTTGGGGCCAAGAGGACTTGATTAGAAGCTTGCTTCTTAATCTATGCTATAACGCGGTAAAAGCCTGCGAAAAAGGCGGCATAATCGAGCTGTCTGCAAGGGAAAATTGGGATTACATCATCCTATCCGTAAAAGACAATGGCCACGGAATAGCCCCTGAAAATTTGCATAAGCTAACAGAGCCCTTTTTCCGGGTGGATAAGGCCCGTAGCCGGGAGGCAGGGGGGATAGGCCTTGGATTGACCTTATGCAAGCAAATCGCCGATGTCCATGGCGCAAAGCTTATTGTGGAGTCGGCTCTAGGGGTTGGCACAATGGTATCTGTAACTTTTACAACTCCATGACAACTTAGAGATAAAGCCGAGACAATTCCGTATTAGTATAGTGCCATAAATATTAGGGAGGGTCACTATGAAAGACACAAAATTCAGTTATACAGTAAAAGCGTTCGCGTTTTCACTGCTGGGGATATTACTCCTTAGTGGCATTTATCTTGCGGCCAATCGATATATCTTTGCGTCAGCCACAGATAGGGAAATTCATCTAGCTCCAACCAACCCAGAGGTCCCGCCACTAACCCGCCTAGATGTATTTCCTGAGGGGTATCCCCACCCGGAGTTCATAATCCATGAAATGGAGGGCTCCCAAGTACTCCTAACCCCCAATGCACTTTCCGCGACAGAAGCTGCCCATGAAGGCTCAAAATATGTATGGGAAATGTTTGGGACCGATATCACTGGCAAAACTGTATCCATGTATGTAGATAACTTCCCTTCTAGCACCCGCACTCATTGGAATGGGGTGGTATTTTCGGTACATCCCATCTATGACATGGTAATCCATTACCGTTTTTCCATAGACACAGTTACAGGGGAGCGGATAGCGATAGCCGTTGCCGACTGGTTTCCCATCGAGGAGCATGGTGAAACCGTATCCGGCGGCAGTCATGAACGTCTGATTGAAATTTTTACAGAAATAGCGGCGGACTATGCCCAGCGGCATTTTAACTTCTCAACGGTTGAAAGCGTCTCATATGAAGGTATGCGCTCTTTGGCAGACTATCAAACAATACTCGAATGTGATGAGGGGGTAGAGCATACCGTAATCCAAGGCAATTTCCCATGTCATGCCATTATGAATGGTGAAACCCTGATGGATTTTACCGCAGTGGATAACACTGGCCGCTCCGCCCGTCTTGCCATCTCTATGGAAAGAATGAGCCTTAACGCCCTTACCACTGGGCACAATGATATTATGCCGGGACTTGACGCGGCAAGGGCAACCCCTGAGCCACCTGCTCCCCACACCTATTGGTCATCAGTCCCGATTAATCCCGGTGACGCACCAGGGCTGTCCCTTTACCTAGGACGCTCGTCTATCTTGGCGGTACAACTCCAACCGAGTGTAGACTTTCATATGTTCTATATGGCTCCGATACCAACCCTGGAGCTGACTCATACTCAGAACCTACCCCTGGATTGGCAATATATCAGTATGGATTTTGAAGATGCAAATGCACCCGTGTCTGTTAATGTAACCCGCCGTAGAGCAGACCAAGTTGGCCACAACTACAGCTTAGATTTTATAGATATTCCAATGCCAAGCGGGTTGCAGCCTAGCGCATTTGGATTCAGGATTCCTGTGCTTGATGATGGATACGACTATTTCTACTTCGTGCGCATCGTATGGGAAGATGGCTTTATTCACAATGCATTTCGTGTAAACAGCGGAGTCCACCCGGAAATTGGCGAAGATGTACCCGAAGAACCAGACCAAGATTATGCATCTGGTCCGGTATGGGTTGTGCAGCCGACTATTTATCATAATCGTATAAGGCAATGTAACTGCGGCCAATTTGTCAGCGCCGATTGGCAAACCATTGACCCGGTTACAGGGCAGGTATCCGGCGAGCATCTTGGACACGGCGGTCACGGTCCCGCCTTGGTATATGACCAAGCGCGAAACTTGTTTGGTCATCCAGGTTATGGCTTCGGGTATCATGACATGCTGGGGATGCATCAAATTAATGACTTCCTAAACATGTTGAATAACAACTATGCAGAGTTCTACTGGTGGCGTAATCCCACAGACGGGCTTATAGCCATAGAAAGCGTAGACTCCGCCATTCGGAATTATTATGACTTTGAGTATGTAAACGAGGGCAATAATCTTGTCCGGCGTGAATTTTGGTACCTGCCCACAGAGGCTCACTCAGGTCGCTTTGCACTAATGTACAATGGGGTGTTCGAAACGGATTTCATCTTTGATGGGGTAAATATCCGTTTTGCAGAGTGGGAGCAGCTTCGTGACAGTTCCACCATGTCCGTAAGCCAAAATGGCAGATGGGGTCTGGTAGACCGCCGAGGCAATACCCTCATACCATTTATGTTTGAAAACCTAGTCATCATTGATCAAAACACAGCCTTTGCCAGGCATAACGGCAGATACGGTATATTAAGCTTGCCACGAACTATAGAAAATATGGAGTGATGTTTTCTGATTTGGTTCTAACATTATTCACAAAAAATCCGTATGACGTCATACGGATTTTTTGGTGGTAATTCCCAATGCATATGTATGACAGGCGGCCATAACATGTACAAACAGGGGCTTTTTTGTTGACACTTATCACTTCGTATGATATATCATTTTCATTAGTATCCTTTGGTCAAACGGAGGTAATGCCATGAAAGTATACAAGTCTTTATTTTATCTCATTATATGCCTTTCCATTCTCATTCTTTTCTCAGCTTGCGGTGACGGCCCTCCTATAGAAGGTGCAACAGTGCCTGCTCATACGGATGTAAACGAACCCGATAGAACCGATGGTCCCGTAACCGTCCCGGACGCGGGTATTAATGTTGCAATTGAATTTGTCAATCCCAGCTCAGTTGGCATGGCTACTGCGCTAGATACAAGGCTTTTTGTTGCCGCACAACCATCTATGATAGGCTTTGTAGATTATCTGCGCGTAACGGATTTTGAAACATTAACCACCCGTATTATCAACGATTTGTATGAGCTATCTACGAATATATATTTTTATCGTGTTGATTTGGATATTCCCCTCGCTGATATGCAGATTCATTCCAGAGCCAACTTTTTAGCTGAATTTGGCCGTCCAGAGTTCTTTACATACAGAGAACTGAATAATCATCAAAGAGAAAGTCTACATCGGCAGCTTGGCATTTCCGTGGAAGGCTCCCTTTCTGGCTGGTATGGCTTGGACGAGGTCCTTTATGCATTGGAAACAGGAGAGGGATATGAAGGTACTATCCATGCTCCCCAGCAAAGAATATTGGATGCAATGGCCCAGGGGCTTCCTCCATCTTCTACCGGTCATGTAATCAGCCACTTTGACCCAGGGTATCTCAATGTGCTGATTACAGATTTTTATGATTTCCGAGGAAATAATCCTAGGGTTTTTGCGGAGCTGGCTAATCAGTTCTTCAATCAGGGGCTTGCGGTGGGAGTTATTGCGGTAAGGAGCGGATTTGCCGGGGATTTGCCGGACTTTAGGCGTCCAGGGGAATCTATTACAATGGGTGCCATACCTTCATGGCTCAACCCTGGCGGTCATGATGGTCGCATAGGCCATGAGCTTAGGCCGTATTATATACTCCTTGCCGGGCAATATGAGGATGTTGCCGGGATTATTCATAGCTTTACGGATACCCTGGTGCTTACCTTTGGGGAGGACCGCTATCGTCATGTAAACTACGATATGGTGCTGTATTATGGCCTGTTTGCGGACTCTACATTCGCTTTACATGGGACAGGAGTTACATTAGGCGGCAACATGAGGCAAGCAGCGTTCAACCAAGATGAAGGCACATATGAGCTAAGCGTCACCAACCGCCAGCAACAATCCAATACCCTTACAGTATCCATGATTTACGAGCAAAATCCAGTTTTGGATACCCGTAGCCTAGGACTAGAGAATTTTAATATCACATACTCCCTTACAGAAATAGGAAATGGTGCTCCCAACACAGATGTTGTATCCGATAACCGATTCGATGGCGGCAATATACTAACTCTGGATTTCGAGTTTGCTCACGTCCCTCCGGGGAAATATATCTTGGAAGCCCGAGTAGAAATAACCCCGCCTAGTGGCCGGGCATTTAATAACCTAATGAGAACGCAATACTCTAATCTCTCCAACTGGAGTGAGTTTATCGCACCTGGCCGCCTGTTCGACCTAATAGACCGCAGGCTGCCTATTGCAATAGAAAATAACAGCTATCTAATAGATTTCCCTGATGACGAGTTTAGGTTTAACCAGACCATCGGTTTGGAGGAGTTTACACAATCCCTTGAGGCAGCGGCACTGGCAAGTATGGTGCCTATTGAGTTGGTAGTTATTCGTTTTGTAATAGAAGTTCACTAAATAATAAGGAGGAGATTCGCGTGAAAACAAGAAACGCAATTCTTACTGTTGTACTGTACTTAGTGCTTGCGGCAATTCTAATAATAATTTTCAGCGGTGGCAGGCTGGTGGATAATATTGAAGGGATATCCGGCTTCCATCGGGATTGGCTCAACCAAGGCTGGGCCGGGTTTGGCAGATATGGGCAGCTTCTTGCTATTGGCCTTGGCGGGTTGACCTTGCAATTTATTTTCAATATTGCCTGCTATGGCTGGTTTTGCCGACAATGGGATTCCGAACGCCCAGGCATTGGTAGCGTCATTTTCATGCAGGTAATCGTAAATATAATTATCGTAGTGGTTGCCATTGTTCTTTCTGTATGGCGGCTTATATCCATTAAATACGATATCACCGGTACTATTGTTGGGGGTGTTTTCACCAGCGCGCTTGTTGCCTGGCTACCTCTTATAGCAATGGTTGTGTTGTTGATTCAATTAATCTTAAACCTGCTGGTTTTTGTACCACCAATAGTAAATACACGGCGCGTAAATAGGAGGTAGTAACATGCCCGATAACTATATCTTGATTGGAGTAGGGGGCACAGGTGCCAAGGTACTTGAGTCCTTTGTACATCTTGCAGCATCAGGGGCCTTTGGCAATCATTTTAAAGGGAAAACGGTGCATTTGCGTACCGTAGATATGGATACCGGCAATGGTAATCTGGACCGCCTTGAAAAGCTCCTAGCAAGTTACTCAGGCATGGTTGCCGACGGAAAATCCCCCCCTGTATACGATATTTTCAAGAGATACCAAAGTGCCTTCCCTAAAGAAAGCCACGATAATCCTAAAAAGGATAGAGCATGGCATCCCATTAATATTCAGTATAAGGTAGAGGGAGTCAGTGATTTTTCATGGTCGGCAGGCTTGCCGGATACCAATCCTAATCTATCCAACCTGTTTCAGGTAACCGGCGGTAATGTAGACGACAGACAGCTTCTCGATGCCTTATTCAGTAATGCAGATAAGGCTCTGAATCTTAAACATGGCTGCTCTGGTGTGCCTCGTGTTGGGTCTATAATATGGAAGCGCGCATTCGAAGAGGATTTGGAAAAGCCCGTAGGCAGCTTCTGGAAGGGATTATTTAATCAGCTGCCCCCAATAGACGGTGACGGTACCAAGATACTTCTTGTTGGTTCAATTTTCGGCGGCGTTGGTGCTAGTGGTATCCCAACAATTTTTCGCAAGCTATATGAATGGAAGTTCAAAGACCTTACGATAGCCACAAACAATAATTCCCTGGGACTTATGATGATGCTCCCATATTTCAGCTTTGCCCCTAGCGAGGGTGAAAAAGGTGCGGAACCTGACGAATTTATTTTGAACTCGAAACTTGCCCTTAGATACTACAAATCCGCAGACCTCTTTACCGAAGCTATGATTCAAAAAGTATACATGGTCGGTGATGATGTTAGGGGCATGAGGACCCTTAACGGAAAGCCTGTAGACACAAACCTAAGCGGTACCAACCAGCGCAACCCCGCAATGCCAGCAGAGCTTGTTGCAGCACTTTCGGCAATGGACTTTTTTGTCAATGCTCATCCGGCAAAGGAACAGCATCTAAACAAAGAAAAGCAATTGGTTGTAGCAAAAAAACATGACAAACCCAAGGACAATTGGCAGAACCTGCCCTTTGAAAACGAGGCAAAGGCCGCACTTACCGGGCTTACGCTATTTTCTCTTGTCCATGAAGATATTTTTGCCCAGTTTTGCGGAGATTTTCGTAATATGCTGGACGATGATAGGTTTAACCAACTCAGTAATGTAAGGCTCGAATGGGAAGAGCATGACAATTTGATAAGTGCCTTTTGCCGCCGTTTTCTTGAGTGGATGAAGGAATTAGAGATAAATGAGCTGTCTCTTTTGGATATAGATGGCTGTAAAGAGTTCCTTAACGATGAGCTCTTTAGCCTTGACGGTAGCTATAGATATAAGCCGATTTTCAAAAATGATAAGAGTAGCAGCTTGGATCAATTAATAAAAATAATGCGCAAGCATAAGAAGGCAGATGACCATCTGCTGCGCAATCTTGTTCTGTCATTAATGAACGCGTGTAATCAGAGAAACTAAGCAAACTTATTTTGAATCATTAAAGGGGTGACTACTATGCCGCGATTCTGGTGGCCAAAGCATAAAGAAGATGAGAATTTTGCCAGCCTTGCAGTTAATCATGGGAATAATCTGGGGTTAGGCAAGCTTGAAACATTGCAGCATATCGAAGCCGCGCTGGATACCTCCAACACGAGCTTTGAAGATGTGCGTTCGATACCCGATGTGTGGTGTAATACCAATATTTTCGAAATGATTCTGACTCTTGATATGTCCGTAAATCATGACCCCATTGTCAAACAGTATAAAGAGCATCTGGAAACCGAATGGCGGGCTTTAATTGCGGCAATTGTCCTTGGTAAGGAGATAGGCGTTCAAGAGAAACCAATCTCTCCAAACCCACAAAATGTGTATGCAAGCGATGCCATCGAGCTGATTCCAAATAATCAATATTGGGATAAGCCCGAGGGTGCTGGGTGGCTTTGGAAAGAGTCAAAATTGTATGTGCTGGGGCCGGAGAGTAGTAAGCGTGTTATTGCAATAAGTTCTCCCATTACAATGCTGTCCCCAGCTGCGGATTGCTGGGAGGCAATTTATAACTACAAAGACGCCTTTCCCTGGGTCAACAGAAGAGAGGAAACCTATCAAGAGCCGGACACAGCAACAAATACCATGGTTACAAAAAAGCGGTATTTCTATTCTGTAACCGAGCCCGCAAAAAAAATGGACATTAACTCCGCCAGAATTATGTATTGCTGGCTGCAAAAGATGCTTATCTATTTACAAGGCAATATGGATAGCATTCTCCCAAGCAGGTCAGGATATGAGAAAGCCGCTGTCGTAAGGACATTGCTTGCACCTGATGATAATTTAGGCTTTACCAATTTGGGGCTTATCCAAGGATTTATGCAGTCAATTTTGCAGCAATATGGCTCTATAAAGAATGAGCAGCTTGATATTTCCCCTCCGAGGTTTACATCTATTACGGATTTGACGGCGGATACAGGATTCAGGCCTCGCAGCAGCGATGTTCAAGCGGAAACCCCTAATGCGGAGGATGGATCCAAGCTTCTGTTTATCGAGCGTTCCAAGGTAAAGAGCAGCGGCTATTCCATGGGACGTCCGGCAGGTGAGCTATCTGGTTACGGAACCCACTCCGTGCAAGCCCTTATTACCGACTCCGAAAACGGCGGTGTTATAAGGAGTAAACTGGAAACTGCTGATGAACCGGTTCATATTCTCTTCGATGACGAAATCTTCGCCGACTCGATTTACTATATTCCATTCAGCGTCCCCGGCCCCGATAAAAACGCAAAGCCTAACGAAGAGCCCGAACGCTATAAAAAGTGGATGGAAAGATATATTGGAGCCGTTGCCGAAAGTGGTAAAAAGGCTCTTAATCTTGACGATGCGCAGCTAAACAAGCACGGAGTTCCTCAGAATCTTGTGCCGCTTCCCTTTACTCCTAGGTTCGTAAAGCTGTTGGATAACCTTGGGGGAATAGATGAGATTGCATACAATCTGGAAAGTGAAAATGACAGGATTTCCGCATCTGTGTCCATCAAAGTGCAGAGCTATGTCCTAAAGGTGGAGCATACCTATTTTGGAGCCGATATTAAGTACATTGACCCGGATGTGATGTGCATTTCCGGTATATGGCCTAGCTTTATTATGCCCGATTGCCAAAGATACTATATGTTCTGCCATAACGGTGAGTATAACGAATATACAATCAAGCATCTGGGGCACGAGCAAGCTGCTGATTATGATAGCGGTCATATAAGCTCAAAAACTCATATTCATAGTAATAATAATCAAAACAAAGAAGTTACCTATACCCGCATGAGCAAGTTCCCAAAGGTGGTAGGGCTGTATCGTGCAAACTCGGCGTCACCTATCGGGTATATACCTATAAAGCAGGAGACCAGACAGAACACCAAAATCCAAGGGCAAGTCTACAATGTGGCCATTGACTTTGGGACGTCTTCTACTGTTATTTTTTCAAAAATCACAGAAGGGCAGGATGGTTTTGTGCCTAATGAGCCTTTCGTGGGGGATTACACCGTTGCCGGTGCCATTAGCAACTACGAGCATCCTGTTGCTGATGATCGTTCTGTGTTTGCGCAGTATTTTACACCCGCGTCCGAGGCAATCTCTGTCCCATTCCAGACACTTCTTCATGAGCTAAGGGATGATAACGATAACGCGGATTCCGACCTTGATTTATTCGAAAAAGCCCATATTTACCACAAACAGCGGATACCCCTGTCAACAAAGGAAGAGCGAGATTATCCCGACCACGGCAGGATTATTTCTGACTTGAAATGGTGTATTGGGGAAGAGGATTATACTATTTTCCTTAAACGGATGAATGTGTATTTTGATGAGCTATTTACCATGATACTGCTGGATGCAAGGGTGAAGCAGTGTTCTGGTGTGCGTGTTAGCCTGTCTTACCCAGCGTCAAATATACGACACGAGTCGTATATTGCTGCGGTAAAGGAGCAAATCGCGGAAACGGAAATCAAGGTCTTCGGTGCGCCTGGGTTTGTGGATTTGGAGAGCATTGAAAAGAACAAGATGACGGAAAGCGAAGCCGCCGCAAGGTTCTTCCTCAAGAGCGGAAAAGACCCGTCTTCCACCAGTGCCGGCCGGCTGTGTGTAATTGATATCGGCGGTGGTTCTTCTGATATCTTCTATTATGAGCAGTACGACAATGCAGCAGATATCCGTACAATTGACAGCTCGATAAAGCTGGGTGCCCGCGGCATCTTACTTGATACCTTGGCGCGTATTTCCACAAATGAGCGCAACAGCCAGGACCCATACCTCCTTAAAGTTCTAAAGAAAACTGGCCAAGTAGGTACCGGCAATGAGTACAGAATCTCTGAAAAGCGAATCTACAGGGTCGTCAACCAAGAGCTTAATAAGTTTAACGCCAACTTCGAAGGCTTGCTTTCTCTTGTAGGAAACAAGGGCAATAAAACCGTGGGTAAGCTCCTTGCGGAAGCCTTCGGCTCCCCGAATACTGTCTTAAGCGAACGAGATAAGAGATTACGCACTCTTATTGCAATTAACTTGGGAGCAATATTCTATTATTCAGGACTGTTGATGCGTGACAGCCGCCACAAGAAGGGTAAGCTATTTGTAAAATTGGCTGGAAACGGGTCCGGTCTAGCGGAGTGGATTGGCGATGAAAGCTTAATCCAAGACTTTGCCGAAATGATGATTCGTGAAGCACTAAAAGGTGCTGCACCTGAGTCAAACGAGCCTGACAGTATTCCTCTTTTATCCGGTCTTGAATGCAAGCTATCTCAGTATAGAAAATTAGAGGCTGCCGAAGGTATGCTGTGCGAACCATTTAGCTACAATGACAGCACTCAAAAAGAGCCTCCAAAGACGATTCTTGGCGAGGGTTTGATTGGCGAAAAGTTTGCTAATTGGGTGCCCCAGTCCAGGATGTCCGAAGAGCTTTTTTATGATGCCTCCGATGGTGGGTTTACAGGCATATCCCCTGCCAATATTTTGGATGTTGATTTCATGCGTTTCCTTGGTGTCTTTAATATCTGGGTAAACAAGAACCATGATTTTTACAATGTCATAGTCGACGGTTCCCAATATGATAATGCGATTACCATAGATAATAGCCATTGGCTGGATGCCAGGGACAAAAGCTTGGGTGACTATATAGCAACAACCAAAAAAATGATAGCCAGCAGGGAAAGGCGTGTAGCCTCAGCTCTACGCCCATTCTTTGTATTGGAAATGGATGCCCTTAATGCATTGCTAGCTGTTAATGTGTAGGAGTGTGGTCTACTTGCGAAAGATAAAAGTTTTTTCGATAATTTTATGTTTATTACTGGCACTGATGATTCCTGTTGCTGCTCATGGGGCTACACCTGTAGAGGAGCAACAGGAAGAGGTTGAAGGTGCAGAAGGATACTCTGAGTATGATAATCAGGGTGATGATGTTGACACCGAAACACCGGAATATAATGATATAGCAGCTGAGACGCCTGAGGATGTAGTTCCAGATGCTTACGATGACGCGCAAACTAACGATGATATTTCTTATGTTGAGGATAACGGTCTTCAGGCAGATGACCTTCTGCCGGAACAAGCAGTTCCGGTGGAAGATGATATGGTTTCAGATATTGCGGAAGATAGTCAAGTTTTTGAAGAAGAGATAGCAGCCGCAAACGGGCATGACTTAACTAACATTGAATTGACATTACAGCAGATACGTCAACTGTTGTTTATGTTGACTATTTTTTTTATAGGAACTTTCGGTCTTATTTGCTTCTATGTTGTATATATATTTCTGCGTAATAAAGGCAATGCTGAATCTGTATATGATGGGAGTAGCAGAGAGCGTAAGCTAACCAGTAATTTGAGAGTACGTAGGGCACTTCTGCCATATCATAGGCGTGAGCGGCGCGCACCTCGCAGTATAGAAGATAATGAGCAGCCGGCTCAAAATGAGGACGTCACCGAGACCAATCATCCTGGGAGGGACGAGACTTACGATATACCCATCTCATCTCCAGAGCTATATGAGTATGAAATCCCGGCTCCGGTGCCTCCGCCACGCAAACCTGAAAAACCGACCATTCCCCCCACGGATTACCTGATAATGTTGCTCAATGAACTTGTCTATGAAGAAATCAACACAAAGTGGTTGAGAGAAGTAAGGAAGTTTCCCAAATTTCCCGTTAATGTGTCTCTGATTGCGGTACAAACGGCTGATCAGCCACATATGAAGGTAGATGATGGCTCTCCTGCTGCCCTTGCTCTAATTGAGAGTGAATACGGATATTTTATTGTCCCAACACCAAGAGGGCGCAGGCTGGATAGGAAGGACATACTGACCCTGTATCATATTGTACACAGCCCTGGAGACAAAGATAATTACTACAAAATAGAACGCCTGGCGGAAGGCTTCGTAAAGGGTAATAATGTAATGCTTAAGGATGGTACAGGGCAGATTATTAAGTTTACCGGTGAGTAAATCGCAATAAATATAAGACAAGAGTAGGTGAGGTGAGGGATTTTCATGGTCAAGAAACAAGACAACTCTCTGGAACGGGATAACCGTAATTCCAATCACGAAAGCTCATCCCTAATGCTCAAGCATCTGGAGTACAAACGTGCTCAGCTTATTGCCGAAATTGAGGATATGACCATCAAGCTCAAGGAGTGCAGGAATACATTTTTTACAACCAATATCATATAGCGATTTCAATTGAGAGTGACGATTTTTGTCACTCTTAATTGAAACGCTTTCCAAAAACATAGTAATTTCAATCCTGCATTTTGGATTGAAATTGCTATATAGGGGCAATTATATGACCGAGATTTTAATGTTTAGTATTTTTATCGCTTTGATGTTAGTCAACGGCTTATTTTTGTTTGTTTTGATACGCTTTCTGCATAAATATAAGTCAAAGTTGGCAAGGCTTGAGCTGGGGACTATGTCGATGCAGGGTACAGGATTGAAAGAAGCCCCTATTGTTGATAAGGGACAGCTTGAGCTAATTCTTGATTCCCTTGAGATTATATCGAAGAAAATTGAGCTGACCTGGGTGGAGCTTCAAATGTTTGGTATAAACACCAATGTCTCTTCCGGCGATAGGCAGCAACCCTCTCGGGAAATGGCACAGATTTCAGATCAATTTAACGGCTTTCATGATTTGGTTCGTATATTAGATGAAAAGCTCATGGGTTATACAGAAGCTCTTACCGATTCCGGCACCTATACTGCGCGACTGTTACAGACAGAGTTTGAGAAGGTGGGATATCTTCACAAAAAATCCGTTGACGACTTGGCGGAAACTGCGGAAAAGATGGCACAAATTAAGTATGCAATGGAAACAAATTTAAGCATTACGAAGAACTTTGGCGAAGATTATACCGCCTGTGTACGTGAAACCAACGATGTAATCCGGGAGCTAAAAGCTGTAGCCAGCCCCTTTGCCGAGGTAGTTGCCCGCACCAATGAGGCATTGGCCCGCACCGCGAGTGAAATGCAAACCTTGAGTGCCGAACTTTTGTACAAAGTCACAGGGGAATTACGAGAAGGGCTACAATTTACCAGAGATGTATTAAAGAATCATATAACCAAATCCTTGAATAGTGATGGAGGCGTTGATGCTAGAACGCATACTTAATCCGAAAAACAGAGTTAATCTCATTGTAATCGGCAGCTCTATCTTCATCCTTGCTTTGCTGATAATCATAATAATCTGGTCGATTGTACGCAGCCCTGTCCGGCAAAGTGAAGTCATATTCCGAGATGAATACAATATTGAAATATTATTGCGAGATACAAATGCCTTTGGTGAATTGGATTTCATTATTCCAGGGTGGCAGAATATCCACATTAATCAGGATGCACCTCAAGAGATGAGGCTTGCATTGGAGCTTCCTGGTATTGCAGATGTACATGTATACAGCGAAGATGGCAAACTTCTTGGTGAGCGCAGAGTTGTCCTTGATGAAGAAATTATCCTGCCTTCTTTGGGTGAAGAAGAGTCGTATCGCATCGTTGTAACACCTATCCAGGAATTAAGGCTAGGTGGTGGGGAATTTTCGATTCAACCTTGGCGCGGGGATTTAGATTACGAAACGGAATCAATTGATGCTGTAGTTTTCACATCTCCTACCAGTTTGCAATTGGCACTTTTTGCCCATATGGCATTTTTCCCATTTGACTTTCATCGTGGAGAGAGGCCTCAGGGACGCGGACATAGCAAGATTCATTACCAGCCTTTTTACGAAAATATAATGAACTCTGACAGGGTTAACGCATATGGCTTTAACTTTCTTGAACAGATGACGGGATGGAATTTGTCAGGTATCTATGAGGACGTATCCACTGGGTTTAGCATTGTTGTTTATGTAAATGATAATCGTTGCCGGACTGTCCTTGCCATCAGGGGATCCGATGGGGATATTATGGATGCACTCTCGGACCAAAGTGGGACATGGTGGTGTAATTTTAATACGCTGGCAGGATATCCTCATTCTCATGTAGCCAGCCTTGTTAATTTTCTTTATGAGCAAAGGGAGCTTCTTGAGGATACAAGGATATATATCACCGGTCATTCCTTGGGGGGGTATCTGGCATATCTTGCTACTCATGAGCTAGTAAGGATGGGGCTGGAGGATAATATACGGCGTGTGGTTGCCTTTAGTGCGCCTATTTTTACCCCAGAAACGACGAGATTGATTAGCAGCTTAGATCCTGTAACAAGAAGCAGGATTGTTCATTTTTATGTACCAGATGATCTTATTGCCGGGTTTATTGGCGTTGAAATGCCTGGTGAATTTCCGAGTTATGCATCATTTGCCCATGTCAGCCAGTTATTTGAAACAATGCGGGATGTGCGGGGAATTGATATCCCCTTCACAGTTGAGGCCATCAGCAATCTTTTTGAGTTGGTAGAATTAGTGTTTCCTATTTCCTTGCCCTCTCATATTGCGGAGTTAGTGTGGCGTTTGGATGGGGCTTTTGGTGCAGAAGCCTATGCCTTGTCCCAGGATTTTTATAGTCTGATTAGGCATGTACCGGTAGCACAGACATGGCATAGCCCAAGGCCTGACCCGGACTGGCCAATAATGATAGATGCACTCAGGGATTTGATTGCAGATATAATTTTTGACATGGTGGACAGGATTTTTGATACGGATACCCATTTTATGATGAATTTTTATGAGCATCTTGCTGGCGAGGCGGGGTTTGGCTACTAACTGGAAAGTGGGTTAATACAAAAATAATTATTTTCATGGGAGTGACAATCTTATAAAGGCCAGGGCAAATGTATGAAAGAATTTTAACCGCAAAAGGCTGTCACGTTAAGATGTAATGAAAAGCTCGTCATCCCGGGCTTGCCCCGGGATCCCCTTAGTCTTTCGACAGTGGTTATGGGATTCGGGATGACGAACCTTGAAATTACTGCACTCTTAACGTGACAGCCCCTTTCGCACTTTTCGCGGTTAGCTTTTTTTTGTAGTACGGATAAAATTCACCCCCCACATACCAAAGCCAACAAACAGCAGTAAGGCACCGGACCAAAGCAGGCGGTTATTTACAAACCCACCGGTAAGCGGCAACTCAAAATCCGGCATATTACCTACATAGAAGTATCCATCTAGATATTCAAAACTTGGGGCCGAACCGCCAACTGTGACAATTACAAACTCGCCGGGGGCGTTATCGTCATGGGTGATGCGCCATTGGCCAAAAGGTGTTTGGAAACCTGATGGGGCAAGTATCTCTACAAGATGATAGATACCGTCTGGGGTAAGCTCCATGGTAATGGGGTTGGCAAGCAGACCGGTGCTGCGCACATCATAGTAAACCCTTTCCCAATCGGCGGAAGGGTAGATTACTGTGGTTGGAGGCGTGCCAGAGCCTTCAAAGCGGAATAGTGAGAAGTATGCGCCTTCTAGTAGGAAAGGGGTTATGTCGGCTATGTTTACTAGGTTGGGGGTGGTGTATACGTTTGATGTGGTTTTGTGGAATGCGAATGGGATAGTTGTTACAGCTTCCCGGCGGAAGTTTATGTCGTAGTTGTTTATTGGGTGGTCGTGGATGCTTTGGGTTCCTGCTTGTGCTAGGCCAGGAATGCCAGTCCATGTGTAGGCGTTGGTGGGAGGTAGGAAGTCGCCTTGACCTGCGGTGTTGTATTCGAATGTTACGGAGTTGGCTATGGTTAGGTTAGTGTATACATCTGCTTCGGTAAGGGTGGCTACATCATATTGGTACCACTCTGTGAATATGCCGCCGCCCATTTCGTAGGCGTGGTTGTTTGTGATATCGGCATTTGCGATGGTAATGTGCCCGTCTTTTATTACATATATACCGCCGCCGCTACCATTGTACACCCCAGGGGTAACGGCACCGGTTACAGGGTCAACTACACGGGGGGTATATTGGGCTGTTGGTGTTGTAGTGGCTTGGTTATAGGTGATTTCGCCGCCGGTGATTACTACCGGCAGATGAGTCACCGGTGGCCATACAAAATCATTCGTCCAAGGTAGACTGTTTACAAATATGCCTCCGCCTTGGCGTGCCGTATTGCCGCTAATGACGCCGTTAATCATATTAAATACTGAAGCGTTATTTACATTAACGCCGCCGCCACTACTATAGGATGTATTATCAATTATTTCACCATCATGCATGGTAAACATAACCGTACGGTGATCACTCCCCATAGCTGGGCCGCCGGTAGTCTGGATTTCTACACCACCACCACCATGGCCCGTTAGGTTTTCCGCCAAAGCTGTGTTATCGCGGATAGTACCGCCATGCATGATAAACTCTGGACGGAAAAAAGCATTAATTCCAGCCGGCCCTCTCCCCAAGACACGCACCCCGCCACCAGTATAAGCATCATTATAGGCTATTAAACTTCCAGGATTCATAGTAAATACAATGCTGCCGCCAACAAAAACACCGCCGCCGCCAGCATCTGCACCTAAGCCTATACCCAGGGCGTCGTTGTCTAGGATATTACCACCATTCATATTAAATTGTGGTGTGCCGCCTACTCCGCGCATATATACGCCACCACCGCTATGGCCTGCTTCATTTTCGTTAATGTTGCCGCTATTCATATTAAATTGTGGTGTGCCGCTTGCTACACGCATATATACGCCACCACCGCTATGGCCCGCGGTATTTTCGTTAATATTGCTGCCGGTCATGTGAAATTGTGGGGTACCGCTTACACCATGTATATAAACACCACCGCCGTTGTGGCCTGCAATGTTTTCACTAATTACCCAATGCTCATTAATACTTACTTGTGAGGACAGAGTTAATGACATGCTAATCCCGCCACCGTCATGCAAGGCATCATTGTCTATAATGTTTACTAAGCTTGTGTTGTTGGCTGTTAAACTAACACCCTGGAACATAGTAGTGTTTAAATGAATGCCGCCCCCCATACGAGCTTTGTTCTTTGTAATGTTTGCTACTGTACTTGGGTCTTGACCTTCAAATAACAGGCTTCCCCCATCTACACTAATACCACCGCCATGGCCATTTGCTGCCCCAGTGCCAAGGGCCTCGTTGTCGATTATATAACCATAATAAACTCTAAGCGTGCCCATGAGCCCAACATGCACTCCGCCGCCGCTATGGGTATTGATATTTGTTTGAGTTATGTTGAGTGCCGTTACTGTTTGAAAACCGCCAGCAATATAAACTGATTGCGGATGTCCATTATCACTAATAGTGCCGCGCAAAATCGTATGGCGGGTGCCTTGGGTGAATATCCCTCCGCCATTGCGCCCAGCAGTATTGTTGCTAATAGTTACAAGATCACACACAGTAAAATGTGTGTTACTAGTATTATTTATGGTACCTCCACCACCAATACGGATTCCACCGCCATCAAGACGCGCTCTGTTTCCATATATGGTTAGTGGGTAGGTAATGTCAAAACGTATATTGCTCCCTACACCCCCTTCTAAAAAAATACCGCCACCATTACCTGAAGCATGATTGTAATATATTGAGCCGCCATAAAAAGTCGCTTGACCTGAGTTAACGTATATACCACCACCATTGCCAGCATCATCGGCGGTACTAACTGCACGATTATAACGAATGTCACCACTGACAATAGTAAAGGCTGTACCATGAGTGCCATTATGAATTCCGCCTCCGTTCATAATGGCAGTATTATTGTGAATTTCACCGCCAAGCATAAATAGATGATTTGGGCGCATATCGGAATGCCCAAAGCCATTATAAATACCACCACCACTGGATGAGACATTATCATAAATATAAACACCATCTGTTACCCACATAGTAACACGGCAACAATATCCAATGCCTCCGCCCAATACATCGGCGACATTATTACGTACTCGCCCACCGGTTATGACAATGTATATGTTACGAGACATCCCATCTGCATATATGCCCCCACCCCTAATAGTCGCACGATTATCTTCTATGATACCGCTTTTTATTTGAAGCCATATTGATGGGTTGAGACCTGCACGTGTTGGTATGTATATGCCACCACCCATCTGAGCACGATTATATCTTATAGTTGCTTCTGGGTGGTTCATTATAAATCTGCCTGCTGGAAGATAAACACCGCCGCCATTGCTAGTTAAGCTTGGATTTCTGGATAGTGTGACATTCCGAAGCTCTACTGTAACCCCAGGGTTATTAATAGTTATATGCCGTTGATTTGCTACATTGTTATTCCATACTTGATTAGGCGCGCCATCGTTGGCATCAAGAATAATATGACGACTACCAAGTATAGGGCCAAAAGCAACACCTCCTGCCCCACTATTGATGTTAAGTACATTGCCGGGAAACTGTAAGCGGATACGATATGCATTGGCGCTGGTACCATTGTTTTGAATCCATGTTATTTCTGCATTTAATTGAGGTATGTTTGTAACTACGTTTGGTGTATTAACAATAGTTGTTGGTATAGGCGGTGTTACTGGCAATGTAGGCGTAGATAAAGGCGCAATGCCAATATACCCGCCATATGCCTGTACGCCAGCCTCACTTATACCCGCAAACCAATCATGCTGGCCATATGGGGATATATCCCGCCGTACATAGCCATGACAATCACAAGACTTGACATAGTAATACTCTAGCCCATAGTCATGGATATTTTCATCATACCAGCTATAGTAATAATCCGGCGCATACCCAATGTATCCGCCATATTCATATGCGTATTCATAATAATCAATATTTCCTGCTGGATAGTCATAGAGATAGTCATGACCCGCATAGTAGTTGTTTTGATTTTCATAATCATAGCCATAAGGCGCATAGCCAATATAACCTTCGTCCCATATGTAATCTGAAAATCCAATATAACTATCTATCTCATAGTCTGTGTAGTAACTATCCAAAGCAAGTGCCGCTACAACTGTCGCAATCGCTAACATACTTAGCAACACCAGTATGCGTAGGTACTGTGGTTTCTTAATCATTTTTGCGTCTTTGTTTTTCATGTTATCACTCCTGCAAGGTATTAATTTTTGTGCAGGAATAAGCATAGCGTCTTTTGTTGCTTAGTTTAATAAGCAAAATTCACGGTAAAAAGCATTTTTGTGCAAAAAAATAAGACCTCTAAAGTCATCTCTCATTGCTCGTCATAACTGCGAAAAAAGCAATAAAAATGGCACTTTTTTCATTTATGGCACTATATATTTTATCACCCACATGCAAATGATAAAAATGGGCTTAAATTTATGCAAATATTTTTTATCAATGCAGCCAAAATCGTTACTAACAAAATTGTTAAATTTCTGGAATTTAATATAATGGGACAGTTAACATATATACAGCATGAGGAGGCAATATGGAAAACTATTCAACTTTATCTTTGGGTGAAAAAATCTATGAAATAAGAAAAGCCAAGGGGCTATCGCAAGAAAATATGGCGCAAGCTCTAAACGCCAACAGGATGACTGTAAGCCGCATGGAACGAGGAGAAACAGAGTGCAGTGCCCACAATCTTGCTATTATAAGAAAATTTTTAGATATAGAAAAAGCTCCGCTACTGGAGCATGAGCTAGTACTGTATAGGAATCGTCTACGAGTGTGGATAGATTTTATTACCAAAGGCCGGTTTGCCGATGCCAGAGTCATGAATGAAGAAATGTCTGTAATACTCGACTTACCTTTCGAGCATGATTTATATTTACTATACCGGTTAGCAGAGGCTTCGTTTTTATGTTTGGAGTATAACGTCCAAGCATCAGCGGAAAAGTTGAGCATTGCTGAGGACTTGCTGGATAATGCGAGCCATGAGGCTCTTAATCTGTACCATCGGAATAAGGGCTTTATTTGTGGCTATGCCGGTGATTTTATTAACAGCATTAAGCACTCGACTAAGGCTGTCGAACACGCAGAAGCGGACAAAAAGAATGATACATTTGCATTGAATAATATAGGTTTTGCTTACATGTTCCTAGACAAACCCTATCTAGCTATAATACATTTTGAACGCTCCAAAGCACTGCATCAACTAAAAGAGGATATTACATCTACAACATCCGGCGTTATAGATGGTGCACTTTGCAATTGCTATTTAGATGTTGGTGCAAATCGAAAAGCCGAAGAACTGCTAAAACCTACTATTGCATATAGAAAGAGTGTGAATGACAATCTAGGGATTGGGGCGAGCCTTTTATGCATGGCAATAATCAAGCGTCGCATGAAACTATATGATGAATGTATAAATCTTTGCGACCAGGCACTGACATATAGTTATGGGCACGCATATGCAAACATACTGATAACCAAAGCGCATTGTATGTTTGAAATGAAAAAATATGATGAATGTAGAGAGATTATAACATATGGGAGAGCAATGCTCAGAGAAAGTGAGTCTACTGCTGTTAAGTATTTTATGGATAGTGATAATATAACACTTAGCTTCAACGCCATAGAGCATCTTATGACTCTAGATAACAATGATTCCATAGATTATATACAAAACACTGTCATCCCTCATTTTAGGGCGGGCGGAAATAAGTTTATTGCCAAAGAATACTGCAACATATTAGAAGCCCACTACACAAAAAAACGCGCAAAAACCAAAGCCAATGCAATTGCCGCCATATCACGGGATATCTTACTGGAGATATATGAGGGAGAGGTTGAGTTTGATTGATGAGTAATTCACACAAATATCCATCTGTAAAGATATCATCAACGCCAATCATGGATTAATCAAAACAGGCGTTTACACTACGTCCTGAATACAAGGGGACTGACGTGTATGAGAAAATTTTTTTGTTGATTCTTTCGATAAATTTGCATATAATAAGGACGTACCGATAAGGTATGAAAAATGTTGCCCGCTCTCTGATATGCGGCTTATAAGTGTTCAGAATAAAAATTCAGCATGTTTGCTTCGCAAACACGGCTGCACCGCCCGCATTCTTGCGGGTGCGTGTTGTTCGCTCCCCGGTATGCGGCTTATAAGTGGCCGGGATAAAAAAGTGACTGATTCAAGGCTTCACCTTTATGGTTGAAGCCTTGTTTTTTGAAAAAGGTGTATGCATGAATAGCAGTGGGTTTTGCTTCATCTCCGACCAATATTACAAGGATTTCCAAGATGGATTTCTGATGCGAAATAAGGAAATAGTCAATGATGTTATGCATGACCGTCCTTGTTTTTTTGCATTTCAAGATAGTGTTACGCCAGAAATATACTGGCTCGTACCGATTTCCTCAAACTATACCAAGTACAAGGCATTGCATGACAAAAAAATTGAACGGTATGGCAAGTGCAACACTATTCGCTTTGGTAAAGTATTGGGCAAACAGGCTGCTTTTCTTATTCAGAATATGTGTCCTGTTACAGCGTATTACATCCGTGAAGTATATGTTGATAAAAATGGAGTAGCGATACAAATTGATGGGAGGATAGCCCATGACGTTATAGCCAATGCCCGTGAAGTCCTCGCAATAACTAAGCGGGGGGCTAAAGTTATATTTCCTGATGTGACCGCTATACATAAGATTTTGCGCAAACAAATGTTAGAGCAAAAGGCGCGAAATAGCACAGATACTGAATAAGGGACTGTTCTGTAAATGACAGACATCAAGAACCCGCGGCACCAAAGAATTACATTTCTTTAAGTGACGCGGGTGCCATGATGTCTGTCTCGTTAAGAATACCGTAATTTCAATGCTCGTCATCCCGGATTTAATCCGGGATTCCATAACCATTGGACTAAGGGGATCCCGGGTCAAGCCCGGGATGACGGGCTTTTTATTACGTTTTAATGTGACAGACATCATGACGCCCGTGTCACCCGAAGAAATGTAATTTTTATTTTATATACTTCCCCCAACCGCCTTCAACCAAGCGTTAAACCGCTCTTTATGCAGATTCGTCCAGTCTTTATATACAAGAAAGTCCCTGCCATTGTACGTAAAAGTCTCTTTCCAGTACCTTACTTTGCCTCTTGCACTACGTTGTTCCAGTAAATTGCTCCGGGATTCTATTTCTTTGAAGATAGGTGTTCTTATTCCAAAGGTGCTTTTTGAATACTCGGGGGTTTCTAGCATTATTGCTTCTCTTGGGGAAAGTACATCTCGGTCTGCTAACTCTTTAAAACGGCTTTTTATCCATCTGCGGAGTGAACCCTCATCTGCTGTTAGCTCCGGTTCTGGTTCCGCGGGTACTAGGATAGTCACCGGTTCAGATGCCGCCGTAACAGGACTATCGTTTGATGGGATATCGACTGCTTGGATGGGTGTAGGCTCTTCGGGTTGAGCGGTTGGCTGTGGGTCAGATACAATGGGTGCCATTGCTTCTGCTTTTTTACGTCTGCCGTTTTTAGGTGCTGGGGGCGTCTTTTTTGTTTTAGTATCCGAAGGGACTGCTTCCGGTAAAATTGTATAAATGAAGGCCATGTCCTCCGGTACGCCAAAAATAGAGCCATAACGGCTGCCGTCTTCTGCGGTTACAATCAGGCCTTTTACATCTTCGAGGATAGTACCGTTCTTGATATCTATTCCCCGCCGGGCGATTTTGCATACACTTTCGTCGATTGTGTACAAGCAGAATGGGCTGCCTGTAAGCACAAATCTCATAAACTCACCAAAACGCGTAAAATTGTATCTATTTACTCTAAAACTGGGGATATAATGCACGACAAAGGTCTTGAATACAGAGATTTCCAGCTCATTAAGCCCATCATCTTCGTCTGTAAATAGGGCCTCTATTATTTTGCGAATCGTATGCAAGCCTCCGGCTAGGTCATGGGTATCTTTCCATAGAGGTATATCAGCTTTGGAAAGATTTTCGGAATACTTGGTTTTTGGGAACTTACTTGGTACTTTATTAGAAATCGGAGCTGGGGCAGCGGTAGCAGGCACATCAGGTACGCGATATTTCCGGCGGGATGAGGTTACAGCTATCAGGGATTTATCGGTTTTTTCTAATGAAATGTAGTAGTCGCATGAGTTTAAGAAAGTCTGATTAGCATTGCGGTCAAAGCCACAGCCGATTACCCGCTTACCATGCTCGTGAAGCTTCTTGGAAAGGAATGCGAAGATGCCGTCACCTGAGGCAATTACATAGTTTTCGATTTCTGGCCGCTTTGCCAACAGCTCCACTGCGTCAATAATTAGGCTTACGTCGGCTGCATTTTTTAGCCGATCATTTTGATTGGTATTGAAGATTTGGATAGGTTCTATCCCCACTTGGAGGACTGAATCCTGTAAATGGCGATTGGGATGCAGAGCCCAATCCGCATAAGCTCTTTGAATGGATACACCATGGACGCCTTCCATTTCCAATACTCGGCGGTAGATTTCGTCCAGGTTAATTGTGGCTTTGGCGTTGCCCACAAAGACACCTAGCAAATTTTCGATATCATAGAAAATTGCGGTATTACATAACATACAAACACCTCTTATATTTCCGCTCTCAACGGGATATTGTTGTGTGATTATTTCACACTTTTTCTCTATTTTATATTATAGCATGGGATTTAGTAGTTTCAACAGGGAAATCAACTTTTGTACACGTCAATCTAATTTATATGATATTGCCAAGCTGTGCCCCTCGGTGCTTCGCACCTCCCCTCCCTTGGATAATGTCAACAGCTTAGCGAAATGATGTGTCTGGATTGCTTCGCTACGCTCGCAATGACAGGCGTTACCCCTCGTCATTGCGAGGAGCGTAGCGACGAAGCAATCCAGGGCAATTCTTAAGTTGTTGACATTGCTCCCCAGGGGGGAACTGTTATATGCTTCGCACTTAATTCCCCTCCTACAGAGGGGGGCGCGAAGTGCTGGGGTGGTCTCGGCTTGCATGTACTAGCAGAGTTAGACTGACGTGACTTTTGTATTAGGTGCAAACTTAAACTTCATTATATAGCAAACGCCTTTCGAAATCGTGAACCGCCACTGCACGGGCAAAACCAGCAAAAAACGCTTACTTCGCGTTTTTTGCCGCCCTCCTTCAATCACGTTTCTCAATGACGTTCGCTATATATCATTATTGTAGAATATTGTATAATATATGCGGTTAGGAGGTGAGTTGTGTGAAGTATCTTCGTTCATTATCGTTGCGGCTGGGCATTGTTATTGTTTTACTTATCCTTCAGATTACCGTAATCGTTGGGGTTACGGCTTTTGTTATGCTTCGGTTTCCCCTTGTATCCTTTGTAGGGTATTTTATCAGCTTACTTGTATTTCTATTTATTTTGCAAAAAAATGAGGCTTCGGCCTACAAGATGACGTGGATAATAATCATCCTGCTGGTGCCATCCGTAGGCGGCGTTATGTACCTGATGTATGGCAAGGAACATCGAGCCAGACGAAAAGTAGAAGCTCATGTCCAGGAACATGCCTTGATTGCCAAGTTGTTGGATACTGATGAAAACTTGCCCACAGCTCAGCAGGTTGGCTGCGATAGAATGTATAGCCTTATGCAATATGTAATGACCGCGTCTTCCTATCATGCCTATGAGAATACGGAAACCAAGTATTATCCCTTTGGTGAGCTTATGTTTGAGGATATGCTGGATGAAATCAATAAGGCCGAAAAGTTTATTTTCTTAGAATATTTTATCATAGGCAAAAGCGGAATGTGGAACCGGCTCCTGGAAGCCTTGGAGAGCAAAGTTGCTCAAGGGGTGGAAGTTAGGGTAATAATTGATGATATTGGCTCACAGAAGCTGTTCACAAACTCATATATTTCACAACTTAGGGCAAAGAAGATACGAGTACTGAGATTTAATCCCTTAATTCCATTTCTGTTTGTGTTTATGAACAACCGTGACCATCGTAAAATCCTGGTAGTAGATGGTAATGCGGCCTTTGTTGGTGGCTTAAATATCGCGGATGAATATATAAATAAAAATAAGCGCCTTGGCACTTGGAAAGATACAGGACTGCGCCTCAAGGGGGACGGTGTTTGGAGCTTTACCCTGATGTTTATCGAAATGTGGGATACCTTTTGCAAAGCGGAAGAGCGAATAAACGACCATATTTTGTACAAGCAGCCAAGGGATACGAGTCTGACTACAGACGGCTTTATTTTGCCATATGGTGACTCCCCCCTTGATAACAATCAATTAGGGGAAAATATATATATTGATATACTCAACCAGGCAGAGAAATACGTATACATTTTCACACCATACTTGATAATCTCCGAGAAAATGATACATGCCTTACAAATGGCTGCAATGCGTGGAGTTGAGGTCAAAATTGTGACCCCGGGTATCCCAGACAAAAAAATCGTGAACAGGCTTACAAAGTCATACTATAATAGCCTGCTTGAGGCTGGTGTACGTATATTTGAGTATGAGCCAGGGTTTTTACACGCAAAGAGCTTTGTATGTGATGATAAAATCGCTGTTGTGGGTACTATAAATTTGGATTACAGGAGTCTTTATCTACATTTTGAATGCGCGGCACTACTATATAATTCAACATGTATAGTAGAAATGCGAGATGATGCTCTTGGGGCCATAGGCCAAAGTAGAGAAGTCTTTTTGGATGAGAGAAAAGCGGTAAGGATGGTAGAGGTAGTATTTGATGCGTTTTTACATTTGTTCGCGCCGTTGTTATAGTAATGGCCGGAAGAAAAAAACGTTGGGCCAAAACGACAAAGCTGGGAAATGCCGTAATATAAGGGTGAATTCGGGAAATATGCCTTTGCCCAAAATGGCAAACCGGAAGAAATGCGCTATCGACAACAACATAGGATGCCGTAATATGAAGCAAAACAATAGCCCCGTCACCCCGGTCTTGACCTGGGGTCCCCTAAATCTTTCGGCAAATGATAGGGAATCCTGCGTCAAGTGTGGGATGACGAAGCTGATTATACAGGAGGTGCTATATGATTAGCATACAAGACATAAAGTCTAACGAGAAAATTAAGATTTACATCAAAAAATCTGATGAGACCCTTGGAGTCCTAGGATACACAGACCACGGCCTTTTCCATGTGACCAAGGTTGCCAACGAGGCACGGGATATTTTGCTTGCAATGGGCTACCCGCAGCGGGAAGCAGAGCTGGCCTGGATTGCAGGCTATCTCCATGATATAGGCAATGTGATAAACCGCACTGCTCATGCCCAAAGCGGCGCGCTTCTTGCTTTTCGTATATTAGAGGAGATGGGGTCAGATCCGGAGGAAACCGCTACTATTATCACAGCAATAGGCAACCATGACGAAAACACATCCCGGCCGGTAAATCCCGTATGCGCTGCTGTTGTACTGGCAGACAAATGCGATGTGCGCTATAGCCGGGTGCGTAACCAGGATCCTACGACCTTTGATATCCATGACCGAGTCAATTATGCGGTGAAACAATCCTCGTTGACTATATGTGAAGATAAAAAAATTATCAATCTTGATATGACCTTGGATACAGAACAATGTGCGGTAATGGACTATTTTGAAATATTTTTGAGCCGTATGATTCTTTGCCGTAATGCGGCAGATAATCTGGGGCTGCAATTTGCTCTTACGGTAAACGGGCAGCAATTGCTGTAAGGTGTAAGGAATGGCACCTTGATGCCCTTCATAATTCTACAAAATTAGGGGTATTTTATTTATCATTTATATAATATAATTACCATATAATAGCTTGCGCCCGCGTAGCTTAAAAGCAACATACCTTAAGGAGGGTACTATGAAACGTAAATCAGGATTTTTGGCATTTTTGCTAAGTGCGGTAATATTGTGGGCACTTTCCCGATTGCCTATACCATTTATAGATATTTACTTCGGTGGCAGAACATGGGTTACAATACTCATTGTGGCCATTGTATTGGGCCTTATTAATCTTATCCTTGTCAATATAGTAATGAGCTTCTTTAAAAAGGGAAGCACTGCTTTTATTTTTGTGGTTACTTTAGTAGTTGATGCTGCGGCTCTGATGCTGACCGGTGTACTGGTGCGTAATTTTGATGCCGGTGGGTTTATTAGTGCCATATTGGCAGCAGCAATTATTGCAGCTGCATGTACCGCGGCAGGTCTGGTAAAAGATTAAATAATTTTAGAGGGGTTACGTGGGCGCGGCCCCATTAATAAAAAAAACGCCATACAGAGGATTTCTCAGCATGGCGTTTTTGATTGATTGCAATTTTTTGCGGAACTATACTGACCGCGTCACCTTGTTAGAACGCAGGCAGCGGGTGCATACTTTGGCTGGGCGTACAGCACCGTTTTTTTCTACAATTTGGACTTTTTTGATATTGGAACGCCACACGCGGTTAGCTCTGCGTGATACTTGGCTACGGGTTATGCTTATACGATGTCCCGTTTGGATACCTTTATCGCATACTTCACATCTTGCCATGATAAGTAAACCTCCATTTACATAGCTATCCCCCATTGGTGGGAAGCTATCCTGTATTTTTCCTGATTTTTTAGCAGATTGGATTCTACCAGATGAATATAGACTTGACAAGGCTTAAATTATTGATAGAGTTTTTATTATCAAAGAAGGAGTGAGAGGGGGCGGCTTCGCCGCCCATTCGATAGTCTTTGTTCTTGATTAGGAGGTATTTTAATGTTTTGTACGATATGCGGCAACACCATATATCAGGATGAATCTTTTTGCAGTAAATGTGGTAAAGGCGTAAAACCAAAGTCTCCACAGCCTCACGGAGGCCACACCCATCCCCAAAGGGGTGTCCCGGCCCCTCCACCTGGCGGGCATAGTCGGCAAAAGGAATATGCCCATCCCCCTAATCCCGGTGGTAGAGGCGCGCCCCCACAATATACGAATTACGAGCTTCCCCCGCCTCCACAAAACAGAGGCCCAGCACCAAGTTATCACCAGCATGGGGGACATTCCCATCATCATGAATACAGAACCCCGCCGCCTCAATCAGGCGGGGGCTTAAAAAAAGCGGCAATTATTGCTGCATGTATTGCGCTGTTTGCCCTTGGGGTTAGCATTGGCGGTATTTTTGTTATGCGAAGAAGCCAGCAGGGTACCACCCCGCCCCCACAAGATTCATCTTCTATCGGAAATGAAGCCCCTGCCACTCCTACACCACTTCCGGAGCGCATCACCCCAACGCCGACTCCCCCTCCAGAGGATGAGGCCGAAGAAACTCCACCCCCCGAGGAAACTGAGCCTCCTGTGGAGGATGGAAGATCCGCCCGGTTCCCTTTCCCCGGCAATATGAGCCGCTATGGGGGCAGTGCTGAGGCTGATGTGGCTTTTTTACAAAACACACTTAATAATATCCGCAGGAATTACAGATCTATACGGGTTATAGATGTAGCAGGGGGTACTTTTGGGGCGGCGACCTTTGGGGCTGTTGTGGACTTCCAGCTAAGGGTTGGGTTGCCTCCCACGGGGGTTGTTAACGAAGATACATGGTATGCTTTGGTGGAGGTATTCGAAAACCCGCCTGCGGAGCCAGATCCGCCCTTTGAGCATATAACACAAGAATGGTATGTGACCTTGGTCAATCTTCACTTGAGAGAAGAGCCGTCCACGGCCGGGGAGTCGATGGATGTTATAGACCAGTGGACGAGGGTTTGGGTTGCATACTATATCCCACAAGATAGCTGGTTCTTCGTTCAGACAGAGGAAGGGTATACGGGTTATATGAAGGCAGAGTTTTTGCTGTTGGATGGGATTTTGCCATAGGGCATCCTTACACTTTGTAAATATGCTAGGACGTGATACTAATGATAAGATGGAAAGCGGTTGCGTTATTTCTTGCCCTGATTCTCATTGCCTTGGGGCTTGTTTCTGTTTTTGCCACAGACTCGGAAACTAGTGATAATCTGTCCCCTTATCCCCATATAGCCGCCGACCGGGTTTATGGTTTCAGGGACGGCATTGCCGCTGTTATTATCTATGAAGATACCGGTGCTTTCAGACTGGGATATATCAACCAATCCTTGGATTTTGTCATTCCTTATAAAACCTATGGTTTTGACCCTCATTGGCAAACACCGCAATTTTCTTACGGCCTGGTGCCCGTCCGTTCGGATATGGATGGGGCAGTAGGCTTTTTTAATATAAGGGGTGTGGCGGTTACGCCTTTCATGTACGAAGCTGCCCGAGATTTTTCTGAGGGGCTTGCTGCCGTAAGATATGGAGGGCAGTGGGGCTTTATTGACACCTATGGCGATATACACATCCCCTTTAGATATGACAGGGCCGGGGATTTCTCCGAAGGGGTTGCCCCGGTAATGCTAAACGGCCGCTGGGGCTTTATAGACACCGAGGGTGAGCTTGCAATACCCTTTGTACTGGAGCATTATTATTCTCAGGGGGATAATTTCATGCATCCCGGATTCTCCGAAGATTTGGTCCCAGTGCTATTTGATGAGGAAGAAGGGCCAAGATGGGGCTTTCTGACCCGTGCAGGCAATCGGATGCATTCGTATTTATACCATGGGGTACATGGATTTGTTGAAGGTCGTGCACTGGTCATGGGTCAGGACCATGAGGGCCACGCTAGTTTTGGATATATCAACCAGCAAGGTGAGGAGATTGTGCCCCCTGTATATGACCTTGGGCGGGATTTTTCCGAAGGACTAGCCGCTGTGAGTTTTAACGGTGGATGGGGCTTTATTGATGAATATGGCCGGGTACAGGTGCCCGTGAGATATGAGTATGCCCGCAGCTTTAGCCAGGGCCTTGCGGCGGTTATGTCCGGGGGGCTTTGGGGCTTTATTGATAGATGGGGCAACGAGGTTATCCCACTTATATATAGTGGAGTAGGGGATTTTGCCTATGGTGCTGCTGCCGTAAGATTAGGAGAAGATGAAGAGGCTAGATGGGGTTTTGTGAGTCCAAGGGGTGAAATTCTTTTTCCCATAGAATTTACGGAGGTCACGGATTTTTCCGAATACTTAGCATGGGCCAGAGCTTCTGATGGATGGAGCATGATAGAAATCAGCCAGACAGATGATATGGCATATGCTCCTAGATATATCTACCAGCCTGTACCGGAGTATCTTCGGTTTACACCTCAACCCCACACGATAGATGGGATTTATGACCCAGCCGGCGCGGAAGATGCCATTCTTGCCATGGCCCTGTCTCTTACCCCTGAGCAGCGCACTTCCGGTGACGCTCTTAACATAGTTACATTGTATATAGAAAATGCCATTCGCAGGGGCACGTCTCAGGAGCTCCCTGTCGATGGTATTTTGAGTGCCGAGATATTGCAGAATGGCGCATATATTGCACAGAATCTATGGCAATCAGCCCTTGCAACAACTAACGCCGCAAACCTACATTTGATGCGGCAGCTTGGGGTAAATATTAATTTTATCGCATCCCAGGAAGACGTGATAGCTATTACCTTCCCCGAAGATGTTTCGACGATTGGCTTTGATAGCTTGACAGTGGAAATGGAATTTGGGGCGGTGACGATAAGCCGTGAGGATATTATGCAAGGGGGCGAGGTAATTATTGAGCGGGGTACACCGGTCAGCAATCATTTCATAGGTGAAATGCCCCTTGACCCTGTTTTACTTGGCTTCGCTTTTCGGCATTTTTTGACATCCCCAGTCAGTTATCTGTTGGAATATTGGGCCATTATCGCAATTGCGCTGCTAATACTACTATGGGGTATTCTTGCGACTATTGGTCATAGATTCCGGATATGGGTGGTGCCCGTATTTGCGGTTTTATTTATCCTAGGCAATCTTTGGACCCTGAGAGGGAATCAGCAAGAAAATGAAGAGATTCCAGCAATAGCCGAGGATTATGTTTATTCTGTAATTATCACCATGTCTCCAGGGATGAGGGCTACAGTTTCCATCCCGTTAAATGGTGCCGACCAGGGTGGGCTGATGATTCTAGGTGAAAATGGGAAACCTCAACTTAGTAGATATAATCCTGTAACCAATACAATTGATGCCAGAATCAGCTCTGACGGTACCTTCGTCTTAGGTCGAAATGAAACTGTGTTTATGGATATAGTTGACGCCGACCCAATGGTACAAGAGGCCATTTTTGTCCTTGCTTCCATGGGAATAATGACAGGCGTAGAAGGATATTTCCACCCGGACAGTGCAATAACCCGAGGGGAGCTAGCATTGGCGTTGGTTACATCCCTGGGTCTTCCTACAGATATTGCAAACAATATTTTCCCGGATAATAATCCTGAGGATATGTATTATCACGCAATCGCCACGGTTGCGTACCACGGCCTGATTAATGGATTTGGAGATGGTCATTTTAGGGGCAGCTGGGCTATACCAAAGAGCGATTTAGTGGTTGTGCTGGGGCGCGTGTTGACAGAACATATGGGCTACAGGCCTCCGGTGGATATCGGGGGGATATTGGCTCGATATCAGGACCTGGATAGAATCGACGTGAGAGCCCAGACTGCCATAGCACTTGTAACCGCGACTAATATTCTGGTAGAAAGAGAGGATGGCAGATTTGCCCCGGAGAGTGTGATGACTAGGGGGGACGCTGCTGTGGTGATTTATCGGTTGTTTGGGAGGATGTGGAATGCTTAAGGTTGCCTTTATAGATGATGGAATAAACCAAGGCTTTATTTCGGAAGAAATCCCTTTTGAAAATTACACCGCCGATGAAACGGGTGTACGTGAAGCATCCTCCATTACTGAGATAAGCCATGGTACCATGTGTTATCAGATTTTTAGAGACCAGGCACAATCTTCTTACCACTTAATAAGCATAAAAGTGTTGGACAATACTACCGGTACAGGAAATCATAAATCTCTGCTTATAGCCTTAAAATGGTGCGCTAACCAAAACATTGACATCATTAATATGAGTATGGGAACGCGACAATATGCCGATTTTTCTTCCATTGCCAGGGCAATAGAAGAATTGTCTCAAACAGTCATAATTGCTGCTTGCAGCAACTCGAACAACCTGACTTTCCCTGCTTGCTTGCCAAATGTAATAGGCGTGAGGCATAGCAACCATCCAGAATTAATAGATAATTATATGTATATTGATAATCCGCATGACCAAATTGAGATTATGATAAATGCTGACAGCATACCGGTCTCTATAGATACTAACGGGAATATATATAATAATTTCAATCCAAAATGCAGGATTGAAATTGCTATGTTTTCGGAAAATGTTTCAACTGAGAGTGACATAAATCGTCACTCTCAGTTGAAATCGCTATACATGGGTGCATCTAACAGTTTTGCAACACCGATAATTACTGCACGTGTATTCGAATATATGACGTTAGATTGCCGCACTAAAGAAGATATAATGATTTACCTTAGAAACAATGGAATAAAAAATACTAATATCATTACATATGAATTATATAAAAGTCTGTTGCTTGCATGGGAGGATGTAAAGGTACCAATTATCTTGTTGCCAAGCTTCACACGAGAGGTAACCAATAAGCTTATTGCACTGACTAATATTTTTGTTGAAGACGGCTATCGCGCAATTGCTCTATCCCAAGAGAAATATAGCAGTCCGAAAGACTTATTATATAGTCTTACTTGGAATGGGGATATCCCGATTACAATTCCGGAGCTAATAGAGCTGTATTATAACTTTGCGCTACCGGACATAATATTTTTGCAAATGGAGATTGCTGATTTGACTGCTTTACCGGATAACATGCAACCTGACTTAATATTAAGAACACAAGAGGTGCGGGATATAGACATTATTGCATGGGATAAGAAATGTGTACTGTATTATGGCGAATCGGTAGAGGGCCTATTTTCACAAATAAAACAATTGCTCATATAGCGCAAAAAAAGTGACCGCATGGTTCGGGATGCCATGAGGTCACTTTTTTTCTATTCTACCCTAGTGATGGACAGTACACCGGGGCAGTGTATAGGGCTATAGGAGGGAATCGCCAGGGTGGTCCGAGTGCTCGTCGGATGGCTCTGGGCACTCGATAATTGGTGAACTTCGGGGTCTGCAGCCAGGTAAAATTGGGTCATCGTCACAGGCGAATACCGTTACTGTACTACCAAAAATTAAGACGAACGCAATAACAATTGAGATTAATCGTTTTTTCATAGCTCTATGTCTCCCTTTATAAGTTTATTTGATAATTCGTATGCTAAGAAGCTATATTCTGCTGATTGTTTATATTTCTGCTGTTGCTCATAAAACTTACCCAGTTTATAGTAGTAGCTTGCTGCATCTTGGTATTTTCCATATGATAGCAAACAAGGGATTGCGACTTTTTCCATATGCAAGCGAGATTGATTGGCATTCAACAGCATAGAGTGTTTAAGTGAACTCAGCAATGTATGATATAAGGTGCCTTTATCAGCGAGCTGTAACCCTTTATCTAAACAGTCCATACCTTCATCAATTTTATTATCAGTCAATAATATCCGGGCCCTAAGATAAAAGTTATAATTATGTGAGCCCTTATTTTCTGTAATGCATAATGCCGCTTCATCAAGATATTTTAATGCATTAGTGGTATCTTCTAATTTACTATAAGCAATAGCCAAGCGGTGGTACATTCCACTTAAAGCACTATTTGTCCCATATCGCTCTCTTTCATCCCGTATGCAGTCATAAAGAATGGCAATTGCTTCGTGACATCTTCCACTATTACTGTAATTAGCGGCTATAAGAAGCCTGATATAACCATCGAATCTATGGATAGGCGTTTCTTTGGCCATCTTCTGTGCTGCTTCCAGATATTTTATTGCCAAAGATACATAACCCATATTGGTTAAACAATTTGCGATATTATAGTTGAGCATTACATCGTCCAGGCCCAAATGGTTACCCAACTTCTCAGCTTCACAAAATGAGTTTAAAGCTCTTTTATACTGCCTGTTAGTTAACTCACGGATTCCAACAAGCCTGTAATACCAATGAAGCTGTTCATCATTAAAATCATGTTTCTGAGCATATAGCGAACCCATTACTTTTTTGTATGCTTCGGCATTACCCACTGAGTAATAGAAACTGGCACTAAATAAATCATACAGTGCTTTCAAATCTTTATCGCACGACCACTCTGCACCTTGTGCAAGTATAGGTTGTAGTTCCTTTGCCTTATGAAACTCTCCGTAAACGACATTGCTTCTCCAGTCGTATAACTGATGTTTATACTGTATTACTTCATCATTGGTAAGGGGTACACCGGGTAATCCAACTGCTGCCCTAAATGTGTCAAGTACTTCACTAGTAATAGGACGCTTTTCACATTCCCAAGCACTTACATAGGACCTTGTATAATTCATCATTTTGGCCAGTGCTTCTTGGGAGAGTTTTTTCTTTTCTCTGATTTGTTTAATTTTATTTGCTAATGTCACGATAATCAACCTCCGCATGTCGACAATTTGCTATAATTTTCATGGAATTATAACCAGAATATGCACTGTTTTGTCAACACCCCTGTAAGCCAGTAAAATACAGGTTTGCGGGGATTTATGGTGTCTATATGTATGACCTAAATGCACATCAATGTGTATAATAATGGATATTTTCGGGGCGTAAATATCTATTTTGTCAACAAAAGCATCCAAAATCAGTCTAAAACAGCCGTATGAGCACATGTTTTTCATAGAAATTGTTGACACCACCGTATTGACTATGGCGTTGTTGCCTCGTAAACTCGCAATACAAACAGCTTGTGAAGAAACAATGACGGAGCGGGGTGGGTATATGGCAGTTATAATCAAGACGTTTTCTACGCCTGGTGGGAAATATGTATATGATAGGGAGACACATTCACTTTTGGCTGTCAGTAATGAGGAATTTGATGCTTGCCAGAGGGTTGAATCAAATACAGCAAATAATGACGATTGGAAGTTATTACAGCGTTATAGGGATCAGGGGTATCTGAAAGAGAGTTGTCTTAATGAAATAATACACCCTGATACGAAATATATGCCTTTCTACTTGCAAAGCGGAATGAGTTCAATAGTTATGCAAGTCACACAGAATTGCAATTTACGCTGTAGCTACTGTGCGTATGGCGGAGGATATGGCACCCAGCGAACACACAGTAATAAAACCATGTCATTGGAACTTATGAAAAAATGTGTTGACTTTGTCATGGCGAGGTCAAGGGATGTAAATCTAATATCTATCGGATTTTATGGCGGCGAGCCTCTTATGGAAATAGGCAAAATTAAAGACTGCGTTGCATATATTAAAGACAGTTACAGAGGACGGGAGGTTATATACACTCTAACAACAAATGGCACATTTTTTTCTGACGATACTATTTCCTTCCTTGCGGAAAATAACTTTAATACATTGATTAGTTTTGACGGGCCTCGTGAGTGGCAGGATAAAAATCGCGTATATCCTGATGGCAGGGGAACGTTTGATGACATACTAAAAAATGTAAAACGCATAAAGGATTGTTATCCTCAGTATTACAATAATATATCCTTTACAACAGTTGTAGCACCAGGCACTGATTTTTCGTGTGTTAATGAATTCTATAGCTCGGATGATATTGTTGCAGGGAATTTAGCAAACTTCAACACGGTAAGGGAAAGTGGTGCTGATAAAAGTATAGTTTATGATGATTTCTATCATGCAACCCATAACTACCAAACCATGAAGCATCTCTTGGCAGCTATCGGCTTATATGACAGTGCAAAAACATCAAAGTTATTTGAACGGGATATGGGAATGATTGCAAGACTATATTCCAAATTATCAAAAAGTGAAATCCAAGAAAAAGCCCATCCTGGTGGCCCATGTTTGCCTGGATCAATGCGTCCTTTCGTTGATGTTGATGGTAGAATCTTCCCCTGTGAGCGAGTTATGGAAGGAACCGAAGCCATGCAAATAGGGCACATTGACACAGGTTTTATCATGGAAAAAATAGACGCCATGCTAAATGTGGGTAAATTGACAGAAGCAGAGTGTATGGCATGTTGGAATTTTATTGAATGTGGCTTGTGTGTTGCGGCATGTGATGATAACGGGCAGCTTAGTGGGAAAGAGCGATTGAAGTATTGTAATGGGGTAAAAAATAATTTTATTTATTCCCTGTTCACTATATGTTTATTACTTGAAAATGAATATGACTTTGAAAAATATTCTAAAGAGTACTTAAGAAATTTGTGAAAAGATGATGCAATATCTAATCAGAAAACGGTCAATAGAAGAGAGGAAGCACTTGAATTATGATAAAGAAGCTATCTATACGCCAATCAAGGTTTAAAAACACAGGAAAGCACAAGCAATTCTAGCAAAGATGAAAGCAAACAACCCAGCCAAAGAGCGAACCTTGGAAGCGCGTTGAATATTGGTTTTTTCGATAATCCAG